>DATFAZ010000300.1:0-6908 GCA_035254105.1 Noviherbaspirillum sp. | reverse complement strand
AATGGACCTATGTGGTGCCGGAGCGCTCTACCGTGCCGCGCTTGTACCACGACACCGATTTCTGCCGCGACATGCCGGACGTACTTGCTACCGGTTATATGGTTGGCATGATGGAACTGGCATGCACACGCGGCATCATGGACTACGTCGATTGGCCGCGCGAACAGAGCCTTGGCGTGCATGTGAGTTTTTCGCACCTGGCACCGACCCCGCCCGGCATGACATTGCAGATTCGCGGCGAAGTCGTCGAGGTCGAAGGCCGCCGTGTGAAGTTCCGTGTCGAGGCATGGGACGGGCTGGACAAGATTACCGAAGGCACGCATGAGCGCATGATCATCAGCCGGGAAAAATTCGATACCAGACTGGCGGAAAAGAAGGCGAAGCAGACGGCATGATTGATTTCGACCCGACTTCCGACGCCGGCAATGCGCCTTCACCCTGCATTAGCATTTGCAAGATGAATTCGCGAACCGGCCTGTGCGAGGGATGCCTTCGCACCATCGACGAGATCGCGCAATGGAGCAGTGCGACCGAAGAAATGAAGCGTCAGATGTGGATCGAGATCAGACGTCGCAGGCAGGAAAGTTTTTGACCGGACACGCTGGCATATTAGAAAACTAGGGAGGCAGGCATGAAGCAACTCGACTGGTACTTTGATTTCATTTCCCCTTTCTCCTATCTGCAGAGCGAGCTGTTGCATACGCTGCCTGCCGACGTGCGCATCAGATTCAAACCCGTACTGTTTGCCGGTCTGCTCAAGCATTGGGATAACGTCGGCCCGGCTGAAATTGCGCCGAAGCGTACGTGGATTTTTGAGCAATGCGCGTGGTTTGCCTATCAACATGACATTGCGTTAAAGCTGCCGACGCATCATCCGTTCAACCCTTTGCCCTTGCTGCGCTTGTGTATCGCGCTCGGCTCCGGGCAGGATGTCGTGCACCGCCTGTTTCGTTTTGTCTGGCAGGAAGGCCATTTGCCCACAGATGCGGCCGCGTGGGAGGCGTTGCTGCAGGAATTGCAAGTAACGCCTGCGATGCTCGATGCGCCTGAAGTAAAACAGCAATTGCGCGACAATGGCGAAAAGGCAATTGCAGCAAAGGTGTTTGGCGTGCCGACCGCCGTCGTGGATAATCGCTGCTTCTGGGGCGTGGATTCCACCGAAATGCTGCTTGCCTACCTGCGCGGCGATCCTTTCTTCCGCTCCGTCCACATCAAGGCTGCGCAGGAACTCCCGCAAGGCGTACACCGTACAGACAGATAATGAAACTCAACTTCTACACGCCGGAAAGAACCGTCACCGGCCCGGCATACAGCAGCTTGTTCAAACTGCTCGCGACCGTGGTGACCATCGTGCTGGCGGCATATGCGTTCACCATTACCTTGCGTTTCCCGTTGCTGGAGTACGGCTTCGGCGTCAAGATGCTGCTGCTGGGCGCGGCACTGATGCTGGCCATCAGTTATTACTGGTTCTTGCGCTCGCAAGTGACGATCGATGAAAAAGGCATCACCCAGACCTGGATGTACAACCGTCATGTCGAATGGCGTGATGTGCGCGGCGCCAAGCTGATCGGCATTCCTTACCTGAGCTGGATCTTCCCGCCGCGGCTGGTGGTGCGCACCGGGAATTCGTTTTCGACCTTCAACGGCGGTTCGCAAGCGGTGCTGGTCGAGTTCGCCAAGATTTCGCTCGCCTTTCAGATGAAGAAATGAAGCTTCCCGCAACGATGCGCGTGTTCGAGCGCGGCTGGCTGTCATCGAACAACATCCTTTTTACCGGCCACAAGGAAACCGCGCTGGTCGATAGCGGCTACGTGACGCACGCGCCGCAGACGCTGGCATTGGTAAAGCATGCGCTGCAGGGCAGGAATCTCGACAGGCTGCTGAACACGCATCTGCATTCCGACCACTGCGGCGGCAATGCAACGCTGCAGCGCAGCTTCGGCTGCCACACTGCTATCCCTGCCACCGAAGCCGACAAGGTGCGCGCCTGGGATGTGGATGCACTGACTTACAAGGCGACCGGACAGCAATGCGAGCGCTTCATCTTCGACGCCACCATCGCGCCGGGCGACATCTTCACGCTCGGCGACATGACATGGCAGGCGCTCGCCGCGCCCGGCCACGACCCGCATTCGCTGATCTTCTACTGCGCTGATGAGCGCATCCTGATTTCCGCCGATGCACTGTGGGAAAACGGCTTCGGCGTCGTGTTTCCGGAACTCGAAGGCGAATCCGGTTTTGCCGAAGTGCGCGCAACGCTGGAATTGATTGCCTCGCTCGACGCGAAGCTTGTCATCCCCGGCCATGGCGCGTCGTTTACCGATGTCGGCAAGGCGCTGGAAGCATCGTTCTCGCGCATCGATTATTTCATCGCCGATCCGGTGCGCAATGCGCAGAATGCCATCAAGGTGCTGCTGAAATTCCTGTTGCTGGAAAAGCAGGAAATGTCCTTGCCGCAGGTACAGGCGCTGCTCTCGGGAATGTTTCTGTTCAATGAAGCGAACCGGCGTTACCTGCAAAAATCTGATTCCGAACTGACCCAATGGGCGGTGGCACAATTGGTGCGCGCCGGCGCAGCGGAGTTGCACGGCGACCGCCTTGCCAATAAAAACTAGACCACCTATCTTTCAAAAAGACCGGTAAACGGCTTGTCCGTTTTTGTCCGCTTCTTGTCTCTTGCTCGCGTATCGCGCCGACCGACGGCTCCCTACGATACAGGTGTTGGCTCCTTATTGTTTTCACCTGCAAGGGACAGATCATGTTGAGCGTAGGCATACTGGTTTTCGACGATGTCGAAATCCTCGATTTTTCCGGTCCGTATGAAGTGTTCTCGACTGCAGCGCGGGTACAGGCGCGCATATGCAATGCAGAACCGCAGTTCCGCTGCTTCCTGATTGCCGCCGAGATGCGCCCGGTGCGCGCGCGAGGCGGGATGAAGGTATTGCCGGACTGCGTGCTGCTGCCGTCAGCGGATATCGATGTACTGATCGTGCCGGGTGGCGATGTATCGAAGGTGATTGGCAGCCGCACGGTGATCGACTGGATTCGTACTCAAGCAAAGGACACGGCGATTACGGCGTCGGTCTGCACCGGCGCGTTCCTGCTCGCCGAAGCCGGACTACTGGATGGGCTGGCCGCGACGACACACTGGGAGGATCAGGAAGAGTTGCAGGCGCGCTTTCCGAAGCTGCGGGTGCGCCAGAACGTGCCGTGGATCGACTGCGGTAAAGTAGTCACGTCTGCCGGCATTTCGGCCGGCATCGACATGAGCCTGCATCTGGTCGAGCGGCTGGGAGGCCGGGCACTGGCGCAGGCCACCGCAAAGCAAATGGAATATCGATGGGATAACAACAATGGAACAACTGAATACTCAGGACCAAGTGATTCCGGTTTATTTCGTGCTGCGTGAAGATACGTTCGCGCTGGACCTTGTCGGACCGGCGGAGATCCTGCGTTCCGCAAACCGCTTTGCGGAAAGGAGCGGCCAGCCGCCATTGTTCCGGATGCACTATGTCAGCGCCGAGCCGCGCATCAATACCTCGATCGGACTCGGCCTGACAGGGTTCACCCCCTTGCCGCAGTCCTTGCCGGACAATGCGATCGTGATGATCATCGCCTGCACCGGCAATGATGACGATTTCAGCAGCGATGCCGCACAAGCTACCGTTGCATGGCTGCGGCAGCATGTCAGGCCATGCCACCGGCTGCTGAGCATCTGCACCGGCGCGATACTGGCCGGATATGCGGGTCTGCTGGACGGTCGGCAATGCACTACGCATCACGAACATTGCGACAGGCTGCGTGAGCTGGCGCCGCGCGCGCATGTGCTGGAGAACCGGATTTTCGTGGAAGACGGCCTGGTCTGCACCAGTGCCGGCGCATGCACCGGAATCGATCTGACGCTGCATTTAGTCGCCCAGATCGCCGGTTATCAATGCACTGCTGCGATTGCGCGCCATATGATTATCTACATGCGGCGCACTGGCACTGACCCGCAACTATCGCCGTGGATAGCCTTTCGCAATCACATGCATCCGGCGATCCACCGTGTGCAAGACGCGATCGTCGCCGAACCCACCAGAGACTGGACGAATATGCAACTGGCACAGATCGCATGCACCAGCGAGCGGCATCTGACGCGCCTGTTCCGCGAGCATGCCGGGACGGGCATCGTGGATTATCTCCATCGCATTCGCGTTGCACTGGCGCGCGACCTGCTGAATCAGTCGCAGCTGGATATGGAGCGCGTGGCGGAACGCGCCGGTTTCCATTCCAGCCGGCAGTTGCGGCGCGTCTGGAAAAAGTTCGAAGCGGCACCGCCGAGTCTGGCGCGCACAGTTGAGAGAAAGCCGGCATTGGCGGAGGTGTGAGCGCCTCCACCGCTTTTGCTGCCGGCTGTCTTACGCTGTTCGCTGCGCGCGGTCCTTCTGGTTCTGCGCTTCGATATGGTCGCGCGCGTCCTTCCACTGCGCCGGGGTCCACGAGCGCAACTCATAGAAATTGCCGCCGGTTGCGAGATGGCCGCCGCCGTCCATCATGATGGCCTGGCCGGTCAGCCAGTCGCAGCCATCGGCCATCAGGAAGGTGGCAAGATTCTGCAGTTCTTCCATGCGTCCGGCGCGGCCCATCGGGTTGACCGCTGCCGAGCGTGCACCCGGTTCTTCACCGGGGTTGAGGCGCTTGCTCATGCCTTCGGTCGGGATCTCGCCGGGGCCGATCGCGTTCAGGCGCACGCCGTACTGTGCCCATTCGGTCGCAAGCGACATCGTCATCGCATGGATCGCGGACTTGCTCATGGCTGACGGCACCACAAAGGGACCGCCGTTGAGCACCCAGGTCACGATGATCGACACCACGCTGCGGTAGCCGTCCGACGGTTTCCATTCGCCCTTGGCAGCCATGTCCACCCAGCGCCTGCCGACTGCGTGCGTGACATAAAAGGTGCCGTGCATGACGATGTTGGCAATGGCATCGAAGCCGCGCGGCGACAGCGCCGCCGTGGGCGAGATGAAATTGCCGGCGGCATTGTTGACCAGGCCGGTGAGCGCACCTTCTGCAAAAATTTGCCCGACCATGTCATCGACGGCGGCGGCATCGCGGATGTCGATGCCGAAGGTTTTCACGCTACCGCCATGCTGCGCCATCAGTTCCGCTGCGGTGTCGTCGCAGACCTGTTTGCGGCGGCCGCAAATGTAGAGTTCGGCGCCGAGCGACAGGTATTTTTCCGCCATTGCGCGTCCCAGGCCAGTGCCGCCGCCGGTGACGAGGATGCGTTTGCCTTGCATGAGCTTCGGTTGGAACATGACGGTCTCCTTTTTCAGTTAGGGAAATGGGCGCAGTCCTGCCTTACTTTAAATCGTACTTTGCTTCCAAAAACGAACGCATCGGCGGCAGATCGTCAAACTGCGGCGTGCGTCCCTGCTGCTTCGCCATGAACGATTCCACCAGATTGCCGGTACGCCAGATACCCGATTGCAGCCATCCCATCTGTTGCAACGCGTCGCGCGTCGAATGGTCGCGGGCGTAATGGATTGCCTGCTTGCTGCCCCAGATGGCGACCGGTGGTTTTTCGGCAATCTCGCGTGCCATCTGCAGCGCGCCTTCCACCATCGCTTCCTGCGTTTCGAATACTTCGTTGACCAGCCCAACGGCAAGCGCGCGTTGTGCCGGCATGCGCCGGCCGGTGTAGGCCAGTTCGTGCACGACACCTTCCGGAATTAGTTTCGGCAGGCGCTGCAGCGTGCCGAGGTCGGCGACCATGCCGATATTGATTTCCTGGATGCAGAAAAAGACATCCGCACTGGCCAGCCGGATGTCGCAGGCGCAGATCATGTCGACGCCGCCGCCGATGCAACCGCCTTGTATCGCAGCGATGACCGGCATGCGCAAGTCCTCAATCAGGTTGAACGCGCGCTGCATGTCCGCCAGCAGCAGTGCGATGTTGGAGCGGCCACCGGCCGTGCCGTCGTTGAGTGCGGCGGAATCCGGCGTGCCGCCGAACACATCAAGCGCCATGCCGGCGGTGAAATGTTTGCCTGTCGAAGAGATCACCAGTGCGCGCGCCGAGGCATCGCGCTGCAGCGTCTCCAGCACTTCGGTCAGCTCGCGCCACAATACCGGCTGCATCGTGTTGAGCGTAGCGGGGCGGTTGAGGACCAGATGGGCGACTTTGTCGGTGATGCTGAAGCTGATGCATTCATATGTCATGGTGAACTCCCGTTGAATGTTGTTAGTTGTTATTGCATTGCTGAAGAATGTCTTACTGGTGTGCCGCGCTTTTGCTGCTTGCGCCGTTGAGCCGCAAGGAGACAAGAATCGCTTCGACCGCCGCATTGAACAGTTCGTCCGCGCGCTCGGTCTTCAGGTAATAGCCTTTCAGTTCCAGGCTGACCGCGCCGTGCATCGCAGCCCACAGAAGGCGCGCAGCAGCGGTCGGATTGGATGGCGGCAGCGCACCGTTTTTCATGCAGGCGTCGAAAGCGTCAATCAATGCGGCGAGCGATTCCCATGCCTGCTTGCGTGATTCCACCGGCGGCACGAAGCCGGCGATGGCGTCGCCGAACATCACCATGTAATAGCTCGGGTTGCTCTTTGCATACTGGTGATACACGCGCGCATAACGCCGCAGCGGTTCGAGGCCATCCGAACCACCTTTTCCGGACGCCTGTGTCGCCGCAGCGAGGAATTCCGCCTTCAGCCGCGCAAAGCCTTCCAGATACAGTTCGTTGGCCAGACCGTCCTTGCCGCCGAACAACGAATACAACAGTGTCGTCGAGCAGTTCACTGCCTCGGCCACGCGCCGCACGGTCAGCGCCGCCGGCCCTTCGTCGGTCAGCAGTCGCGTGGCTGCGTCCAGCATGCCCTGGCGCAGCTTGCCGCGCAGGTCTTCCTGCGCCTGGCGAAAATCG
>DATFAZ010000299.1:0-9251 GCA_035254105.1 Noviherbaspirillum sp. | reverse complement strand
CAAGGCATCCTTGCTGCATTGATCGGTGCGCGCGTCGGCGGCCAAGGCCGCTTTATCGATGTTTCGATGACCGATGCCGTATTCGCCCATAACATCATGCCGCTGGTTGCCGTGAACAATTTTGGCCAGCCGGCTGCGCCGGGGCGCGATCTGCTGACTGGCGGCGTGCCCTGCTACAACGTCTATCGCACCAGCGATGACCGTTTCATGGCAGTTGGCTCACTGGAGCTGAAATTCTGGGAAAGCTGCTGTGACGTGCTGGGACGACCGGATCTGAAGAAGAAACATTGGAGCCTCGGACAAGAGGTCGGCGGCATTGACGCGATGGCAGTAAAAGCCGAACTCGATGCTATCTTTATCCAGCATACGATGGCCGAATGGACTGAAAAGTTCGAGTTTGTCGACTGCTGCGTAACGCCGATCCTGCGCGCTGATGAAGCAATTGCACACCCCTTGTTTCAGCAACGTATGATGGTGCAGCGCAAGAACCACCCTACCGAAGGCCCCTACTGGTCAACTGGTCCGGCGGTAAAATTCAAGGATTGAGTTCAATTTCGCGGCTTGCAGCCGCGATGACCGGTTCCGATGCTCCACTCTTTTCCTGACCTGCGCACATCGCGCCTGCATTTACGGCAGATCGTGCCTTCCGATGCGGCAGCGCTATTTGCAATTCATTCCGACATCGAATGGATGCGCTGGTATGGAGTCGATCCGGTCACAGACCTGTCAGAGGCTGACCAGCTTGCGGAAATGTTTGCCAGCTGGTTCCACGCCGGCACCGGATTTCGCTGGGCGCTGGAGCGGCGCAATGACAAGAAAATGATCGGCACTTGCGGCTTGTTCCGCTGGAACAGGAGCTGGCGTAACTGCGTAATCGGCTATGAGATCCTGCGCGATTGCAGAGGGCAAGGCTATATGCGTGAAGCTCTTGCAGCCATACTGGATTACGGATTCAGCGTGATGCGGCTGCATCGGATACAGGCAGAGACTCACCCCGATAACCTGGCTTCTATCGGCCTTGCGACACGCCTTGGCTTCCAATTCGAGGGAATACATCGGGAACAGGCATTCTGGGGAGGCAGGTTTCACGACCTGAACTGCTATTCCCTGCTTGAGCGCGAATGGCGCGCACAGCAAGCCAACAACAAACATCCGACCATGGACTGAAACGCACTTGTGGACAAGATACTGAATATCATTGGCTGCGGAAATACAGGCCGGGTTCTTGGCAAGCTTTGGGCCGCAAACGGACCATTTGTGATCCAGCATGTACTGAACCGTTCAGTGCAAAGCGGTGAGCAGGCCGTTGCATTCATGCAGGCGGGTAAAGCAGTCAGCTCATACAGCGAGTTAAGGCCAGCCGACATCACCATGATTGCCACACCGGACAGCCAGATCGCTGAGTCCTGCGCGGCACTGGCGCAGCTCGGCCTCTTGCGTGCTGGCAGCGTGGTGTTTCATTGTAGCGGTGCGCTGCCCTCTACGGAGCTGAAAGATGCGTCCGGACGCGGCGCTGCTGTTGCAAGTGTTCATCCGATCCGAAGTTTTGCTGCTCCGGAACAGGCGGTAGAAGCCTTTGCCGGAACGTTTTGCGGAATCGAAGGCGACCAGGAGGCGGTCAGTCTCCTAAGCAGCGCATTTACGGCAATCGGTGCCCGGCTGGTTCCTATCGATGCCGCATTTAAAAGTGTCTACCATGCTGCCGCAGTGTTTGCGTCCAACTACCTGGTGACCTTGCTGGATGTCGCAATGCAGGCATACATAAAGGCGGGAATACCGCAGGAGGTAGCGCTGCAAATGATGGAGCCGCTGGTGCGTGGGACGGTCGACAATGTTTTCCGTTTGGGGCCAACCGACGCCCTCACCGGCCCAATCGCGCGTGGTGATATCGGGACCGCAGTAAAGCAATACCGTGCGATAAACACTTGGGATCAACGCCATGGCGCACTCTACAAGCAACTTGCCAAACTGACGGCCGATATTGCGGCACGACGCCGCGCACAAAAGCCCTGAGAACGGACGTTCAGCTCCCTCCGGCAGGGACTAATGCGAGGGACCTGTTCGTACAGTGAAAATCAGCGCTTTGGCTTATAGATGTCTTGACCGGCCTCGTCGATTTGACGGCGCAATGCCCGGCGCGCCTCGGGCGACAATTTGCCCTGTTTTTGCCCGTTGTCGGCAGAAGAACCGGCTTCGTCCTGGCTGCCGTAACCGCTGCTGTCCTGACGGCCAGCGCCGCGGCTGTTGCGATGACGATCAATTTCCCGCTCGGCTTGCGGCATGCTGCGTTGCTCGCCCCGTTCAAATACAAAACCTTGCATCTGGTAGGTACGTATGGCATTCAATCCGTCGCTGCGATATCCGACCGGTCCAGCAAAGGTATTTGCCACACCGAGTATCACCACGAAAAAAATGCCGTTTTTTATGAATCGCATGTCTACACTAAAAATTCCCGCGCCCTCACGCCGGGAGTAAGCTTTTGATTTGTACTTGTCAGATTGAGATAAACTCGGCAGGTCGCCCAAGTTCAAGGATGATGATTAAGTGTATGCCGCAGCCCGACATGGGGTAACCTGTTTGAGGTAAAGTGTGTAACACTTTGTAATGACTTGCACTGAAGATTTTGAACCCCGGTTTTCTGACGTTACCATAGCGCCATGAACACACCCAATCCGACTGCAAATACCTCCCCCCAAGCACCCAGCGGCCCTCAGGCAAAAATACTGGTCGTCGATGATGATCTCCGTCTTCGCGACCTGCTGCGCCGTTACCTTGCCGAGCAAGGATTCAACGTCGTCACTGCCGAAAATGCGCAGGCAATGAACAAGCTCTGGATCCGCGAGCGCTACGATCTGCTGGTGCTGGACCTGATGCTTCCCGGTGAAGACGGCCTCTCGATTTGCAGACGTCTGCGCGGCGCGGGCGATCAAACACCAATCATCATGCTGACAGCAAAAGGTGAAGACGTTGATCGCATCGTCGGTCTGGAAATGGGTGCGGATGACTACTTGCCAAAACCGTTCAATCCACGCGAACTGGTTGCTCGCATCAATGCAGTCCTGCGGCGCAAGGGCCCAGACGAAATTCCTGGTGCGCCCTCGGAAACGCCGCAAACCTTCCAGTTCGGCGATTTCATTCTCGATCTCGGCACCCGCATGTTAAAAAGGAAAGGTGAAACCATCTCGCTGACGACGGGGGAGTTCTCAGTGCTGAAGGTGTTTGCCCGGCATGCGCGGCAACCGCTGTCACGAGAAAAACTGATGGAACTTGCGCGCGGGCGCGAATATGAAGTGTTCGACCGCAGCCTGGATGTGCAGATCTCCCGCCTGCGCAAACTGATCGAACCCGATCCATCCAATCCGATCTATATCCAAACGGTCTGGGGCCTGGGTTATGTATTCATTCCGGAAGGCCAGCCACGCTAAAACCGTGGTAATACCGACTTGATCGCGTTTCTCAGAAAACGACTCAGCTGGCTGAAAAGCGGCCTGTTCTGGCGTACCTTTTTCCTGCTCGCTTTCCTTATCACGGCCAGCATCATGGCGTGGGTTGCGAGTTTTCGGGTCGTGGAGCGCACACCGCGCGCTCAGCAGATGGCGGCGCAGATCATTTCAATCGTGACGATCACTCGTGCTGCGCTGACCCATTCCGCCACTGACCTTCGACGTGAACTGCTGTTCGACCTGGCCAGCAATGAAGGCATTCGCATTTATCCGCTGGAAAAAACCGACGTCGTTGCGCCGCCTATCAAGAGCGAACTGATGACGCTTGTGGAAACCGACGTCAAGGGCAGGCTCGGTGGCGACACAAAATTTGCCGGCAGTGTCAACGACGTGGCGGGCTTCTGGGTCAGCTTCAAGATCGACGAAGACGAGTACTGGCTGCGCTTAGACCGTGAACGAATCGAGCGTGTTTCAAATATCCAGTGGCTAGGCTGGGGTACGGCTGCGATGATACTGTCCCTGCTTGGCGCTGTATTCATTTCCCGGCTGATCAACCAACCGCTGGCGCGCATTACTTTTGCGACCCGGTTGATTGCACGCGGGCAGCGCCCCGAGCCCCTGCCAGAAAAAGGCCCAGCCGAAATCAGGGAAGCGAATCGAAGCTTCAATCAGATGGTCGCTGATCTAGAGCGTGTTGAACTGGATCGTACGCTCATCCTGGCCGGCATTTCGCATGATTTGCGCACGCCGCTGGCACGCATGCAATTGGAAGTGGAACTGGCCAAGCTATCAGATGATGCTCGAGAAGGGATGCAGTCCGATCTTGCGCAAATGGATGCAATCATCGGACAGTTTCTGGAATACGCAAAGCCAACCGACAAGGCGCAAGTCGGCAGCGTCGACCTGAGCAGCTTGCTGACAGAATGCGCACGAGAAGCAGAACGCGTAAATGGCGTAAGCGTGAATGCAAATATCGCCGATAACATCAATGTATTCGGCAATGCGACCGACCTCAAGCGTGTGGTCTCCAATCTGGTCGAGAATGCTCGTCGCTACGGCAAGACTGCCAACACCGACACTACCCATATTGATATTACCGGCAAGCTGGAAGGCAGCCAGGCGATCATTGACATTTCCGATAATGGAGTCGGCGTACCCGAGGCCGAACTCGAGAGGCTGTTAAGGCCGTTTACGCGTCTCGACCAGGCTCGCGGACAAGCCAATGGCGCCGGCCTCGGACTGGCGATCGTCGAACGCATCGTCAAACGGCATCATGGATCACTCAAACTCTCCAACAAGAACGGTGGTGGCTTGCGCGTCAGGATTTCAATTCCCATTACCGGCTCGCTGGAATAAGGAGCAGCCCATACTCGCCGACAAAACGCCTCCCTCTTATGACGCGGAGGCGTTTTGTTTTTGAAGGCACCGCTTCAGTGTTGTTTTAGATAATCACGCAAGGCAACCGCGTTATTAATTTCAGGCTCCTTGCTGCTGTAGAGAAAAGTTACAGTCCCCGACTTCAGATGGCCCGCCAGTTCATGCAGCCCTTCGGGATTAGCGCCGAGTTCCCGAAAATAACGGGCACGAAATTCCTCCCACTTTTCCGGGTCATGTCCATACCACTTGCGCAAGTCATTCGAGGGAGAAACGCTCTTGGCCCAATAAACAATGTTGAGCTGCTCCTTTGAAACGCCGCGCGGCCAAAGGCGATCCACCAGAATACGGGCGCCGTCGCTCGCGGCAGGCGGTTCATAAGCCCGCTTTATCTTGATTTTTGAAGTCATGTCTGGAGCAAGGACTAATCTTCAGCATGGTGACCTGCAATATCTCCCTGCTTGAACAGGATTTCATGCAGCTCTTTGTCAAATTTTGGGTCACGCCGTCGTATCCACTCGAGCACCATCGTCGCATGTTCTTTTTCCTCGTCGCGGTTGTGTTGGAGGATGCGCTTGAGTTCCGGATCGGTCGCTGCATCCACCCGCTGGTTATACCAATCGACAGCTTCGAGTTCTTCCATCAATGACAGAATGGCCCGATGCATATCCAAGGTTTGCGACGAGAGTCTGTCCAAGGGTTCATGATAGCCTTCGCTTGCCATAATATCTCCTGAACGTAGGGATATTTCATTCTGGGGCCTAGCCAGCAAAAGCTCAAATTGGCAATTACAATATCTCCATCAAAAAACGCAATCAACTCTGGCTCGCATCAAGACAGCATCTATTTACCTTCCTGGCATCAACTCTCTCGCTCGAATCTATCTAAAGGATTTTCCATGCTGAATTTTGATTTCTACAATCCCACTCACATTCTGTTCGGTAAAGACCGTATTGCAGACCTTGCCAAGGTAGTCCCTGCAGGCGCACGTGTCCTGGTTTTGTATGGCGGCGGCAGCGTAAAGAGCAACGGCGTGCTGGATCAGGTGACGGCTGCCCTCTCCAGCCACCATGTACAGGAATTTTCAGGCATTGAGCCGAACCCCAGCTATGAAACGCTGATGCAGGCAGTAGAACTGGTACGCAAGGAGAAGCTTGATTTCCTGCTCGCAGTAGGTGGCGGCTCGGTTATTGACGGCACGAAATTTGTCGCTGCCGCAGTAGGCTTCGACGGAGATCCGTGGGCGATTCTCGAAAAACGTGGACGAAACATTACCCAGGCATTGCCATTCGGTTCAGTCCTGACGCTGCCGGCAACCGGATCGGAAATGAATGATGGCTCCGTCGTCACGCGCAAGTCGCTGAAGGCGAAGATGGCGTTTTCCAACCGGATTCTGTTTCCGAAATTCTCCATTCTCGACCCGACTACTACCTTTACGCTGCCAGCAAAGCAGATCGGCAATGGCGTGGTCGATGCGTTCGCGCATGTGATGGAGCAATACATGACGTATCCGGTCAACTCGCCCGTACAGGACCGTTTTGCCGAAGGCTTGCTGCTGACGCTGATCGAGGAAGGCCCGAAAGCACTCGCAAATCCGGAAAATTACGACACACGGGCCAACATCATGTGGTGCGCGACACTTGCGCTGAACGGATTGATTGGCGCAGGCGTGCCTCAGGACTGGGCCACACACATGGTAGGACATGAGTTGACCGCACTCTACGGGCTGGACCATGCGCAAACACTGGCAATTGTGCTGCCTGGCATGCTGCGGGTACGCAAGGAAAGCAAACGCGCGAAGCTGTTGCAATACGCAGCACGCGTCTGGAACCTTACGCAAGGCGATGAAGACAGCCGCATCGAAGAAGCGATCCGCCGCACCCAGGACTTTTTCGAGCAGATGGGTGTAAAAACCCGCCTCACCGATTACCGGCTCGGCGCCGAAAACATCGATGCAATCCTGCAGCATCTGGAAAACCATCGCATGGTCGCTCTCGGCGAACAGCGCGATGTTAATCTGGATGTCACTCGGAAAGTGCTGGAAATGAGCGTTTGAACTTCCCGAGGAGCTGCCAATCTACTTATTCGACATGCCGAACGGCAGAGAATGAAAAACAACGGCGTGGACTTGTTTCCATGCCGTTTTTTCTTTGAGGAGCTATCAATGGCCATATCGCCTTCTTCCAGCACCCCGCATCAACCACCGAATCATCTGAAGCCGGGAGATGAAGCAGAGCCGGGCACTCCCGGAAGCGGAGAAGATATCTGCGGGGATTGCAGCGGCACAGGAAAGCGTAAAGACGGCAGCGAATGCCCGACCTGCGAAGGAACTGGCCGCATTATTCAGGGGATCGGAGGTGGATGATTTGCCTTTTCCCGCCTATTTCCTGTAGATGAGTACGACAGCCTCGGCAGCAATGCCTTCTTCCCGGCCAAGGTAACCCAGCTTTTCATTCGTTTTCGCCTTGATGTTCACCTGCCCGGTTGCGACATCAAGATCGACCGCAATATGGGCGGCCATCTGCGCGATATGCGGCGCCATCTTCGGCGCTTGGGCAATGATGGTTGCATCCACATTCCCGATCAGATAACCGGCCGCTGCAACCCGCTTGCACGCTTCCCGCAGCAGTGCCCGCGAATCCGCGCCAGAGAAACGTTCGTCGGTGTCCGGAAAATGACGGCCAATATCGCCCAGCCCCGCCGCCCCCAGAATCGCATCCGTTATCGCATGGAATAGCACGTCGGCGTCCGAATGTCCAAGCAACCCGTTTGCGTGCGGGATGCTTACGCCGCCGATAATAAGCTTGCGGCCCGGAACCAGTGCGTGACAGTCATAGCCTTGTCCGATACGAAACGGTGGATGGTTCATAGTTTCTCTTTCAAATGCAGTTCCGCCAGAGCGACATCGTGTGGCAGGGTAATCTTGAAGTTGCGCGGACTGCCTTCAACAAGCTTCGGTCTCAGTCCGAGTGCTTCGACCGCGCTGGATTCGTCCGTAACATTGATTGCCTGTTCCAGCGCGCGCTTCAGCAACGCATAACGAAACATCTGGGGTGTCTGCGCGGCCCACAACTTGTCGCGCTGCACGGTGGCTTCGGAACGCCCCTCGGTATCGCTGCGTTTCAATGTATCAACCACCGGCAAGGCCAGCAAGCCGCCGACAGCATCGTTGCGCACCTCGCTGATTAATCGATCGATCAGGGCTGGCGTAAGTCCTGGACGTGCTGCGTCGTGTACCAATATCCAGTCGTCATCGGCGACTTGGGCGCGTACGGCCTGTAAGCCATTGAGCACGGATTGCTGGCGAGTCGCGCCTCCCTCGTAAATCACGGTAACGCGGTCGGCCAGATGATTCGCGTCCGCCAATGCGTCGCTGATATATCCATCTGCCTTGCTGACAACCACATAAACATGCTCAATTGATGGCGTCGATGCAAAAGTATCCAGCACATGCATCAGCATCAGCTTGCCGGCAAGCGGCATGTACTGCTTCGGGCATTCCGCCCCCATGCGCGCGCCAACACCAGCGGCAGGAATCAAGGCGAAGTAGCGTGATGAAGTCATGTGTATCGTCGATATAGCCTGCCCGGCTGCACTTTGGTTTCAGGTGCGCAACCAGCCGGGCTTCAAGGAAGGGCTTGGTTTATAATTTCGGCATATTTTCGCACAGTCAAAGCCGCCGCAGCATCATGGTGCTTGACCCTCCTGACATGCCAGATGTCGTTACTTGATGTCATTCGATCCCAAAAAGTCCCTTCCCAAACCCGGTAACCGCTTCGCCCTGCCCGCCATACATGGTTCGGCCGATGCCTATGTGCTAGCGCAAGCAGCCAGCGTACTGAAAGCGCAGCAGCGCATGCTGGCGATCGTTGCCGCGAACGCCACCGATGCACAGCGCCTGCTTGCCGAAATTCCGTGGTTTGCGAAAAATGACCAATCGGAATTGCGCTGTCATCTGTTGCCCGACTGGGAGACATTGCCATACGACGCTTTCTCCCCGCACCAGGATCTGGTTTCGGAACGTCTCGCAACCTTGCATGAAGTGCGCAGCGGCCAATGCGACGTACTGATCGTCCCGGCGACCACCGCCCTGCTGCGCATGGCACCGCCGTCCTTTCTTGCCGCTTACACCTTCTTTTTCAAGCAGGGAGAAACCCTCGATGAAGCACGGCTGCGGTCGCAGCTGACGCTGGCCGGTTATACCCATGTCGCACAGGTGATGTCTCCGGGCGAATACTCGGTGCGAGGCGGGCTGATCGACCTGTTTCCGATGGGCTCTGCCCTGCCGTACCGGCTCGACCTGTTCGGCGACACGATCGAAACCATACGCACCTTTGACGCCGATACCCAGCGTTCGCTGTATCCGGTGCGCGAAGTACGCCTGCTGCCGGGGCGGGAATTCCCGATGGACGAGGCGGCACGCACCGCATTTCG
>DATFAZ010000298.1:0-3946 GCA_035254105.1 Noviherbaspirillum sp. | reverse complement strand
ACTGCTGCGGTTCGGTGGACCGGTCCACGTTTGACGCAGCTGCCGGCGCCGGCTTCTCCGCAGTTCGATGGAGCGGCAACGTCTGTTCAAAACGCAACGGCGGTGCGTTCGCAACGCTGTCGATGGTGGCCTCGCCCATTTTCCGCCCCTTGTTATTTTGTTATTTCGTAGTGTCCCGCATTATATAGTCAGTTAATCAATGCAAACCCGTGCAGAAGATGGGCTGTTCCAACCCATCACCAACTAGCCATTTTCGTAAATCCACTGAAGCAAGGCATCCTGCGCCTCCTGTCCGCGAATTGCATTGGCGTGGTTGATCATGCAGACTACGACATAGCGCTTGCCGGAGGCGGCCAGCACGTAGCCGGCGATGGCACGCACTTCATTGATCAGGCCGGTCTTGATATGCGCCTTGCCGGCGACGGCCTGGGTTACCAGGCGTTGGCGCATCGTGCCATCCTGGCCTACCAGCGGCAGCGAGGCCATGAATTCCGGCATGGTCGGTGACCGGAATGCGGCATCCAGCAGGCGCCCCATCGTCTGCACGGAAATCCGCTCGCTACGCGACAGGCCGGAGCCGTTCTCGATGCTCAGCTCCGGCGCCTCAATCCCTTTGTTGGCGAGCCACGTCCGCACCACAGCCGCGCCGCGCTCGGTGTTGGCCGGCAGGTTCATCACATTGTTAGCCATCGTCAACAGCAATTGGCGCGCCATCACGTTATTGCTGTACTTGTTGATGTCGCGAATGATCTCCGCGAGCGGCGCCGACTGCCACTCGGCAACCAGACGCGCAGTCGGCGCCACAGTACCGCTCCTGAGCTCGCCCTTCAGCGTGCCGCCCAGATCGGCCCAAATGCGCCTGAAGGCCAGATGAAAATATTCCGAATGCGACATCTGATATGGATGGACATGCCAGATCTTTTCACCGCAGGCGGCGGAATACACACCATTGAAACGGGCGCTGCGGCCATTGATGGAAGCCACCAGCTTGCCGCGCCAGTCACCGCAATCACCGTTCGCCAGCCTGGGCGGATATACCGGGTAAGCAGCCAAGGGTGGATCGACTGTCATCCCGACAGCTGTATTCGTGGCATCCGGTACGAAACGGAAGGTCAGTGCCTTGTAGTTGAGCAGCAGCGCATCGGGCCCGACGTTGTAGGGCTTTAACGGATCGCCGTCGAACTGGGCCGGGTCGTAAGCCGTTTCCTCAAAGATGCTGCGGTCAAGAACCAAGTTCCCTCGAATTTCCCGAATTCCCTGCGCCCGTATGCGCCGCAAAAAAAGCCAGAAATTTTCCAGTACCAGTTTAGGGTCGCCACTACCCTTGATGATCAGATCGCCATGCAAAACGTCCCCATTCTGCGTGCCGTCTGCGAAGGCTTGCGTGTGCCATGCGAATGTCGGCCCCAGTACTTCCAATGCAGCATCGCTCGTCACCAGTTTCATGGTCGAAGCGGGATTGAACGGTACGGTTTCATTTACCGCCACCAGCATGGCATCGCTGCCAGCCTGGTGCACGTAGGCACCCACCGCAGAAAGAGGAATCTCCGCACGCTGCAGCGCATCCGCAACCGGAAGTGGCAATTGTTGCGCCTCGGCTGGGCTAACGAGCACAAATAATAAGCAGGCTGCTTGGAGCGTCTTCAGAATTCGCATAGGATGAGAAAATAGGTCACGCGCAATTGAATTCATTATCCCATGACGAAGCCGCACACCATGCCCCCCTCCCCTGAACCGTCAGCCACACATGCCCTTGATCCGCTGGCGCTGGATAACCAGTTCTGTTTTGCACTGTATTCTGCGTCACTGGCGCTGACAAAAACCTATAAGCCATATCTCGATAAGCTGGGGCTCACTTACCCGCAATATCTGGTAATGCTGGTGCTGTGGCAGCAGGACGACGTTCTGGTCAAAGCCATCGGCGAAAAGCTGTATCTGGACTCTGGCACGTTGACGCCACTGCTGAAGCGACTGGAAGCATCGTCGCTCATTACCCGCACACGCGACGCACACGACGAGCGACAGGTCAGAATTACGCTCACCAAGGAAGGCAGCGCCCTTAAAAAGAAGGCAGTTTCCATTCCGCAGCAAATCCTTTGTGCGAGCGGCCAGTCACACGAAGCCCTGCAAGCACTGCGCACCCAGCTCTCTGCGCTGCGCAATGATCTCAACAAAATCAATATCAATACGTAAGCCGTCCTGGGTTGGAAACGCATTCGCAAGAAAATCAATTAAATTGCACACAATTTAATTGCGTGATAAATTAAAGCCTCCTCTTATTAACCTTTCATTCCAAGGAGAACCTCATGCAGATTCTGTATAAAGCCCAGGCAACCGCTACCGGCGGCCGTGATGGCCGTGCCGTCAGCAGCGACAACAAACTCGATACCCGGTTGAGCACCCCGAAAGAGCTCGGCGGCCCGGGCGGCGAAGGCACCAATCCGGAGCAGTTATTCGCAGCCGGTTATTCCGCCTGTTTCCTGTCAGCATTAAAATTTATCGCGATGCATGCAAAAGTCGCAATCCCTGCGGAGGCAGCCGTAACAGCCGATGTCGGAATCGGTCCCAATGGCCAAGGCGGCTTCGGTTTGTCAGCCAACCTGCTCGTGTCCTTGCCGGGACTGGAACGTACTGCGGCACAAGCCTTGGTCAACAAGGCACATGAAGTCTGCCCGTATTCCAACGCAACCCGGAACAATATCGAGGTGCAAGTCGCACTGGCCTGACCTCATACAAGTAAGTGCGGCAAAGCCCTTGGAACGATCCGGGGCTTCTTCTGTCTGAAACCGCAATAACAATATTGCACTTCCCCTTCTTGAAAAAACCAAACACCGCCCATATACTTAGCACTCGTTAGGGGAGAGTGCTAACAATTCCCCCTGGCTTCAAAACATTTCCAGTGCGGTAGGACTGCACGGAGAAGTACGCTTTGCAGCGTTTCTGCCGCAAATAAACATAACCAATTGATTTTTAAGGAGTTTGTATGAACCTTCGTCCATTGCACGATCGCGTCATCGTCAAGCGCCTCGACCAGGAAACCAAAACTGCGTCTGGCATCGTTCTCCCGGAAGCCGCCGCTGAAAAGCCGGATCAAGGCAAAGTGCTCGCCGTTGGTAACGGCAAGATCCTCGAAGACGGCAAAGTCCGCGCGCTCGACGTCAAGGTCGGCGATGTCGTCCTGTTCGGCAAATACTCCGGCCAGACCGTGAAAGTCGATGGCGACGAAGTGCTCGTGATGCGCGAAGAAGACATCATGGCAATCGTCCAGAAGTAATACGAATATCCATTAAATATTAGGAGCTACAAACATGGCAGCTAAAGAAGTCGTATTTGGCGATTCCGCTCGTCACAAGATGGTCGAAGGCGTCAACATTCTCGCCAATGCCGTTAAAGTCACCCTCGGCCCGAAAGGCCGCAACGTCGTTCTGGAGCGCTCCTTCGGCGCCCCGACCGTCACCAAGGACGGTGTTTCGGTCGCTAAAGAGATCGAACTGAAAGACAAGCTCATGAACATGGGCGCGCAGATGGTGAAGGAAGTCGCTTCCAAGACCTCTGACAACGCTGGCGACGGCACCACCACCGCAACCGTGCTGGCACAAGCGATCGTTCGCGAAGGCATGAAGTACGTTGCCGCTGGCATGAACCCGATGGATCTGAAGCGCGGCATCGACAAGGCTGTCACTGCCACCGTCGAAGAGCTGAAGAAGATTGCCAAGCCCTGCACCACCTCCAAGGAAATCGCTCAAGTTGGCGCAATCTCCGCTAACTCCGACGCATCCATCGGCGACCGTATCGCTGAAGCAATGGAAAAAGTCGGCAAGGAAGGCGTGATCACCGTTGAAGACGGCAAGTCCCTGAACGACGAACTCGACATCGTCGAAGGCATGCAGTTCGACCGCGGCTACCTGTCCCCGTACTTCATCAACAACCCGGAAAAGCAAGTTGC
>DATFAZ010000297.1:0-8675 GCA_035254105.1 Noviherbaspirillum sp. | reverse complement strand
AAACAACAAGGCCCAGCCTTGACGGCTGGGCCTTGCGTTGTACTGGTGGGCCTCCCGTGAGTCGAACACGGCACCAACGGATTATGAGTCCGCTGCTCTAACCAAGCATGAGCTAGAGGCCCGTAAGCTTGACTAGATTTTAGCTACCTTCCAGGAAGCTCTTCAACTTGTCGGAACGCGATGGATGGCGCAGCTTGCGCAGCGCTTTTGCCTCTATTTGACGAATGCGCTCGCGGGTAACGTCGAACTGCTTGCCGACTTCTTCCAGCGTGTGATCGGTCGACATCTCGATACCGAAACGCATGCGCAGCACCTTGGCTTCGCGTGGCGTCAGGGAATCCAGCACGTCTTTCACCACACCCCGCATCGAAGCATGCAAGGCTGCGTCAGCCGGAGCCAGCGTGTTGTTGTCTTCGATAAAGTCGCCCAGATGGGAGTCGTCGTCGTCACCGATCGGCGTTTCCATGGAGATCGGTTCTTTCGCGATCTTCATGATCTTGCGGATCTTATCTTCCGGCATTTCCATCTTGATCGCCAGCGTTGCCGGATCCGGCTCGGCGCCGGTTTCCTGCAGAATCTGACGCGAGATGCGGTTCATCTTGTTGATCGTTTCGATCATGTGCACCGGAATACGGATGGTACGCGCCTGGTCAGCGATCGAACGCGTAATGGCCTGACGGATCCACCAGGTCGCATAGGTCGAGAATTTGTAACCGCGACGGTATTCGAATTTGTCCACCGCCTTCATCAAGCCGATGTTGCCTTCCTGGATCAGGTCGAGGAATTGCAGGCCACGGTTGGTGTACTTCTTCGCAATCGAGATCACCAGGCGCAGGTTGGCCTCGGTCATTTCGCGCTTGGCCTTGCGTGCCTTCATCTCGCCCGCAGCCATCTTCTTGTTGATGCCGCGCAGGTCCGGCAGCGGCAGTACGACGCGCGCCTGCAGGTCGAGCAGCTTTTGCTGCAGTTCCTTGATGGTCGGTACGTTACGGCCGAGCACGGCGCTATACGAATGGTTGCCGGCGACTTCGCCGTCGATCCAGTCGAGATTGGTTTCGTTGCCCGGGAAGACCTTGATGAAATGCGAACGCGGCATGCCGCAGCGGTTCACCGTCACATCGAGGATCTGCTTTTCGATGTGGCGCACTTCATCGACCTGTCCACGCAGCGTGTCGCATAGCTTTTCGACAAACTTGGCGGTGAAGCGAATCGATAAGAGTTCGTTGGAAATCGTTTCCTGCGCCTTTACGTACGGCTTGGAGTTGTAGCCTTCCTTTTCGTAGGCTTTGCGCATCTTGTCGAACTGGGACGAGATTTCCTCGAACTTCGCCAATGAGTCGCGCTTCAGTTGCTCCAGCTGCTCGGCAGAGAATCCAGCGGCACCACCGCCACTGTTATCCTCTTCCTCTTCCTCGTCTTCCTCGTCTTCCTCGTCGTCTTCTTCATCGGCGGCAGCGGCAACCGGTGCAGCGGCGACTTCCTCACTTGCGTTCGGATCAACGAGGCCGTCGACGATTTCGTCGATCTTGATTTCTTCACTCGCAATACGATCGCCTGCAGCGAGAATTTCGGCAATTGTGGTCGGGCAAGCGGAGATGGCCTGGATCATGTCCTTGAGGCCTTCTTCAATACGCTTGGCGATTTCGATTTCGCCTTCACGGGTCAGCAGTTCGACCGAGCCCATTTCGCGCATGTACATGCGCACCGGGTCGGTGGTACGGCCGAAATCGGAATCGACGGTCGATAGCGCCGCTTCGGCGGCTGCTTCGGCTTCGTCATCGTTGGTAACGGTGGCCACGTTGTCGGACAACAGCAGCGTCTCGGCATCCGGCGCCTGTTCGTAGACAGCGATGCCCATGTCGTTGAACGTGCCGATGATACCATCGATTGCTTCCGGATCGACGATGTTTTCCGGCAGGTGATCGTTGATTTCCGAATAGGTCAGGAAGCCACGATCCTTGCCCAGCTTGATCAGGGTCTTGAGCTTTTGGCGACGCTGTTCGAGTTCTTCCTCGCTCGCCTCGGTATCCGAAGAAAATGCTTCCTTCAGCAGCGCCTTTTCCTTGGCCTTGCGATCCTTGGCCTTGGCCTTGTCGGCGGCTTTCAGTTCTGCGCGCTCGACGGCGTTCAATGCAGCGATTTCATCATTTTCCGGCTGAAATTCCTTCGGCTTGCGGCCGCGACGGCCGGGCACTTTCACGCCGGGCAACACATAACCGGACGTATCGATGGCGGCCAACGCAGCGGCATCGGTAGTCTGGCTAACAGCCATTACTTTGCTATCGGACTTCAGCGCAGCTTCGGCCTTCGGCGCAGCAGCTTTTGCCACGGTCGCAGCTTTTGCTGCAGTTTTTGCCGGCTTTGCCGCAGTCTTCGATTCGGATTTCTTGGTGGTCACGGATGCTTTCAATTTCTCGGGAGCCGGCTTTGCAGCCGCTCGGGATGAAGGTTTCGCCTTCGACGGAACTACTTTTGCCGCGGTCTTCGGTGCTGCTTTGGCAACCGTTTTCGTCACGGTTTTGCTCGGCGTTTTCGCCTTGCTAACTGGCTTGGCGGCAGCGGCCTTCTTCACGGCTGGCTTTGCCATCGACTTGCTCGACGTGCTTTTAGTTGCAGCCGATTTAGCTTTTTTTGCGGTAGTTGTCGTTTTCGCGGGTTTTTTCATTGCGTTTGCCATGGAATCAATACCAATTGGATTGCTCTCGTGCGCCGAGTGAAATTGCGCTTGGTGCAGCCGATCATCCATACCGGCTCGGCTTCTCCCGCGCGACATCCCTTAGTTTTGTTGCCTTCGGTATAAACCCCGTTTGGCGAAACGCGCTAAGGCCTTGAATCAAAAGCTTTTAATTGTACCACAGAGAGCAACATTTCTCTAGTTCAAAGCCAAGCCGCCACTTAACGTGGCATGCTTTCGACCTCGGCTTCACGTTGGAGTTGCTTTTGTTGGTGCATCAGTTCGCGATACCGCGCCTGCGCTTCTTCCGTTGTCAAGCCGCCCTCTGCCAGACGCTTTAACTCTACTTTCAGTACTTGCATTTTAGTCTGTCGCACGGCGCCCACAAGCTCGAGCCGGGCAGCATCCGGATCCGATTCAGTCTCGGCCGCAACCTCGGCGATCAGCGAATCGAAATCCGAGTTTGTTGCACGCAATTGTTCTGCCAGTGCAGCGAAGTTGGCTTGCTCGCCAAGCGCACGACACGCATCGACCAATTGCATCAGCAACGCCGCATTGTCCGGTGCTAGCTGCGCAATGGCGTCCAGCGCGCTCCGATCCAGACTGGTCGCCAATGCCGGATAGGCAACCAGCAGCCGGATCATCTGACGCTCCAGCCCCATCGGCGGCGTACGCTTGGTGCGCGGCGGCGCCACTTTTACCCGCGCCACCGGCTGCGCCAGCTCGAACAATGCCTCGATCTCGGCCGGTGTCGTTTGCGTCAATTGCGCAAGGCTGCGCACGATCTGCAACCGCAACGCGGACGGGGGCATCGCCTGCAGCAAGGGTTTGGCATCGAACTGCGTCCTGGCCCGGCCTTCGGACGTACCCAGGTCATGATCCTGCGAGACTTCCTTCAGCAGGAATTGTGAAAGAGGCATCGCATCGGCCACCTGCCGCTCAAATGCCTCGGCCCCAAGTTCCCGGATATAGCTGTCGGGATCATGCTCGCTTGGCAAGAACAGGAATTTCAGCGTTTTGTTGTCCGTTGCATGAGGCAGGCAGGCGTCGAGCGCGCGGCGCGCGGCGCGACGGCCCGCGTTGTCGCCATCGAAACTGAAAATCACATGATCGGTCTGGCGCAGCAGCTTCTGCACATGGGTTGCGGTGCAGGCTGTGCCGAGTGTTGCGACTGCCTGCGGAAAGCCGAGTTGCGCAAGAGCAACTACATCCATGTAACCTTCCGTCACCAGTGCATAACCGGCATCGCGAATCGCCTGGCGCGCCTCGAACAAGCCATACAGCTCATTACCCTTCTGAAACAAGGGTGTTTCCGGGGAGTTCAGGTATTTCGGTTCGCCGCCGTCGAGCACACGACCACCGAATCCGATGACTTGGCCTTTAGTGTTGCGAATCGGGAACATGATGCGGTCACGAAAGCGATCATAGCGCTTGCGCCCGCCCCCCTCTTCCTCGCTTTTGTCGATAACCAGACCCGCCTCCACCAATGCCGGGGAAGCATAATCGGGGAACACGGTTCGCAGGCTATCCCAGCCAGCCGGCGCATAGCCCAAACCGAATTTCGCAGCGATCTCGCCGGTGAGGCCGCGGTTTTTCAGGTACGCGATCGCTTGTTGCGCACCACGCAACTGCTGGCGATAAAAGTCGTTCGCTTTCGTCATCACTTCCGACAAAGCCAGGCTCTTGGCCTGCACTTCCGCGCGCTGTGCCGGCGGCAGGCGATCCTCGTCGGGTACGGTCATACCGACGTTCTGCGCCAGATCCTTCACGGCCTCGACGAAGCCGAGCCCGGAATATTCGATCAGGAAGCCGATGGCAGTGCCATGCGCCCCACATCCGAAGCAGTGATAAAACTGCTTGGTCGGGCTGACGGTGAAGCTGGGGGATTTTTCGTTATGAAATGGGCACAAGCCCATGAAATTGGCGCCGCCCTTCTTCAGTTGCACATAGCGGCCGACGACATCGACGATATCGACCCGGTTGAGCAAATCCTGAATGAAAGTTTGTGGAATCACGGCGGTGCAGGCGGTTGGATCGTTCCCGGAAGCTGATTAGCAAAGCATGCCAGTTCGCTATCGAACTGGCCGGCGCATCGGCATGCACCTTGGCGCCATACAAAGGAAATGGGGGCAAAGCGGCTTTTTTTAAACCGCCGCCCCCAGATAATTCACGCCTTGGACAAGGCGGCCTTCACCAGACCGGATACCGCAGTCATATCGGCACGACCGGCCAGTTTTGGCTTCAACACGGCCATGACCTTGCCCATGTCCTGCGGACCAGAGGCACCGGTGGCGGTAACGGCAGAAGCAACTTCTGCCTGGATTTCCGCATCCGACAAAGCGGCCGGCATGTACGTGGACAATACGGCGACTTCAGCCTTTTCAATGTCCGCCAGATCCTGACGGCCACCGGATTCGAACTGCGTGATCGAATCCTTGCGCTGCTTGATCATCTTTTCGATGATGGCAAGGATGTGAGTATCGGTCAGCTCGACGCGCTCATCGACTTCCTTCTGCTTCATGGCAGCAGTCAACAGGCGGATCGTGCCCAGTTTGCCCGCATCCTTGGCACGCATCGCGGCCTTCATGTCTTCGGTGATTTGCTCTTTCAGGCTCATTTTTTCTCCAGTCTCGACCAAACGCAGCCTGCGCAAATCAAATTTTACAGGCCATAAACACCAAAACCCGCTGCGGCACTCCGGAGCGGGTTTTCGCAGCACCGCACACAGCGTGCGGCAGCGGAAATCAGTACATCTTTTTCGGCAATTGCTGGCTGCGGATGCGCTTGTAGTGGCGCTTCACGGCAGCAGCAAGCTTGCGCTTGCGCTCGGCAGTCGGCTTTTCGTAAAACTCGCGCGCACGCAACTCGGTCAGCAAACCGGTTTTTTCAATGGTGCGCTTGAAGCGGCGCATTGCGACTTCAAACGGCTCGTTCTCTTTAAGGCGAATTGTGGTCATGTAAACTCAAGCCAGGGTTTTTAGGAAAGACGGCGAGTATAGCAGGTTCAATTCCCGTTGCAAAGCCTGTCAAACAGCCTGTGTCATATCCGCAATGATATTTATCAAACGGACAATCCTGCAGCCATTCCAGACGCCCAAGCCCACTGGAAGTTATATCCTCCCAGCCATCCGGTCACATCCACCGCCTCGCCAATGAAATGCAGGCCCGGCACTTTGGCAACAATCATGTTCTGCTGGGACAGTTCGCGCGTATCCACACCTCCGCGCGTGACTTCGGCCTTGCGGTAGCCTTCGGAGCCATTCGGCGTAATAACCCACCGATTGATCGCCTCCCCGAGTTTGCGCAACTGCTTGTCTGGCAGGTCAGCCAGGCGCGCGTCCAGCCTGACGCCATTTGCAATCAGCAAGCCTTCGGCCAAGCGCGTGGGCAGCCACTGCGCCAGCAGATTGCCGAGATTCTTCTTAATCGAGCCCTTGCCCTCGATCAGGGTTTGAGCGACATCCATTTCAGGAAGCAGGTTTAGCGTCAATGCAGTGCCCGGCTGCCAGAAACTGGATATCTGCAACACCGCCGGCCCGGACAGGCCGCGATGGGTAAACAACAAGTCTTCGCGAAAGCGCATACGCGATTTTTTCTCGCCGGTTTCAATATCGACTTCCAGAGCAATGCCGGCCAGCGGGATAAAGGGTTCCCAAGTCGCATGGTCAAAGGTCAGCGGCACCAGCGCCGGACGTGGCTCGACCAGTTTGAGATCGAAATGGCGTGCAATGCGGAATGCAAAATCGCTTGCGCCTATCTTCGGGATCGACAGGCCACCGGTAGCAATTACCACGCTGTCCGCATGAATCACGCCGGCATTGGTATCGAGCCGAAACTTCCCGCCATCCTTGCCGATGGCTGCCACCTTGCACGGCATGCGCCATGCGACGTTGCCCAGATCGCATTCCGCTTTCAGCATGTCGATGATCTGCTCGGCGGACTGGTCGCAGAATAGCTGGCCTTTATGTTTCTCGTGATAAGCAATGCGATAGCGCTTGAGCAGCCCGAGAAAATCCTGCGGCGTATAGCGCGACAAGGCGCTGCGGCAAAAATGCGAATTTTCGGAAATGTAATTCTGCGGGCCGGCGTGCAGGTTGGTGAAATTGCAGCGCCCGCCACCGGAGATGCGGATTTTTTCCGCGAGCTGGCTCGCATGGTCGAGCAGCACGACCTTGCGGCCGCGCTGGCCGGCCACGGAAGCGCACATCATGCCGGCCGCTCCTGCGCCGATTACTGCAACATCAAACTGGTTTGCCATGGCTTGCCCGGTCAAAAACAAGCCGTGATTGTAAGCGTTCGCGCCGGCGAATTATTGGGCATGCGGAAATAAGAGAGGCGATGCCACGATGAGGATCATCGCCTTTATGCGCAAAGTAATTATCTTTCTCGCAAGCGCCTTGCCACTTCCACGCAATGCTCCACTTGCTCGGCGATAGGTACGGGCACCGGCTGTTCGCCACGCAGGGCTGCTTCGATCCATGCAGCAGTGGTCGCCGCGTCGCTCTGCAGCGGCAACGGCGGCAACTCATCCACCGCATCCTGCTTCTGGACCAGGACGGTGCGCTGGCGATCATGGAACCATTCAATTTGCTGCGCCCGCTTTGCATTCGCCACGGTTTCGCCTTCGGTGCCGCGCATCAGGAAGGCATCGCCGCGCACGGGATCTGCAGTCGTAGCGAAATAATCACTCAGCGTCTGCAGATATTCCGGATGGGTGTACGAGGTCAGCCGCAAGGCCGGCCCTGCAAAAGGCTGGAGTATTTTCACCAGCGTATGCGTCGAATTGCGCACACCCAGAATACGTCGCAGTTCCAGCAGGCGCGTCACACGCGGCGCCAGCGCTTCGATCGGCATAAACACCGGCTCACGCCGGGAAAATCCCTGCTGCGCCTGTTCCACCGTGCGCGACAGCGGCAGTCCGAGTGCCTGCAGAATCTCAGCCGTGGTTACGCGGCCGGGGTCGTTGATTACGCCGTGAATTAAGACCGGTACGCCGCGTCGCGCAAGCAGCAAGGCAAGAAGCGGTGTCAGATTCGCCATCTGGCGCGAGCCGTTGTAGCTCGGGATGACCACCGGCGCAAACTCGCCGGCCGGCGCGTGCAGCTTCTCGAAAGAATCTTCCGCCGCATCGAGAAAGCCGGCGATTTCATCAACCGACTCTCCCTTGATGCGCAAAGCCAGCATAAGTGCGCCGAGTTCCAGATCGGAAACGCGACCCTCGAGCATGGCCGCATACAGTTGCTTGGCGTCGTCGCGCGAAACGCCGCGCGCGCCTTTGGTGCCGCGCCCGATTTCCTTGATGAAGCGGGCGGCGGAGAAGTGTTGGGGACTATTTGATTTTTCCATGGGACGAGAGGGTACTACGAACCGGCAGACAACGACTAGGCAGAATCAATAATCCGAACGCAATTAAGCGTCGCGACGACGAGAACTCGTTGACCGGGAAAGCTCGCCGCTTTGCCAGAAATGCATGACGATTCTCCCTTCAGGCTGCCGCCTGCGCCGAAGAGCTACTGGCAAGAATTATTTGCTTAAGCTCCGGCACACATGAGCCGCAATTCGTGCCGCATTTTAATTGCTGCTGCAGGGATGCGAGCAGCGCCTGCGGCGTCTCGCCGGGCCGCTCCCGCGACAGTGCCGCACCGATCTCCGTTTCCGCCACATTGAAGCAATTGCAAACGATACGGCCGCGCGCAGCGAAACCTTGCGGCGGCTTGGCCGAGGGGATCAGCAACAGGCGCCCCAAGGCGGCAACCGGCTGTTGTTCTTCAAGATACTGTTTCAGCCAATGCTCTGCCGATGTATCGCCGGCCAGTGACACCGCAGCGAGCGCGCCGTCGCGCACAACAATATGGCGCGCATTGCCGCGTCTGACGTCGTCATAGCGCAGCACATCGCTTCCCGCAATGCCGAAGTGCGCCTCGATTTCCCTGACCAGTTCGGGCGCAGCGGGATAGTCGTCGGCGGCCCGGAACAGCACGCCCATTCTGTCGCGCCCGAA
>DATFAZ010000296.1:0-5458 GCA_035254105.1 Noviherbaspirillum sp. | reverse complement strand
GAACACAAAAAGATGTCGATTCTGTATTTACCGATAGGATCACGTTTATATTGCCGAGGGAATTACGTTCGAGTGCTTAGGCTTAATTTCCGTAACGAGTCACGAAAAACATTTCACCTCACTCTGAATCTCAGATGATGTCAAAGCTAAATTCAAATGTCCGCTTTCCGGCAAAGTTGAAATGTCCGGTTTTTCGGTGTTCTCGCTTTTGCTTTCCGGTTTCACCTTCTTGTAGCCGCGCCGCGGAATCCACAGCAAGAGCAGGGGAGTTGTTCATTTGAACTGTTGCTTGCAAAGGCTGGAATTTGATGCTGCAAGTTCTTTAAGTCATCGCTTTCTTGATTGCCTGCGCTAGGTCGCTAGCGTCTATCTGACGTTGCCCTTTTTTGCCCGGTGCACGCTTTAATTGAATCGGCCCTTGACCACTATGTGCGCGTGATGGCATCGATCGACTGCGCCTGTTATCCCGCTGTTCCTGCATCAGCTTCGCCACCTGCAACGTGTGTCCTAGTCGCTTGTTCTCCACGATCGCGCCTTGATTCACTTCCGATAAACGGTCATAGGTTGCATAGGGGATCGCAGCCTGCCCGTCACGTAGTTCAATCCGTCCGTTAGGGTACTCGTAGATTTCAATGTACTTACCGATCAATTTGCGATTCGATTCTGAATTGGCGATCAAATAAATCGTCTTGTCGTACTGCAGTGTCAAGGCATGTGAGACCTTACGTTTCTCGCGGAAAGTGAAGATCAGATCAAGATTGTCGTCGGTGTGCAGGGGGCGATGCGCGTTCCAGTCGTTCCGAGGTGGCTTGGCGAACCGGCGATTAAAGTCAGCAATGAAGGAGGGCGCATACGCATTGGCGCCTTCCATCGTTGAAATGCCTTGCAAACGCAATTCCTTGACCAATCGATCTTGTAAGGTCAGGTTGGCCCGCTCTACGCGCCCTTTTGCCTGGCTGCTGTTGGCGCAGATGCTTTCGATGTTCAACTCGAACAGCGCCCTGCCAAATTGCGTATGACCGTCGCCGCTCGTGGCATGCTTCTGATTGACCCGGAAAACACTGGCCTGGTCGCTATAGAAGGCTTGCGGCTTCCCGTGCTGCTCGATATATCGCCTTGTGGCTTCAAAATAGCTGAACGTCGATTCAGCCGGCGTGAAATGCAGATGCATCAGGCGGCTGGTGGCGTCATCGATGTACACCAGGAGTGTGCACCCCGGCGCCCGGTCTTCGAACCAGGCATGCTCGCTGCCATCGATCTGGATTAGTTCACCCATACAATGTCGTCGATTGCGCGGCTGATAGATCGTCGGAGAGCGCAGTTTACGGGGGAGCCATAGCCCGGCGTCCGCCATGAGCTTACGGATCGTCTCCTTGGACAAATAAAGGCCGTGGAGCTCGCGTAGCTTCTCGCAGGCCAAGGTTGGCCCAAAGTCCGCATAGCGACTTCGAATCAAGCTGAGTGCCATTCCGGTTAGATCAGCGGATAAACGATTATTGCTTCGGCCTCCGCGTCGCCTTGAAACGATTCCGGGAGCGCCTTCTAACCGCACTCGGTTGACTAACCGCCGCACCTGGCGATCAGTGAGTCCAAGCCGTTCCGCAGCACGTCCTGGTTTGAGATTGCCATCTACAACCGCTTGAATGACCTTGAGTCGGTCCAAATCTCGCATCGTCATCGTAATCGCCCCGGTTCTGTTCAAATCCGCCTCCACGCGCCGATTTATCGTGCGTGATATCGTGCGGAAAAACGGACATTTGAACTTTGCTCAAACCGGACATTACAACTTTGCTCCCGCAGAAGAAATTCGCATAAATTACGTTATGTAAAACTTATTTGATCACTACTTAATTTGCATTTATCGCTCGTCTGCTTGACAAGATAACGTTCGCTATCTATGTTCCTGGCCGTCTTTCATACTGTGTAAAAGTTGAAATGCCGCCAAAAGCGCGCCAACACCTGTTCGAACCACATCCATTGGCCAATTAACCATCGCAAAATCACGCATATCGTGTTCGCCACCGGAGATAAAGATCTTCGTTCCTGTGACAGCATACGATCCGTCTTCCTGCAATTCGGCCCGGGTACGAAGCATGCCGAGATCCGTATCGCAATGGGGCTCTGTCAGGCACATGGATTCCGTCCACTCGCCGGAAACGAGCTTGGGAAGGTAGGTTGCCTTGATAGTTTCGGAAGCGGACGCATGGATGGACTCATATGCACCGTGCAACAGTCCAGTGTAACCATCGCACCAATTACTACACGAACGCAAACATTCTTAGGAAACTGAGCACGACTGTGGAGTTCGAAATGGATGGGCCGCTTACAATCGCCACATTCAGCAAGCCCCCACATAACTTCCTTAACCAGAAGGAATTCGCGGGTTTTGACGAATCCATTTTAAATACGATTGAGGCCAAGGAAAGGGCGTTTCTGACTTTGGCCGATGGATAAAGCTTCTGCGGTGGCGCCCACGTAACTCATAATTTTAAGTCGTCGGTGCAAGCCAAGGGCTCATTCTCCTCGATAACCGCATTGCTTTAGTCCAGCGTTTCGAGCGTCTGCTGATTCCGACCGTGGTCCCGTTCCGCGGAATATGTTTTGGCATTGTTTGTGAGATTCCGCCGCTCCAAGACATTATCATCGCCAGCTAAGCATGCGAAGAGAAGTGATTTGACGTCGCACGCCGAAGCCAGAAGTGTTCGGATAGAAGCCCTGCAGTCTTCCGGGCAGAGGCGTTGGACAAGCCTCGAACATAGGCAAGGAAGGCAGCGACATGTTCGTCAATTGATTGGTACTGCCAGTTGGCGCTGACGGCCTTCTTGACCTTACCCCATAAAGATTCCAACGGGTTGAGTTCAGGCGCACGCTTGGGCAGCCACACTAGTCCAATTCCCAAGCGGCCAGCCAGGGCTTGTGAGGATCTGGCGGTATGGCTGGTATCGCTGTCGAGCAGCATGACGATATGTCGCCCCCGGTAATGGCGATGCACCTGCCGTAGAAAGGCCTGGAACTCCTCGGCTCGTTGTCGCCGGCAAGCGTTAAACAAACGATGTCCGGTCTTCAAATCCAGGCAACCAAATACCACGCGTCGTGCATTGCCACCGCTGAGCATGACTCTCGCCGGCTCGCCGCGTAGCGACCACATCGCACGCAGTGGCGGGAACCGCAGCAGATCCGTCTCATCATCAGCCAGGACGACGCTGCGCTTGGGCAAGCGCCGCAGAGTCTGCCGGATGTGAATCTTTTTTTTTCTCGCGTTGCGGATCTGGCGCCAGCACATAACGGGGGCGCTTCCAGCGATATCCCATGCACCGCAGGCAATGACGCATCGTGAGCTCGCAACAGTCGACCTGCAAGTTGTTGCGCACTTGATCGCACAACAGCGCTGCCGTCCAGTGCTTTACCTGATAACCGCAGCGATCCGGCGTGATCATCATCAGGGCCCGCAACAATGTCTCCACCCGGGAATCGGCCTGCCGTGGCCTTCCCGGACGGGGTCCATCAGTCAGGGCCAACGAGGTGTGTTGCTGCTGAAACCGTACCGCCCAGTTATGGACGCTTTGCCGGGTAACGCCTAACGCCTGTGCAACATCTTTGACCTGGCGCCCCCTGCTGCACTCCTACAGCGCCAGCGTGCGACGGTACAGCCGGGCATCGTGGGTCGTGTGCAGTGTCTGCTCCAGTAGCTGTTGCTCTTTTGCAGTTAAATGGATTCCGTTCATGACCATTCCCTCCTGCCAGATCATGGAACCAGTCTAGGTCAAAAACCTTTCCTTTACCTGCTTAGTCGACAAATTTACTTTCCTCCTTCAACGTAATTTTGCGATCGGCTCGACAAGCCTAGGGCATTGATTCAAAAGAGAAAAGCCGTTTGCATAGCATGTTTAGATAAATTTGCTTCCCTCTACGCTGGGGGCAGAAGATTTGACATATAAATAGGCAGAACCCAGATTGCAATCGAGTAGACCGGTACGTCGAATTTGCCGGAAGGCATGGCTTATCTGTACGGACGCCGTACCGGAGATCAAGGGTGAGGAAGCGTCACTCCGGCTCAATCGGTTGACGAGAGCCGGGAGGAGGCCCTGCCTTACTGTGCTGCGGCAGTGACGATTTCAGGCTTCGCCAGCAATTCATGCGCACTGCCGCCTTCGGCAAATTGGGCGCGCAAGAATTCCACAAGGGTACGGATTGCCAGGGTCGGATACAAATTGGGCGCCGTAATCAGGTACAGCTTGTCGCCCCATAGCTCGGTGTCCGGCTTGTACCCGGGTAGCGCCTGCAATAGTCTGCCATCCGCCAGTTCATCCCTGATTAGATAATGCGGCAGCACGCCATAGCCGCTGGCCGCAAGAATGGCTCGCTTGAGGAACTGCAGGTCCGCGCACTGCAATCGGGGAATCAGCTCGACACTGTGATTACGAGTGCCATCCGACAATTGCAGCACAAGCCGGTTATTGCGTACCGGCGGCATGACTACGCTGTAACGGCTCAACTGTGCCGGATTCGCCGGTGCGCCGTGTTGTGCCAGATACGTGGGCGAAACGCACAGTATCCAGTCCACTTTCGCCAGTTCACGGGCCACATAACTGTCGGGAGGCGTTGCGGCAACACGCACAGCCACGTCAATTTCTTCGGCAAGCAGGTCGAACACCCGGTTGCTGAATGTGAGCTGCAGGGTAACCTCTGGATAGCGTTCGCAGAATTCCAGCAGCAACGGCCCCAGCATCATCTGACCCAGCCCGACCGGAACGCTTACCCGCAGGTGGCCGCGAAGGCTGCGCCCCATGTCTTCCACGGTGGCTTGCAGTGCTGCCATTTCCTGCGTGATCTTGACTGCATGTTCGTACAAGGCCCAGCCGATGTGCGTCAGTTCCAGACGACGCGTCGTGCGCCGCAGCAGCTGCACGCGCATGGTCTGCTCTAGTGCCTTCAGCCGACGGCTCACGCTGGAACGGGTGGACCCGAGCCGTTTTGCCGCCGCGCTCATGCTGCCGGAGTCCACTACCGCGACCAGAAACTGCAATGCCTTGATATCCATGTTCATCGATTGTTGCGGAAATTGCGACAGTTTGAGCCTGTTTTTTCATCTTGTCGACCAAACTGCTAACAGCCTATAGTCAATCTTATCGCTACATAAGGAAGACCAAGATGAGTTTGCCCGCGCTCCTGAAGAACACCCTGAGCCTCCCCGTGATCGGCTCACCGCTTTTCATTGTTTCCAATCCCGATCTGGTATTGGCACAATGCAAGGCAGGCATTGTCGGATCCTTTCCGGCGCTGAATGCCCGCCCTGCCGAACTGTTGGAGACATGGCTGCAGCGCATCACCGCGGAACTGGCTGCGTACCGGGAAGCAAATCCCTTAGCCAGAGTCGCGCCGTTTGCCGTCAACCAGATCGTCCACCAGACCAACGACCGGCTTGAACACGACATGGCGTTGTGTGTGAAGTACCGTG
>DATFAZ010000295.1:0-21767 GCA_035254105.1 Noviherbaspirillum sp. | reverse complement strand
GCTAGTCAGTTCGGTCCAGTTACGTACCTGAACTGCCAGCTGGCGCTGATCCAGACGTTCTTGCAGGCTGTTGGCAGCAAAGAAGGCCAGCAGCAAACTGAACGCACCAAGCAGCCAAACAACCCGCCGCTTGATTGTTCTGAAAGGATATGAAAGTTCGAGTTGTGCGGGTGGCGAGGTCATGGCGCCCGCCATCTATTCATGAAGCTTATAAATTGCATTGCGCAAGTATACGTGGTGGCTCGTCTCGAACAATTGATCCAAGGCAATTTATTGTGATCAAGTTGTGTGCCACAATCCATCAGTCATTGTTTATCTCCGAGACCTCATGCCTATAACTTGGTCATCCCAGCTGGAAACCGGCATACGCCAGATTGATCTTCAGCATGAGGAACTGGTGGCGATGATCAATGCAGCCGAAGCGGCCTATGCGAAAGGGGAGGAGACTCTCGCACTTCAGGAAATCCTTCCACGCCTGGCAGCGTATGTCCTCTTTCATTTTGCGACAGAAGAAGCCTTGTTGGATAACGGTGCCGGTCTTCAGCATGCGATTTCTCATCGGAATGCGCATATGGAATTCAGGACACGCTTGGCAGCCATGAAGGCAGATGCGGTAAACGGTACGCCCGGAGCTCTTGCGCGATTGCTTGACTACTTACAGGTTTGGTTGTTTAACCACATTATGGTTACCGACAAGGAACTGGCACGGTCGGTTCACTCGGTTTCTGCCCTGCAGATGCAAAAATCAAAACCGGTTTGCTAATCGGCCATTTGGCAAGCGGATCGGCAAAGCAAAAGTTTGTCGCCAGAAAAAGCCACAGAGTAAAGCAACCAACTACGCTGGCTGTCCGCCCTTTATCTTTATCACTAGGCAATATCCTGGATATCGTTTCTCCCATTTCATGTTCAAACAAAAACATGAAATGCCTCGCTTATGAGTTATGAGTGAGCACATCAAGCAGCTGGCAAAGCGTATTAGCAGTAATGATATGTCCCCAATGCACTGACACCATTATGGGCTTTGCCGACTGCAACCGGAACTGTCCATGCGTGCACGGAATAGCACTACCTTAATTGGCAATGACGTTGCCGTTCGCTTCTGAAAAATATGAACGGCATATCTGAGTCGATTGTTCCATTTGGACAGCAACGAACCAACGGGCAGGAGTCCTGCGTAAAGCAGCCGTTGTCGACGACCATCGAGCTAGCCGAGCCCGGACAATAGCGTACCTAGAGACGTAATGCAGAAATCAGCGCAGCAAATTCCACTAAGAGCCGTATTCCGTTGCAGATCAGTAAAATTGTCCTTACACTAAATTCGATGGCAAGCGGCACAGTGGCCTAGCTGTTCTTTTGAGATTTTTGTCTGTCTTGATAGCAGGTGGGCGCCATGAAGAAAGGTTCGCGCATAGTTCGGTAAGTAGCGATGATTTTCAATAATTCAGCCCGGTAGTGCCCCGGCGATAAGAGGAGAAAGCATGTTCAGTCATGTAATGATTGGTTCAAACGACATTGAGCGCTCAAAACGCTTTTACGATGCGGTGCTCGGAGTACTCGGGGCGAGCGAACCATTCCGCCACAAGGCGAATTCGGGGCATACCCGGCTCTTTTACCGGCATGACGGAAGCACCTTTTGCATAACCGAGCCAATCAACAGTGAAGAGGCGAGCTGCGCGAACGGCGGCACTATTGGCTTCAAGTGCATCTCGGCCGAGCAAGTCCGTGAGTTTCATGACATCGCGGTTGCGAATGGCGGCAAGTCTATCGAAGACCCGCCGGGACTGCGCGACAGTAACATGGGGGCAATGTACCTGGCCTACGTACGTGATCCCGATGGCCACAAGCTCTGCGCAATCTATCGATCTAAGTAGGTTCATCGCCAACTTGTGTTCAAGCGGACGGTGCTGGGCAGATGGCAATGCCGCTCACTTCGAGCGCTGAGTTTCCTGCCAAGGCCCGATCTTCCTCGCCAAGTCTTCGATTTCGAGAAATCGAAACGCTACTCGGGGGCGTGCTCGATGGCTTTAGGCCTGAGAATGTGCGTCAGGACGTTAGCACAATGCAGCCATCCAAGTCCTGGGTAGATCTTTAGCATGCAAATCCGGCATGCCTTGGAGCGTTGTTCCAGGAATTCCTTTTTCGCGCGCCTCTCAGCGCGGGTAGGTGAAGCCGGTGCGAATATCCATTGGTACCAGGCGGCTGCCCTCACGCACCATCAGCCGCTGGGGCGGTTCGTCGCCTGCCAGCGCGCGCGGCGTGACGGACAGTCCTTCGCCCCTGCGCAACAGTGGATCGCAGCGTTCGTAAACATTGCGGCAGCCCGTGGCATTAAGGAGCGCCTGCACTACAGGCACCTTCCACAGGTCCACACCACCGGCATTGAACTGGCAAATCAGATAGCCTGCGGTGCCGCCATAACTGTGCACCAGGAGACCGGGCAAACCGTCCTTTTCGCCATCGACCAGCTGGACCAGCGCCTGCGGATCGGCGCTGCGCAGCACATTGGCGCGGCGAAGCACGGCGGCCTGTACGCGCCGCTTTATCATCGCGTGGTCAACCGGCTCGTCCTCGCGCAACGTCCAGACGCGGGCGGCGATTTGCGATTTGGCGTTATAGGCTGCGCGGGCCAGGAACTGGCGCGCCGACGACTGCACGATCGCCGTGGCGCCGGGTTTATTGCGCTCCTGCGGCTTGCCTTCGACCTTCTCGACGGCGGAAACGTAAATCCACGGGTCGCCGGACAGCAGGCCTTTTTCCTTACCCTGTTTGATGGTGATGATGAGCATGCGCGGCTTTCGTTTTCAGGAACGCGATGATACAGCAAGCCGCCGGTGTCCCCTTTCGCTGCCTACTGCTCCTGTCCAATGCATGTGAGGCGGGGTGTGGCAGACTTAGGTGCACGATAGCCACTAACTGCTTGAGTGTCCGCTTGGGATCGGCTGCGCCATTTTGTGAGCAGATATCGAATGTCGGCTCCGCTGCTCTGAACAGTCATTCACGGCATCCAGGAGGGGGCTCCTATTGTGATGGTGTCTTGTAATGCCGAAGTTAAAGATATGGAAGACGATGAGCGCAAAAACTTCATGAACGATTACTTAAGAAAGAGCCGATGACTCAACCGAAAAGAAAAGGCCCACAGAGACGGGCCTTTTAACATGCATGCTAATCGGATGTGCGCACACAGCGTGCTTGCAGCGTAACGCTGGGAGTATCACCACCAAGGGTTCTTGTCTGTCACCGCCTTTAATTCTCTTGCCGTTTCCAGCTTTCGCCGCCGCTCAATTCGCTTTTGAATTAACTCCAAATGTTGCTGTGCGCTCATTGGTTGCACTATCATCAGCGCCTTAAGTGGCGCCTCGTTTTCATCGTCTCGGAATTTCCAACTCAAGCCGCGCAAGGTCTTACCTCCGTGGTGATGCAAAAATTGCACGTATAGACTAGCAGAACGGCAAAGTTGAAGACAAGGACTTCTTATGTGCGTTAGCACAAACATGTGCGACCAAGCTGGGTGTTCCTGCCAATTCACGGCGAGAGTTTGAATGGCTGGTAGAGGATCGATAGCAGCCACCTTTAGCTTCTGCCTTTGCATCCGGGATCGGCCAGAATCGGTCAGTCAGCTATCCCATGAATTAGATATTGTTTTGCCAATTTCTCTATGGCAAGATAGGCCGTTGTTGTCTGATGGCGTCGAACCAACGAGTAACGAGTTTCACATTTATTTATCACTGTTCTTATAAACGGCGTTCATGCAAAACGAGCGCGGGCGCGGTCTTCCACAAATTGAGGTGATTTTGCTTGTCAGCCTCGTACGGCGTTTATTGGGCAGCCGCGTCCGTATAAGTGCCAGTTAGGCATACAGGAGAAATTTCATGCTTCGTCTATTTCGAGCCCTCTTGTTTTCCCTCGTTTTAACCGAATTTGCATTCGCGGCGGAATTGGTCCCCACTTTAGATGGGGAGGCATTTACCAGTCAGTTCGTTGGAAAGCAATCAAACGAAGAAAAGCTTCTAGAGTTCGTTAGACCGACGGAGTCGTTTGACAAATGGACAAAACTTATCGGCTGTCGCTACCAACAAGTGCCCGCCTTAGGTAATGATCCAATCAAGTATGCATTGGCCATGGCACGATTGGTCAAGCAAACCAACCCGCAGGCTCCCGTAAAAGTAAGCCAGAACGAACAATCCGGTGAGGCAATTGTTGATTTCCTTACTTGGCCTCCAGACCAAAGCTATATGGAGCTGAACGTCTTCCGTTTTTGGAAAAGTAAAGACGGCAATGCGGTTGTTTCCATTCAATTTGCAAACAAATTTGTCGCCCCAAGGCCCGAGTGGTCGCAGAACGGAGTGAATGAATACCAACGCAAGCTGAATGAAATCAGAGAGCGTAGACAAAGCTGGATAAGGCAAATCGCCGAGATCTCTACCTTGCCAATCGAAGAACATCTGGGGAATGAACGGTAACCGAGCGCTGCAAGTCGGCGTAATAAACGGGAGTAGAAAAATGAAATACAGATGGAACGTAGGCATGGTCATGCTACTGATGTTGGTCCTGACAGGGTGCGTGACCACCTTCATCGACGGCAAAGCCGTTACCAAGCCGGATCAGCCGATTGAAACCATCGATGTGGTAATCACCGCTGGCACCTTTAGCAGCGGTACGGCAGGTAGCATTGCCAATAGCCAAGTGAAAACTTTGATGCCGGCATTGGCCAAGCGCGTGCCGATGATGTTTTCATTGAACGGCATTCCAACGCAGCTCGCAACATCCCGAACGCCCAACATCCAAACGCCGACGGACCTGCGCGAGCGGCATGCAAGGCTGTACATTACACCTCGCTCGGCTACTTGGAACAGCCGTACTGGGTCGGCGCTGAACCTCGATGTGCAGCTCGATCATCCTATGACTCGCAGCACGTTGTGGCGTGGCACGATTATCGGCAAGACGATGGGGTTTGGAAAGTTTGATGAAGAGGTGGCAGACCGATTCGCTAGCAAGATCCTCACGCAATTGAACGAGGATGGCATTATCAAACTGAACAAGCCAACCATCGACATGCCTGCACCGGCTCAGCCTGCGGTTCAAGCAAAACATTGAACAGCTCAGTGTGTACTTTGCATGTACCGAACGGATTCGGCGAAGTTGGCAATACTGAACTTGTGTAAGTGATCTATTCCAGGCATTACAAAATTTTTACGCAACGCGTACCGCCGGCCAATAGCAGCCGGTCGAGATGCAATATGCTTACAGGCGGCTATTCAATTCCCTTCAGCCGCCAACTATTTTTACGCTGACCGTAGCCATCCCGAGGTACCAATGAAAATCTACAAGACGTTGCTTGCCTTACTGATTCTATTTATTGGACAGCAACCGGTAATTGCACAGATTAGTGAGCAGGAGATCGAACGCCGGGAAGCGGGGGCAGGCTTTATTTTGCCAATGGCGATGAGCCTTGGAGTCCTCCGCTTTGAGTGTGGTCAATGGCTCCAGGGCGAGGAAGACGTCAACCAAATAGCAAAGGCATGGTGGGAAAGAAACCGAGAGAGCCTTGATGCGGCAATCTGGGTAAGCACTCAAGCAGTGCGTCGTTATCAGGCAACCATGGCTCCCGAAAAAGCAGCTCTGGCACAGCGGCAAATAGCGCAAGTGACTGGAGACGCCGCTCTGGCAAACCTGAGAGCCGTCTTTGCAAGTCAGTTACCTACAGCGCAGTTATGCAAGAAAGCGATACAGAGATACAAATTTCAGGAACTCGATGTGGCCAATCTTTCCAAAACGCTAGGGTATGAGCGATTTGGCGAGTTTGGTGAAGCTTTGAAGCGTGTAGTTACTGACAAAGACTTTCGCCCGATGGACGAGAAATTCCGTACTTTTGATGCCCAGGTTTCCATTGCAAATACCCCACTAATCACCATGGATGCCATAGAGGCAGCCAAAGCCCGTAAGGATGTTGCTGGAATTGTCCGTGGATTTGAATCACTTGCTGCACGTGGCGATTCACGCGCCGCCCAAACCTTGGGCGTCTTTTATTTGAATGGCCAATACGTCTCCCGAGACTCTCGGGCTGCACAAGGATGGTTTTACAACTCATGGGCCATGGGAAATCCAGAGGGAATCAACGCTCTTGGGGTAATGTTGAGAGATGGAATCGGGCTTTCGGCTGATTCAAAAGTCGCATTAGCTGCATTTGCCATTGCCAAACAAATGGCATCAAAGGGCTCTGTCGAAGCGTTTCAACGATCCACATTGAACTATTCTCGTCTCTTTCAGCAACTGACATCCACGGATGTGACCGGGGCTGGGTGCCTTAACTGGAGTGATTTGCACAGTAAGCTCCGTCAGTTAGCAGAGCAGTCAGGCGTAACACTTTTAGCCCCCCCTAAAGTTCCGCAGGGGAATCTATTCGACTCAGGCACCCTAGATAGGGGGCAGCGGGACGGTACGTCATGTCATATCTGAATACCGGTTCCGAGAGAAATGAAAGCTATTGGTTGGATTGCCAGTCTATTTGAGTGACTGCTCCCAAGAAAAGCCACTGGCCGGTTTGGTTCGGTTGCCATCATTCAATTAGATGATGGCAATAGCTGCTTACTGCCACACTGCAGTCAAAAGGTAGATCAAAGATCGGCTTGCAACGCCACTAAGGAACTCACCACAGATGCTGAATATCTCGCCGCAATGGCGAAGACATCGCTGAACAAGGTGCGCATGAGTCCTGAAATTCGCAAATCCGCCTCGCTCAAATCGTGGCCATATCGATTACGAACCGATATTTCACGTCGCTTTTCAGCATGCGCTCGTAGGCCGTGTTGATGTAATTCATCGGGATCATTTCGATGTCTGACACTATCCCGTGCTCGGAGCAGAAATCCAGCATTTCCTGGGTTTCGCGTATGCCGCCGATGAGGGAGCCCGCCAGCTGGCGGCGCTTGAAGATCAGGTTGAAGACCTCGGCGGCCGGGTGCGGGTCTGCCGGCGCGCCGACCAGCGTCATGGTCCCGTTCTTTTTGAGGAGTTGCAGGTACGGATCAAGCTGATGCGGTGCCGCGACGGTGTTGAGGATGAAGTCCAGGGAATTTGCCCTGGCTGCCATCTGTGCAGCATCGGTGGAGATGCAGACCTCATCGGCGCCGAGGCGTTTTCCGTCTTCGATCTTTTTCTGGGAGGTGGTGAACAGGACGACATGGGCGCCGAGCGCATGGGCGATCTTGACCCCCATATGCCCGAGCCCGCCCAGGCCCACGATTCCCACCTTCATGCCGGGCCCGATCTTCCAATGGCGTAGCGGGGAATAGGTGGTAATGCCAGCGCACAGCAGGGGTGCCACTGCGCCCAGGTCCTTCAGGTCATGCTTGATATGTAGGACGAAGGGTTCCTTGACGACGATGGTCTGGGAATAGCCGCCATAGGTATTTTCGCCGCCGAAAATGGGGCCGTTGTAGGTGCCGGTGAAGCCGTTTTCGCAATATTGTTCCTCGCCTTCGTCGCAGGACGAGCAATGCCCGCAGCTATCGACCATGCAGCCGACGCCAGCAAGATCGCCCACCTTGAAGTTCTTCACCTTATTGCCTACGGCGACCACCCGGCCGACAATCTCGTGGCCCGGCACTGAAGGGTATAGCGTGTTTTTCCACTCGTTCCGGGCTGTGTGCAGGTCGGAATGGCAGACGCCGCAATAAAGGATTTCGATCTGCACATCGTCCGCGCCAGGAGCGCGGCGTTCAATCTCGAAAGGAGCTAGCGCACTACGGTCGTTTTGCGCTGCATAGGCTTTGGCTTTGGTCATAAAAGACTCCAATTGAAGACAGGAAGAAGGTAGGCGCTGTCGCGTTATTCCGCATCTTGTTCAAAGACGTCAATGACGGGGTGCTGTGCCGCAGGATGGGCGAAGCCTGCTCTCGCTTCGAGGTTGACTGGTCCGTGAAACCTTGTTCTGCGGAACGTTGATTTCGGTCCCTGCTTCTCACTGCTTTCACCGAAGCCATGTCAATTACGAAGCGATCAGGCACATCCTTGTTTGCAACACGCGCATAAGCTTGATTGATCTGATCCGCACGAATCAGTTCGATTTCCGCCTTGATGTTTCAAACAGTTCTGTTCGCGGTCATGCAAATGGTTTAGCGGAACTGGTGATACTTCCGGCGCCATAGGGCCGGATGCGAAAAGATTGTTTCCGGGGAAGCATTCCTTGCCTAATCCTCAGTCTGGAAAGCCTGATACTTCGCACAAAAAGCCGGATACGTGCCTTCCTGACATAGCTGCTGCAAGTGTTGGCGATGTACCTGTGAGAACGCACAATTTTGCACCTGGTAGAGCACCCTGGCGTGGTAAGGCGCAAACAAGCGATCGAAACTGGCCATCTTATTTTTTAGTTGGGCCGACGCATGCTTCCACTCATTTTGTTCACGCATCAGGCTTTTTGTATTGCCCTTGCTGCGCATTGCCTGAATTTTGCGTTCGCGTGCGGCAAGCTCTGTCTCTTCGGCTCGCAGGGCTTCTGCCTCGGCATCGAGTTGCGTTTGCTGCGCAGTGAGAGCGGCATCGCGCTGGGCACAATCGCGGAGCTGCAGAAGGGTCGGTAGCGGACGATCCGGATAGGCCTGCGCGGCGGCAGCGAGATTTGAATTGTATTGCTCCGGATTTCCGGCAAAAACCATGCTGGCAGCGAGCAACGGTATTGCCGCGATGACCTTTTTGCTTTTTGCCATGATTGTCCTCGAAGTGTTTTATAACTCGGTGAAGGGAGGCTTTTGTTCGGCTTTGCCCGAGGTGTAGGAAGACGTCGTTTTTATCCGTTCCTCGCTTTTGGTTGCAAGGAACCGGACCCCGGGAATAACGAACTAAAGAAATAACGAAAGTAAGCGTCTTCCTACTCGCCGAAATACTTGATATCCACGCGCCTGTTCTCAGCCCACGCTGCTTCATTGTCACCTTCCGCCTTGGGCTGCTCCTCGCCGAACGAAATGGCTTCCAATTGGTTTGCGCCGACGCCGTACAGGGAGAACACGGTATGCACTGATTCCGCCCTCTTTTGACCCAATGCGAGGTTATATTCCCGGCCGCCACGCGCATCCGTATTACCGATCAGGTAGACCTTGATATCCCGGTGGTTTGCCAGATACTTTGCGTGCGCCTCGACCAGCGGCCTGAATTCATCCTTGACAACATACTGGTCGAAATCGAAATAAATGCTCCGCTTTACGTTGTCTGCCGGGCCTTGGTGCTCATTGCGCGGCCCATCCGGATTCCGGCAGCAGGTCGGGTGCGGATCGGGAGACGGCTTGTTGTTTTCGGCCGTACCGCCCTCCTTGAGGCTGGTTGAGCCGCACGCCGAGAGCAACAACATGGCAGAAAAGAGGGCGGAAAAAGCATGAATCTTGCGCATTAAAGTCTCCTGAATATTCACATTCGCTCCGGGCCGGAGCAATTTAAAGCACGGATCGCACGCTGTTCTGCACAGCGCTCGTAAGGTATGCAACGGCGCATCACGGCGGACGGGGTTAAATCAGCACGTTGCCGGTAGGATACATCTTGGCTACACTAGGCGCCATGCCTGCCGACCTGTCCGACGAAGCCCTGATGCTGCGCTATTGCGACGGCGATCTGCCGGCTTTCAAGGAGCTTTACCGGCGGCACAGCAGAGAGCTGTATCGTTTTCTGGCATGGCGTTCGCCGCGCCGTGAATGGGTCGACGAAATCGCGCAGGATAGCTGGGCCAGCCTGCACAATGCCCGCGGCCGTTACCAGCCGCAGGCAAGTTTCCGCACCTACCTGTACCAGATCGCCCGCAACCGCTTGATCGACCTGCTGCGCCAGCAGCAGGAGCTTTTGGCCGGCGACATGGGTATGGATAGCGAAGACGGAAGCCTGTTTGAACACCTGGCCGATACGGGGCAGGACCATGCCTCGCCGGAATCCGCGCTCGAATCGAAACGATTGGCTGCCGACCTGCATGCGGCGATCCGCGCCCTGCCGGCCGAGCAGAGGGAAGCGCTGGTTCTGCAGCAGTTCAATGGTATGAGCCTGGAAGAGATCGCCGGGCTTTGTGCGGTGCCGGCGGAAACGGTCAAGAGCAGGTTGCGCTATGCGATGCAAAAATTGCGACAGCATTTCATCCCGCAGCAGACCGTTCAGGAGGAACGGGCATGACCAGCAAGGACAAGGATCAGTTCGACGACGAGTTTGAGGCCTTCCTGCACGGGCGGGATGATCTTTCGAGGCGTTTGCAATCGCTGCCGCAACCCGAGCCGCCAGCAGAGCTGGATGCAGCGATACTGGCCAAGGTGGAAGCCGAACTGGCACGCGATATTGCCAACGATTCCGCCAACGATCCCGCTATACCTGGTGCGGCTGCGCATGTGTTGCCGGGTTTCCTGCATCGTTGGCGTGCTCCGCTGGCGATGGCGGCCAGCGTGTTATTCGCATTCGCAGCGCTGCTGCGCTGGCAAACCCAATCCGAAGATCCGGCACCACTGGTTGTCGCGCAAGCCTCCACGCCAGCTGTCGAGGAACCATTGGCACAGCAGCCGCAGGCAATGCCGCCGGTCGTGCAAGCCGGTGCAGGCGCCGGTGCAAGCACTCCCGCGGACGGGAAAGCACTTGCAACAAAGCCGCCAAAGGCAAGCCACACGGAAATCAAGCCATCGCCACCCGAGGCGCAAATTGCTTCTGCACCCGATGCAGCCGGCGATCCCGCCCCGCCCATCCAGATCGCCCAGGCAGACACGCAGGAATCCATCCCGCGCGCTGCCTCGACTGCCCCTGCGCCCGCCGCTGCCATGCCGCCGCCGGCAACTGACCGCGTGCCAGTCCCGGCTGCGGTGCTGGCACGCCCGTCCGCTACTGCCAATACTGCTGTTAACACCACTGCCAGTTCGCCTAATTCACCCAATCCGGAAAAAGCGAAGGCATGGGTAGCGCTGATTGAGGAATTGCTGAAGGCCGATTTGCGGCAGGATGCCCTGGCCGAATGGGAGAAATTCCGCAAGGCCTATCCGCAGTATCCGGTGCCGGGAAAGCTTGAAGCCCGAATCAAGGCGCTGCAAAAACAACCGAACTGACTTTGCATCTTTAACCCCGTTGCTCCGGCCTGCACGTTCAATCAGGCACATCCTCATGCGAGGGTGCGGTAGGTTTTGATCGATTGATGAAGAGAGGGATGTTCATGTCGCGCGTATGGAAAATTTTGGTCGTGCTAAGTCTGGTACTCAACGGTGTCAGCCTGCTCTATCTGTACGCTTTCAGCCATCCCAATCCTTATGGCCCGCAGTATTACGAGACCGAGCAGATCAAATTGGAATTGCGTCAGCTAAGAACTGAGCTTTGCGAGCGGAGCGCTTCGACGACGCCAGCGGCAGGTCAAGGAGCAAAAGCGTGCGCACCGTAAGTCCGAACCGGATACTGATCGCCACGCTGCTGCTGGCCGGCTGCAGCGGCTCGCCCGATTTTGTGCACCAGCCGCCGGCTTCCTATCGTGTGCCTTTGCCTGCCGATATCCAGGGCGTGTGGGCGCGCGAGGGCAAGGACAACGGCGAGCGGGCGCGCGTCAGTGCGCTGGGAGATGGCACGGTACGCATCGACATTTTCAGTACCCGACCGGATGCCAAGCACATTCCGGATACGCCGCTGATCGCCCAGGCACTGCGTTTTGATAATACCGACTGGCTGCTGGTTGACAGGAACAAGCTGAGCACCATGGAACATGGCCGGTACACAGACAATGCACCTTACCGATTGATCAAATATGTGCTGGAAGATGACAACCGCCTGTGCGGCATCGAACCGAGCGCCAGCCTGTTCGCCGCAGCCATCAAGGCTGGAAAACTGGAAGGCAGGGTGGACGATTACGCCGGACCGTTCAAGCATGTCACTGTGAGTTCGCCGGGCGAGATCTGGGTGAATTGGTGGAGCGGTTTGCCGGCCTCCGAAAAGATATTTGCGCAGCCTGTATTTTGTTTTCAGCGGGTGAATTGATAGCGAGGCAGTCAACTGAAAGTAATACGAAGCGTTCACATTATTCATGAACAGCGCATCCTGTTGCCACAACATGCCCTTCAGCGATGACACAGTCGCTCTCGGCCTGGTCATTTATTTGGTTCCGAAATGCGGATTTGTAGTGCGAAAATTTGTGCAAGTTTTCTCGATAAGGAATGAACATGAAATCTCCATGGACCTCAGCCACGCGCAGGATGTGCCTGACATTGGCAATGATGATGGCTGCAACTTGTGCCTGGGCTGAGAAAGTGGCCGAATACGACTTCAGGCTCATCCTCACCAAAGAAAAGGCCGAAATCGAGCAAATTCAGGAAAAACTTAAAGCGGGCGCCGACTTTGGGAAGATGGCGATGGAAAGCAGCATCGACCGCAATTCTGCCAAGGAAGGCGGCCTCATCAAGTATGCGCGAGCGAGCGGACTGCAGAGTGTATTCGCTGACGAGCTTCGCAGCCTGAAGCCCGGCGAGCGCAGCGCCAAGCCGCGCAAATCCGAATTTGGCTGGTTTGTTGTCAAGCTCGAATCAGTCACGATGAAAGAGGACGAAACTGCCAAACTCATGCAGATGCACAAGGAAAGAGACGAGAAGATGCGGCTTGATCGTGAGCGGGAAGCGAAGGCAAAAGCAGAGTATGAAGAAGCCAAGGCAGAGTTTGAAGAAGCCAAAGCCAAGTTTGAGGCCTGCGCGCTCAGGGCCAGTCGTCTCGAAAGCGAAGACGATGAGCTCCGTCGCAGAGTCGAGATGTACAACTTGGGTGCGAAATATAACGAATCCGAATTGCGCGCGGATCTGGCGCGTCTCAAGCGCAAGGTATCCAGCTTTGAACGCGAGTGTTCAGAACTTAGATACAACGATGAAATTGCCAAGGTGTGCTCGCATCCCGCTTACCAAAGCCAGTGGTGCGGCTATTACAAATAACGGCGGCTTTCGTATCGGATTCAAGGACGTCGGAATGTTATCCCAGATAGCCCCAGTGGCTTCGTAAAAGGAGAACCGGCAGCGGTGACTCCGCCGGATGTCCATACAGCCACTGCTCTGATGCCTAAAGGGCGAATTACAAATTTATAAAACAAGATTTTCTTTCCAAACATACGCATAACTACGATAGGAGAACACTTTATGATCCGACGGAATTGGCTTCTTTTTGGCCTTTTGTCTGCTTCAATCACATCATCCTGGGCTGAGCCTCCCAAAGTAGTCGAAGTCCCGGCGGAAAGCTTTTACGTTGTCAAAGGCGTCAACGTCCGTAACGGCAATTTCTCTGTCACCTACAAGACTTCCCAGGACAGTAACGATCCTTCCGGCATCCCCTTCGACCGGATCTACAACTCCAAATCCGAACATCAAGGCTCGTTTGGACTGGGCTGGGGAACAGCGATGGACAATACCATCTATTTTTTCTCATACGGCGACTTGGTGATCCAGGAAAATGGTACGGGCGCATTCACGTATTACCGTCTCAAAGACGACAGCCCAGGGCAGGAGTATGTAAGCACGAAAGCCTTCAATAAGCGTTTTCTTATCGAGGCTGAAAACCAGGCGACCGCCTCTATGGAGCGCTTGCGGCAACTTCTTGTGGAAGCGGGTGAGATTCCTGACAAAGGCCCCTTCGAACTTCAGTCTTTCGAGCCCCCCGTGGATGGCTCGGTTTTCGTTGTTCAAAATGCTTTCAAGGGTGACGTGTGCCGCGAGGGTAGCCAGATCCGTCGCAAGGGCGATCGCATGATTCGCGTCTTTGGCAGCCAGTGCCCGACGGCCAGCGAGACTTACACGCTAAAAGGTGCGTTGATCAATGTGGAAAGCCGCCAGAGCCGTATCGGCGCATCGCTCAACGTTACCCAGGATCCAAAAACCAACCTGATTACCGCGATCACCGACGAAAAGGGAAAGGTTACGCGCTTCAAATACGACGATAAAAAACGCCTTGTCTGGCACGAATACCCCTCTGGGGAAACGCAGAAATTCGAGTATGACAATCGCAATAACATGACTACGATCATCTATCTCGATAACAGCAAGCAGACGATTACCTATGATGATCAGGATCGGGCGCTTTCTGTCACGCCGCGTAGAGGTCCGGCCGCACGCTTTGAATACCTGCCGGATCCTTATGATCCAAATATTTCCATTACCCGCGCGACGATCTCGAATGGCGATCAAAAGGAAGTTGTAGTTTTCAAGCTGCTCAATTGATATATTTGAAATTGCTTGGTTGCAAGAAAAATGAAATATTAAAATCTTTAATTAAATTATTTTATTGGGAGAAAAAATGGGTTCCAACTTTATGATTAAAAATTTGGTCATTCTGATAGTTCTGGCAAGCGCGGGGGTAGCATCGGCCCGGGAAGTTGGTACTGCTGAAGGAAGTAGCAATGAAGCTGTACATGCCTGCCAAGTTGCGAAGGAAGATGCACAGCGACAGGCACGCAATGCGAGGGCTGTGGTCACGGGTTACGCCTCGTGCGTTTGTAAAGAAGAGAAGGCTTACAGCAAGGTATATTGCACCGTTGATTTTCAAATGGAAGAAAAGAAAAAAGATCGCTAGTGAAGCAATAGGGGGCACTTAATTCCTATCTTCAAATTAGGATTCAAGCTAAACGCCGAATTCACACTCACAAAGGTAGATTCATTCTTATCAGGATGGGATGGGTGCTACCGGCAATTGTTGCGAGCAATGCTCAATGGGCAACGTAATTCTGATGTTTATCGGGGTGAGACCCATAGAGTTTAGGCACTGGCTTTCTGGTAAAAAACATGCCGTCCCATCTATCAATTACAGACCCTACAAGGAGAGGCCTCATGAAAAAATTATTGATTTTGAGCTTGCTCATGTTCAGTACTGGAGTAGTCCTAGCGGCCACTCGCGCACAACAATCGGAATGCTTGGATGAAGCCGCCGAATTTTTTTCGCAATGCAAGAGCAGAGGAGAGAATGAGGATACGTGCTTTTCCAAGGGTGAGCGGAAAAGGCAAAGTTGCATCATTGATTACGATCTGGCGAATAGTGAACAAAATTCCTCACGCTCTCCGAATCGTTTTACGCCGACACCGGTGCCTCAACGACAACCTTACAGTTTGCCGGGTTCTCGATAGGCGCTTTCTGGGGGGGCTGACCGCTCCGCAAGTGAGGGTTTTGTGAACAGAGATTTCGATGAGGGGCGACTACTTCGCGTGGCATGTGGGTTCGGTACCGATTACACATGAAGGAGCTGCGCTTGTCTGCCACATGAGATGAGCGCGACAAAAGGCCAATTAGCATCCCTCTGTCGAAGCAATTCCTTTTTTGGCCGGCGCTAACGTCATTCTTCCCTCATGCAGTGGCTTATCGAACTGAGCTGTGAGGGGTGGCGCAAAATTTTTAACTCAGTTTTTGTGGTTTCCTTAATTGTGAATTGCAGTAGAAATCATATTTGACCCATTGGAGACATGGACATGAAACATTTTGTCTGTTTATTTTGTTTTTCCTTTCTCATAGCACCTGGCGTCCATTCAATGACTAAGGCGGACTGTTATGCAGATGTGAGTCAGCGCCTGAAGGCATGCCTGGATGACGCAAGCGATAAGGAGGATAGGAGAGAGTGCTACAAGACTTCCAACGAAGAACGAAGGGAGTGCAAGGATTATGCGTCAGAAAATAGTTACGAGCGGTTCCAACCAACACCTATTCCTCAGCGCCCGGCTTATGTCCTGCCCGGATCCAGATAGCTGGCTTGGCTGCGCATTCTGACTTGTTTTTCAAAGTGCCGATGCGCAGTCAGCTAACCAATTGCGCGGGGGCGCCATGCGCTACCAGCAAGTAGCTGGATGATGCAACGGCCGTGAACGCCTTATCATCAGTAAATTCAGATTCAGCCACATCGAATACAAAGATCACTAGGCAACTAAATGGGCGGTGTTTTGCCACACCGTCCACCTGTACCCTCAGTTGAATCTATAGCATAACCGTAGATCTCGAGGCCGGCCCAGGCACTACCAACGAGACTTTAGGCGCGGACCAGAACACAGACCACTCTTCGCGGCCCGGCGGCTTACCACTCGATATTTTTGGGATGTACATATGGCGGCATGGGGCCGACGCCACCAACTTCGCGCCAGGCCTGCTCCAGGCGCTCGTTCAGCGCCTTGGGGTCACGGTGGTCGCCGGGCAGTGCAAAGTACATCCCATAACCGCCATGGAAACCAGCGGACTTCTTCAGCGGATCTTTGGATGTCACGGCGCGACTATACGACGTCAGGCACGATTTGGCCGGCTTCCCCTTCCACGTCGTGTCGCTGCATTTGCACCCATAGGTAGTCTTAATTTCGTGGACGCGACGCCCGCCAGGAGCAACGCCTTCGTCCGATTCGATATAAGCGCTGCCCCAGGCACAGCCCCAGGCCTCGTCCGGCGCGACCATCAGCGCCTCAAGTCGTTCAACGCGCCAGTGTTTGGGTTCAGGCATTTTGTCCGCCGCATCGCGTGCAGCGGCCTTGCGCGCCACGGGGTCCTGCATCGCAACAGGCTGCGCCGAAACGGCAGCGGTACCTGGCTGATTGCGTTTGGAGGTATTTGCAGCATTCCCCACATTGCTGGAGCTTGATGAACTGGCAGAGGTGTGTTCCTTGTCAGAATGCGTGCCTGCCACCACGGGCGGCTCTGTCAGTTTGGGCGTTGCATTGGTCTTCCCCGAGACTGCCAAGTTGCCACTGGCCTCGCCGGAACGTGTCTGCGAGGCGCTCTCGGGCACTTGGCCCACCCATAACCCCGGGTACTCGACTCTCATCATGCGGGGATCATCCAGTTTGGACTTCAAGAATGAGCGCCGTGAGCTATGTACGCTGTCACGATCCCTGCGATTGACGAAATAATCCTCGGGCTGCGGCGCGATTTTGATCTCATAGTAGTAAACCTTGTTGAAGCCGTACTCGGCGCGCTTGGCCTTCAAGCGTTCGAGAACCGCTTGCTGCAGCGCGTCGAGTTGAGGTTCCGGCGGCCGGTTCATTCCTTCGGGCAATGACTCCCAGACCTTTACAGGTAGAGGGAATGGCTTGTCGCCACCGAATTCGGCCACATCGAATACAAAGATCGTTATGCAGCTCGGCGTTGTTTTGACGCACCGCCCACCCGTACCCTCAATCACCCCCAAGGCATAGCCGTAGACCTTGGGGGTGGCCCAAGCATTGCCAGCCAAGCTTTGCGCGATGGCCAGAACGGCGACCGCTCCCCATCGCAGCAACCTAGGAGATCCTTGGAATGCTTGCGGCCATTGGAGGTGGTTGGTCTTTTTCATCTGACTTATATTTCCTCTCTTAAATCTCATCCTTGCAATGCTCTCTAGCCGGAGGCATTAAAACGTAACCTGCAGAAGACTATCTCATCCCCGGCAAGACATACACCGGTCGTTGCGGAATCGGCACCGGTTCATAGCGGACAGCGCCGCCATTCCAGTCGTAATAGGGATCGTTGCGCCCCATTGCCTGGAAAGCATTCCAGCAGCGGTTTTTCTCATGCCGGTATTCGCGGCGACACTCGCCGCCGGCATGGCGGTCGCTGCGGCATGATGCATATTCATTATCGGCATCGAGCAGGCAGGCGCGATAGTTTTCCTGAGACCAGGATTCGGCCCCGGCTGCGCCGGCTCCGCAAGCAAACAGGCAGACAGCGAAAATTCGCAGCATTTTCATTGCACATCCCTTCCTTTCCTGCGTTGTTCATTGGTCCGCTTTTCCGCCTCGATCCTGCCGGTATCCGGCCGGTAGTCTTTCCTGACCCTGTCATAGCAGGCGTCGTTCATCGACCGGGTACTTTCCCAGCACTTGTCGTCCTGAAGCCCGGGGCTTTGGTCGAGGCATCTCAACAGCGCTGAAGATGCGACCCGATGGCATTGCATGAACTCATCGGATGTCGGCGAAGCGAATGCGGCCGACACTCTGCATGCCAGCGCTACCAGCAAAAATGGGCGGCTTAAAACCATGTCGTCGCTCCTCTAGGAAGGCTATTTCTGTTGTGCCGGCTTTTCCCGCAATACCGCATTGAGCGCATCGGCATGGAGGTGTCGCATGCTAGTACCGTGGTTGCTGGATAAAAGCTCGAATGTCAGTACATTGCCCCGGTTGAGGACGATCAGCGTGGGAAAGCCGGTGAGGCGGGCCGAGTACTCGGACAGTACGATGCCGCTGCTGACCAGCTTGCCGTCGATTGCCAGCAGAAAGCAATGATCCTGCAGCCGTTGGGCGGATTCGATACCGGCAAAGCGCGCCGGGTCCAGCGTCCAACGTCCGGTGCTCCGGTTCCAGGCAATGACGTCGCGTTCGGTCACTGTTGGCGGCGTCGGCGGCAGCGGTGTTGCCTGCAGCCTCCCGGCAGAAGCCGGAGAAGCCTCCAGGTCGCACTGAATGCCGCTCGTTGTGCCGACCGGAGCGGTGACCCATACCGCCAGTCGTGCCGCATCGGCAGCTGCTGCGCTGGCTGCGAAGACCAGGCCACTAAGCAATAAAAGAAGGTTTTTCATGTGATCTCTTGCGTATCTTGTTATGTGGAGGGTTGGATCAGGATGTGCAGCTCACGCTTGTCCTGCATGCATTCACCGAATTTGACATAGGTGCGGCAGGCAGCATCCGTGCCGTGATAAGTGGCCTTTCCGCCGCTGTCGATGAAGCGCAGGTAATGCCCGTACAGATCGACCGTAACCGGGCCACTGAGGAGCGTAACGCTCAGCAGATAATCACCGCGAGCGGCATTGGTGACGTCTGCCAGTACCCTGCCCTCGGTATCGGTGACAAGCAATGCGACGGCAGGCGAGCGCCGCAGCACGCCGGCGAACATGCGGGTGAACACGCTCATTTCGGTTTTACCTCGAATTCGCCGACAAAAACCGTATTGCTGCGCTCCTTAAGCCGTAGTGTGATCATCTGGCTTTTTTCCGAAGGTGTTCCAAATGCGCTCGACAGCTTCAGTTGAAGGGTGGTCGCGCCTGCAACGACCTGTTGCCGGGAGCCGAAGAAATTCGCTTCAATGCGGTACTTGCCGGGTTTTGCCTCGCGCAGCGAAAACTCTTCCGGGCCATAGCCGCCGGTGAAATCGCGCGATATGCGTCCGCCCTGATAGGTAAAGCGGTGTGCGTAATAACACTTCTCGCCGTTGGGGTCGGTTACCCACAGGTCCATGTCACTGTTGTCCGCATCCCAGGTCAGTACCGCGCGCAAGTCAAGCGGCAGGTTCTTCAGGAAGCGTGCATCGATACGGCTGGTGTCGAGCGCGGGCTGTGCCGGGGCGGTGGCGATGATAGCGTTCATTTCGGCCAGTGCGATCAGCTCAATTTCGGCAAAACGGGCATCCCACGGACGTACCACGACTTCATTCAACTGGTCGATCGCCTGCTGGTAATGTCGGGCCGCCGCATGGGCGAGTCCAAGGTCGCGGAAGGATTGCGGCTCCTCTTCCGCCAGGTATTGCACCTTCTCAAACACCGGGATGGCGAGTTCAGGGGCCTCCGCTTGCAGCAGCCGGTAGCCGAGGATGCGCAGCACGTGGCGGTTTTCCAGGTCCATCTCGGCCAGGTTGGATAGCACGCGCAAGGCCAGGTCGCGTTGCCCCTTGTCGATCAGCATGTCGGCCGCATCGAGATAGAAGGCGCTGCTGTTGGCATACGAGGGTTTTTCATTCAGGTACACCTGGTAAATCGTATCGGCGCTGGCTGCATTCATGCGGGCGATGTAGGGGGCGTCGGAGGTCCATTTTTTCAGGGTGATGCCGATTTCCGGCGGCGCCGATTCGCGTGCTGTTGCTGTTGGCGCTGGCGCCCGTGGCGCTCCGGCGGCATTGCCTTGCCGGTGCAGCTCCCTCAGCGGCGAGGGAACCGGTGCAGGTACAGGTGCAGGCGCAGGCGCCCCGGCCAGCGGCGCAATCGCCGTCGCCCGGGCCGGTGCATTCGTGGCCTTGTCTTCGGGCTGTTGTGGCGGCTCATTTTTCGGATAGGCTTTCTCCCACCACGCCACTTTTTGCTCGAACTCGCGCAGCACGCGTTCCAGGTGTTTTTCCCGCTTGCTTGTCAGCTCGGCTCCGCGCAACGCCTTCATGCGCTCATACACCGCCACATATTCGGCCGGCGGCATCACGTCGTAGCGCACGTAGTCTTCGAGGCGATCAAGCACGATCAGCGAGGTTTCGCGTGTTGGCACGGCGAATCTGGTTCCCAGCCGGCGGACGGTGGCACGATTGGCTTCGAAATCTGCTTCGAGCGCATGCAGCTTGTAGCTTGCCCACAAGTGGGCGGCGAGCGCATGCGTCGGCGCGCCGGCGGATACGGTGAGCGTCATTTCCTTCGGCTTGCCTTGCTGGAGCATGGTCATGGTCAGTTTCGCGCTGCCATTGACGAGCTTGCCCGCCACGCGCAGCAAGCCTTGCGGATCGGCTGAGTCGGTCAGCACGTCGGTTGCGCCGACCGCATCGATGGCGCGTACTTGCGTACCTTCCGTCAGCAAGGCCTGGGCGGCGGCGCCTGGCTTGTCCGCTAGCACCTGTACCAGCTTGCCTCCGCTGCGCTCGGCGAGTGCGGCCAGCCGGCCAGTGTCGGCCGCCAGCGACGAATTGAGCGCGTACAAGCGCTGGTTACTGGCCAATTCGGGGAAGCGGTTTGCGCCATAGTTCAGCAGACCATCGCTTACCAGCAGATACTCGCCGACATCGGCTTGCGGCTGCCAGCCAGCCAGCGCGCTGGCGCCGTCGTAGACGGTGCTTCGCAAGGCATTGCGCAGGGCATCCCAGTTGCCGTTGACGATGCGGAAAACAGACAGTGTTTCGGCGCGATCGCGCAATCTGGTCAGGCGCACTTCGGCAGTGTCCAGCGCCTTGAAATAGCGGTCGAGTTCGGCCAGTTCTGCATCGTGCGCGCGGGCCGCGCCGGAGCCCGAGCTATCCCAGAGCAAGCCGACGATCTTTGGCAACGGTCGTGCTGCACGCTTGGTCGAAACGGGGATTTCGGCAACGAAATAGGTGTCGCCGTCGTGTTCCTGGATATAGGTCTGTGGCTGCGCGCTGGCTTGCGTGAGGATGTGCAGCATGCCGCTCGGGGCGAAGCGGCTTTTTGTCACATGCGTCCGGTAAGTCGTGCCCTCGCGGCTGAAGCTCACATTGCCCAGTGCGCCGATCACTTTAGGTAGGGCGGCGCTGCCATGGACTTTCAGCGTCAGGTCAAAATCCTGCAGGCGCTCGCCATACGCCAGTGGCAGACGGTACGACCAGCGCATGCCATCGCGCGCCAATGCTTCGGCATATTTCAGTTCTACCGTACGCGTGCCCATCGCGGCAATCGGGTAAACCCGCAGCTTGAAATTGTTGCCCTGCGTGTTTTCGAGCAGGCCCGGATCGACGTTGCGGCGCTCAATGGCTTCGAAAATTTGCCGTCCCTTGGCTTTTTCCACCGGCACGGCGGGGCGCAATTTGCCGTCGATATCGAGCGCAAAGGCCGTGACCTGCTGCCCGGCCAGCAGCGGAAACTGCAATTGACCTTCCAGCGGCCTCGCATTGGGATTGAAAAACACCATCTGCACCGTGGTTTGCGCCATCCCGCCGCTGATTTCCCCGCTGATGCGCAGGCTTTGCAGCCGGATGGGTTTTTCAGCATCGATACTCGCCATCAATGGAGGGTGCGCGGGCAAGGACTGGGCAAAGCTGATTGCGCTAACAAGCAGGAAAAACAAGGCAAATACGCGAGGGAACATGCAATTCTCCAGAAATCCGGCATCGCCGACTTGCCAGATGAAACGGAAGCAAAGGATAAATGGGGTTAAAAAACC
>DATFAZ010000294.1:0-8911 GCA_035254105.1 Noviherbaspirillum sp. | reverse complement strand
CACGGTTCTATGCTCATCATTAATTCCCATGTGCCTGGCGCGCCTGCACGAAGTCGCTACCAATGTCCAGGTCGTCGTCGAGTCAGGTTACTGGAATGATCACAAGCGCATGCTGCTCAACGGCGAGATCGACTTCTTCGTGGCCGATTCGCGCGAGTTGGAAGACATCATCGAGTTTGATATCGCGCAATTACCAGCCGAGCCAATATGCGCTTATGTGCGCGCCGGGCATACCCTGTCGAAAAAGCGCAGGCTCACGCTGTCCGATCTGCAGGAATATGCCTTTACCGGACTGACGAGGATTCCGAAAGAACTGGAAAGAATCCTGAAGGCATATCCGGAGCTGCCAGCAAGTAGAACCACTGCAGCCATGATTTCCAGCAACGATTTTGGATTGCTGCGGGCAAGCGCAGCGCTTACGGACATCCTGTTCTTTTCACCGCCAAGCGCGGTAAAGGATCAGGTCGCACGCAATGAGCTGGTCAGGCTGAACCTGGTCTTGCCAACGCAACTGCAGACCCATTTTGCGATCGTCTGGCTGAAAGACCGCAAGCTGTCGACATCCGCGGAATTGATGAAGCATACGATTCTGGAGTGTGCCGCTGAACAGTTTCAGGCCAGCCCGGCCAAGAAGAAAAAAAAGCAATAGAGTCGCGTCACTGAGTTGCGTCACTAAATACGGAGACAAAAATGAACATGAACCAATCTACTCAACCACTCGCGTCCGTCCCGCCATTGGCCGAAAGCGACCCGCAAACTATCCGGGCAGTCTTCGACAGCCAGCAGGAAACTGCGCTGCGCTGGCGCGAATCCACCGCGAACGAGCGCATCGCGCGCATCAAAAAACTGCGTGACGCCATGATGGCGAAGCGCGAAGAGTTCTATGAAGCTTTCATGCAGGACTACCGCAAGTCGCCTGCGGAAGTCGAAGCATCAGAATTCCTGCCAGTGATGGATGAAGCGCGGCATGCGATAGGACGTCTCAAGCGCTGGATGAAACCCCAGAAGGTCTGGCCGACAAGCACCATGCTCGGCACTTCCGGCGCCGTACACTATCAGCCGCGCGGACGCGTGCTGATCATCGCGCCCTGGAACTATCCTTTGAGCCTGTGTTTCGGCCCGCTCGTGTCCGCGCTCGCAGCCGGCAATACCGCGATGATCAAGCCATCCGAGATGACGCCGGCGGTATCCGCGCTGATGAACCGCATCATCAGCGAAGTCTTTCCCTCATCCGAAGTTGCCCTGTTCGAAGGTGCGCTGGCCACCTCGCAAGCCCTGCTCGACCTGCCCTTCGATCACATCTTCTTTACCGGCTCGCCGGCGGTGGGCAAGCTTGTCATGTCCGCGGCGGCCAAGCACCTGACCAGCGTCACGCTCGAACTGGGCGGCAAGTCGCCCACCATCGTCAGCCAAAACGCCGATATCAAGCTCGCTGCCGAAACGCTCATGTGGGGAAAATTTCTCAATGGCGGCCAGACCTGTGTCGCGCCCGACTATATCTATGTGCATGACTCGGTGAAGAATGCCTTCATTACCGAATGCCGGAACGTTCTGCAGCAACGCTTTGGCGCGACCGCCGCCGAACAGAAGCATAGCGCCGACCTGACGCGTGTCGTCAACCAGCGCCACACGCAGCGCGTCGCCGCCCTGCTTTCCGATGCGGTATCCCGAGGCGCCACCGTGCAGGCCGGCGGCGACATCGACATTCCCCATTGTTATATCGCCCCTACCCTGCTGGACCAGATTCCCGCCGATGCGATGATCATGGAAGAAGAAATTTTCGGCCCGCTTCTGCCGATACTCGGCTACTCCGACCTTGATGCAGTCATTGCCGAAATCAACGCCCGGCCAAAGCCGCTGGCGCTGTACATCTGGAGCAAGGAAAGCAAGGAAATCGACAAGGTACTGAAGCGCACCAGCTCCGGTGGCGTGTGCGTCAATCATTGCGTCATGCATTTTGCGCACGGTGAGTTGCCGTTCGGTGGCGTCAATAATTCCGGCATCGGCAGCGCGCACGGCCATCACGGCTTCAAGGCTTTCTCGCATGAACGTGCGGTGCTGCGTTCTTCGCCTCTGATGCTCGTCAAACTGTTCTTCCCGCCGTACACCAAGACACGTCAACGCATTATCCGCAGCGTGGTCGATAGCCTGCGCTTGCCAATGCTATAAACATCTCTAACGCCGCGAAGGCGCCGCACTCCGTTGCGGCGCCGACCGTTTTCCCGAAGTAACGCTTCCCTAACCGTCTTGGCAACCAGTCTTTAGGCTGACCTCAATATCCGGCACATTTTGTGTCGCATCAACCACTTCCCATTCCGAACCCTTAGGCTTAATTGAGGTCTTTCTTTCATATTAAGCCTCGACAGTCCTGCGGTCATGGATCAACCCGATCAAGCAAAAGAAAAAGTCCGGCAGTACATGGAACGCCGCCAGACAGAACGGCGGCAGAACGCACGCACGCCCTTGCATGAGCCGGAGCAGATTCGGCAGGAAATCGGATGGGACTTGATTGACCGCAGGCAAAACGATCGCCGGAATCACAAGACGCCCCGTCGATAAGCCGTCACGCAGCGTCAATAAGTCACAAGCACACCCAGGCCAATCGTCCGCTGCGAATAGTTGTAATCAATCAGGCTCTGGCCGTATCCCGAAAAAAATTGCACATAGCCCTTGAGCTTGGAAGCGATCGGAAACGCCCAGCCGAGTTGCACCGCCCCCTTGTCGGTATGGAAGTTGTATCTCGCAAGAACAGAATATTCATGGCCGTTGTTCCGATATGTTCCGAGCAGATCGCCATGTCCCATGTAATCGAGGATATCGGGATTGTCGTCTTCCTCACGGTCTTCATTGAGACGCTTCCAGACGCGTGCCAGCATGGTGAACTTGCCTCGTTCAATGCCCGTCTGCAAATACAACCGGTTCCAGCTCCGTGACAATGTCGAGCTCTGGCCGTTGGACTCGTGCACAAACCCAAGGTTAATGAAACGCGCACGCACGCCCAGCAGTTCAAAATGGAGCGGAAGGACCGCCATTACTTCAGGCTGATAATTAGTCTCGCGGAATGGACTGGATGCTTGCCGGTTGGATGCCTGCCAAAAGCTTTGCTGCGTATATCCAAACCACAGGTCTATCGGTTTGCCCGCCACATCTTCGGCAAACTTCAGCTTGAAGCCGATCTGAAAATGCAATTCCGCTTCGGCCAAGCCTTGTGTGCCTGTCAGGGAGCGAAACGGGCGGTATGGTGCGTTGTTCGGATCGGGGTTATAGCTTGCAATCAGATAGTTTTCCCGATGCGGACGGAAGTGGAAAAGGCGACGCGTATATTCCGGCTCCAGCTCCCAGTGATCTGCGAGAAAAGAAGCTTCTTTTTCGGGCGGAGCCACTTTTGCCACTGCAGTGGGTGCGGATGGCGCGGTTGTGGGCGGCGCAGGCAACAGCCCTGCCTGCGTCGGAGTCTCTTCTCTTCCTGGCATCTTGCTCGCAGCAAGGGTATCGAAACAGGCGAGTCGCTCGCGGTCGCCAGCAATGGCGGCACAATCTTCAAGAAGAAGCGGCTTGTCCAATGCATAGGCGGCACAGGAATAAAACACCGTGCCGGTGGCAAGCAAGGCCCGAAAGCAAATATGCATTATTTCGTCTCAATATAATTCATCTCTACCGCCTGTTTTAAGCGATCCTCTGGAGGATGCGCCATACGGGATTTTGGTTCCCGGCGGTGCTGCAAGTCGGTCTAATGCTGCGGGCCACCATTAGGCGGCTCCACCTTCCCGATTCCCTGCAGCCAGAGCATGATCAGCCAGCAGGAAAATGCCCATCCCGCACCAAGCGCCCATCCTGCAAGCACATCGGTGGGCCAGTGCACGCCCAGGTAAATGCGGCTGATTCCGACGATCAGCGTCAGTACTGTCGCGACAGCCAAAAAATAAATTTTCACACGTGTGTCTTGCTGGCTTCGGGCAAGCAACGCACCAAGCGTGAGATACACGACAGCCGACAACATCGCATGCCCGCTTGGAAAACTTTGCGTATAGACCAGAGTTGCGTGCGGCACCAAGTCGGGACGCGGCCGGGCAAAACCCCATTTCAGCAAATTACTGACCAGCGTGCCGCCTGTTATGGACAGCGCAACCATCCATGCTGCATGGCGCTTACGCGTCAGGACCAGGAAGCCAACCACGATCAGCGTAATTGCCGTCAGCACACCGACACCGCCGAGCGCCGTGAAATCACGCATCAGTTCCTCCACCCAGCGCGGGCCGATTGCATCGGCAAGATCGGACTTGTTGCGGAATGCAAGCAGGATAAATTCATCGAAGGCGCGGGTATCGCCCTCGATCACTTCATCGGTGATCTTGGCAAAGGAATAGAGGGAGAGTGCGCTCACGCAGAGTGCCAGCAGCGTCGACTTCTCTGCAAGGCCCACCCGGTTCAACAGACCTGAAAGCCTGAGTAAGGCACTCTTTATAGAGCTGATTGTTCGCGACATTGGGCTAGCTTATCGGATGCGGGAGAAAGTTGCATCCGATCATCCGACAAGTCGCTTATCCATCTTAATGGATCTCAATGACGATGACCTTGCGCGTGCCGCTTTAACTCGACAGGCGCCTGCGCCGGATTAGGCTTCGCTGGTGCGGCATCTTCCGCCATTTCCCGGCGCGCCTGTGCCGTCACAGTACGTGCAGCACTCAATCCAAGGACACCCATCACGCTCGCCACCACAATATCCGGCCAGCCAGCACCGGTGCCGAATACACCCAATGCCGCGAGCAATACCGCCACATTGCCGATGGCATCATTACGTGTGCAAAGCCAAACCGAGCGCATGTTGGAATCGCCATTGCGATAGGCATACAGAAGAACAGCAACCAACAGGTTCGCGGCAAGTGCCATAAAACCGATTACACCCATCGTGGACGCTTCAGGCACACTGCCGGCAGCCAAATTCCATAACACCGTACCCAGTACAAAGATGCCGTAGCCGCCCATCGTCAAGCCCTTGACGAACGCGGTACGGGAACGCCAGATCGGAGCCAGCCCAAGGACGAACAGGGATACAGCGTAATTGCCTGCATCGCCGAAAAAATCGACCGCATCGGCCAGCAGCGAAACAGAACCAGAAGTCCAGCCGCCGAATAATTCGACGCCAAACATGCCTGCGTTCACTACGAGGGCAATCCAGAGTATCCGCCGATAAGCCGGATCAACAGGTGGTTTCGTCGAGGCACAGCCTCCAGAGCAGCAATCAGACATGTAAGCTTCCTTTCATCGATACCGCCATTAAAAACCCCGTAGCTGCTACAGGGTCAAGTTTTTTCATGGCGGCCTTTGGCGATGGAAGGCACCTTGTTATCTTCCGGCCATTTTGTACTTGGCAGCCTCTCTTGTTTTCTTTTAACTCGCTGTAAGGAGCATGCCGGGTGTTCAGCGTCGGGACAGGAGAGAATACCGGGTAGCGAACCTGTGTTCTGACGAGTATCTAGAAGGAATAATTTCAAACCAAGCGCTCCAGGTGCCAATATTTTCTTATTCCAAACTTAAGGCCCTGCCTGAACACCCATGTCAGCCAAAGGCGAAATGGCTTGACCTTCCCTTTGTGGGAAGCTTTATAGTGAGCTTTTACTGTAGAAACGCCTTTCTGTTGAAGTCGCTGCCAAGTGCTAGACTAAGCGTATGCTTCACGTTCTCAAGACACTATTGCTTTGGCTGATAATGGCCTTGCTCCCAATGCAGGGAGTGGCCGCTGTCGTCAAGTCAACTTGTGGACCAAGACACCATAGCGCATTGGAAACGACCAGTTTCGGCGTCCAGCATCACCACGACCACAAGGTCGGACTTCACGACCATGAAGGCGACTCCGGTATAACGGTGTCGGAAAAGGCTTCAGTCTCTTCCTCAGAAACTGATACAGCATCGGCTAAAAGCTCCTATTGCAGCGCCTGTGCTGCATGCTGTGTAGGTGCAGCCGCACCTCCCATGGTTTCACTCTGGTCTCCGGTCGACATCAGGCCAGTGACCATTCTTCTTGCCCCTGAATCCCGGGTTGCTGCTTTCATTCCGGCAGGCCTGGAGCGGCCACCTAAACAACTCTCCGCTTAATCGACGCATCGAGCTCGACGCCGGCGTACGTCCGCCGTCTTGCTCTTGCATAGTTCTCGTGCGATTGCATGCCTGCATGCCTGTTCTATCGATTCCGGAGAAATCATGTCTTTTCCGCATTGCGTTGCCGCTTTGGCGATGGCGACTCTGTCGCTGACTGCAGTGGCTCAACAAATTTACGTGCCGCCGAACCCGGCTGATGCCGGTGTTCCCGTACCACCTGTCTCGTATCAGTCCGCCTTCAAAAATTACCAACCGTCCCGTGAAACACAAGAAACGCCGGACCAAGTCTGGCGCGCGACAAATGATGAGATGGGAAAGCTTGGCGGTCACATGGGGCATATCAAGGATGAACCGCCCTCTCCTTCAGCATCACAGGCACCCACAACCGCAGCGCGTCACCAAATGCATCACTAATGGGAGAACGCAAAATGACTTTTCAAGGTTATTTGCCTGCCATTCGACCAATCGTTCTCGGTGTCGCGGCACTTATTCTGACCGGTTGTGCGACCTTTTCAGCAGATGGCGGCATGGATGCCGTTTCGGCGCTGACCAAGGAACGTACCGGCCAGACAGTGCAGCGGGAAAAAGCTGTTAGCGATGCAGGGAGTGTGAGCAGCCAAGTGTCCGAATTGTTGAGCAAACCGCTTACGCCCGAGACGGCTGTCCAAATTGCCCTTCTGAACAACAAAGGCCTTCAGGCATCACTGGCCGAGCTCGGCATTGCCGAGGCGGATCTCGTACAAGCGGGTCGTATGCGCAATCCAGGATTCACGTTCAGCCGCATGCGTGGCGGCGATAGTGTCGAGATTGAAAGAAGCATTGGTTTTGACTTGGTCGGACTGCTCACTATTCCGCTGCGCAGCAAGATAGAAAACAGACGATTCGAACAGGCAAAGCTGCAGGCCGCTTCTCAGGCAGTGCGGTTGGCAATCGACACCCGCAAAGCCTTCTTTAACGCGGTTGCCGAACAACAAACTGTGCAATACATGGAACAGGTTGGTACAGCCGCTGAAGCGAGCGCAGAACTGGCCAAGCGCATGGCCGCTATCGGCAATCTCAGCAAACTCGACCAGGCGCGTGAGCAGGCCTTCTATGCAGATGCCACTGCCCAGATTGCACGCACAAAGCACAATGCGACTGCCGCACGCGAGCAACTTGCCCGTCTGATGGGTGTGTGGGGCGCGCAAACAGCATTCAAGCTACCGGATCGCCTGCCGGACTTGCCGAAATTACCAAACGCGCCAAGTGACTTCGAGGCGCAAGCAATGCGGCAACGTATCGACGTGCACCTGGCGAAGCAGGACGCCGAAGCGACGGCCAGTGCGCTGGGCTTATCCAAAGCGACCGGATTTATCAACGTGTTCCATATCGCATACCAGAACAAGAGCACGAACGATGCTCCGCGTGAGAACGGTTACGAAATCGAACTGGAGTTGCCCATCTTCGATTGGGGCCGGTCGAGAACCGCGAAGGCGGAAGCCATTTACATGCAGGCCGTCCACCGGACGGCGGATACCGCCGTCCGAGCCCGTTCAGAGGTACGAGAAGCCTACTCCGCCTATCGCACCTCCTATGACCTGGCGAAGCATTATCTGGACGAGGTGGTCCCGCTACGCAAAAGGATTTCGGACGAAATGCTACTGCGCTACAACGGAATGCTGGTCGGCGTATTCGAGTTGCTGGCCGACGCACGATCACAGATCAACAGCGTCAATGCCGCCATTGGGGCGCAACGCGATTATTGGCTCGCCGAGTCAGATTTGCAGGCAGCAATCAACGGTACGGGCGGTGCTTCCATTTTCATGCGCGGACAAACTTCGGGTGACGCGTCCGCACAAGCACACTAAGGGGTGTATCCATGGTTTCACGTAGAGATTTTTTTACGGGTGCAGCAGCAATGGTCGGTGCCGGCCTTGTCAGCCGCGTCGGTGCCGCGTCGCTGCCGGAAGCGCCGCTGATGGTGAACGCCACAACTCAGCCGCCGTTGACACCGCCAAACGGCCGTCCATACAACCCGGTCGTGACGCTCAACGGCTGGTCGTTGCCGTGGCGTATGAACGATGGTGTCAAGGAGTTCCATTTAGTGGCTGAACCCGTAGTCCGTGAGCTCGCACCGGGTATGAAAGCGAACTTGTGGGGGTACAACGGCCAATCGCCCGGACCGACGATTGAAGTGGTCGAGGGCGACCGCGTGCGCATCTTCGTGACAAACAAGCTGCCGGAACATACCAGCGTCCACTGGCATGGTCAGCGCCTGCCGAACGGCATGGACGGTGTCACGGGTTTAACTCAACCCGGCATCCCTGTGGGCAAGACGTTTGTCTACGAGTTTGTCGCAAAGCGTCCCGGCACTTTCATGTATCACCCGCATGCCGATGAAATGACGCAAATGGCGATGGGGATGATGGGGTTTTGGGTCACTCATCCGAAAGCCCCTAACTTCATGCGTGTAGACCGCGACTTCGTCTTCCTGCTCAGTGCCTATGACATTGACCCCGGCAGTTTCACACCGCGAGTGAACACGATGCTCGACTTCAATTTATTCACTTTCAACAGTCGTGTTTTCCCGGGAATAGACCCTTTGGTTGTGCGTCAAAACGACCGTGTCCGCATCCGTGTTGGCAATCTCACGATGACGAATCACCCTATTCATTTGCACGGTCATGAGTTTGTCGTTGCGGGAACGGATGGTGGCTGGACGCGACCAGAGTCCCGCTGGCCGGAAGTCACCACGGATATCGGTGTGGGGCAAATGCGCGCGATTGATTTTGATGCGAGCGACTTGGGCGACTGGGCGCTGCACTGCCATAAG
>DATFAZ010000293.1:0-16494 GCA_035254105.1 Noviherbaspirillum sp. | reverse complement strand
GGAACTGCTGCTTCCGAATCTGACACTCCGGACTGACTGAATAGCCGCCGTCCCGCCTTGCGCGGACGGCATTCGTTCATTGCTGTCCGGAGTTTCCATGTCATTCCGTTTATCTGTCATGCAGGCTGCCTTGCGCGCCTGTGTCATTGCAGCGGCATTCGCCGTTGCGCCGCTCGCGTTTGCAGCCGATGCTGTTCCCGGCAATTCGGTGCAAAGCCTTCTTGAGTTCGCACGTGAGCGCAACCCGGAATACGCGGCGATGCGCCACGAAGCTGAAGCCGCAGTCGAACGCGCAGCTTCCGCCGGTGCGTTGCCCGATCCAAAACTGCAGATCGAATTGCAGGACATCACGAAGATGGGCGAACAGAATCCCACGCTGGCGCCGAACCGTACCGGCAAGACAACCTACCGGGTGGTGCAGGAGTTGCCGTGGTTCGGCAAGCGCGGCCTCGAGCGTGAAATCGCCAGCCTGGAAGCCGATGGCGCGCAAGGACGAACACGCGGCACCTGGTCGGACCTCGCCACGCGCATCAAATCCGGCTATGCGCAGTATTACTACCTTCACCAGAACGAACGCCTGACACGGGAAATTCTCGACCTGATGGCGCGCCTGGAAAAGGTGACGCAGGCGCGCTACGCCGGCGGGCTCGCCGCGCAATCGGACGCGATCCGCGCACAGGTGGAACAGACCGGCCTGCGCAACGAGCTGATCACGCTGGAAAACGAAAAGCGCATGACGCAGGCACGGCTGAACATGATCCTGTCGCGCCCGGCGAACGCGCCACTGGCTGCGCCGGAGCGTTTGCGTACGCTGCCGCAGCCGGTGCAGATGGAGTACGCGGCGCTGGCAGACCGGGTGCGTGCGCGCAACCCGCTGCTGTTTGCGGAAGACGCACGCATTCGTGCCGCCGAAAAGAGCCGCGACCTGACGTACAAGAACCGCTATCCCGATTTCGCCGTTGGCATTGCGCCGATGCAGTCCGGCGGCTCGGTGAAGGAATGGGAAGTGATGTTCGAAATGAATATCCCCTTGCAACAGGCGCCGCGACGGGCGAAGGAACGCGAGGCCGAAGCAATGCTGTCGGCGGCAAAGTCGCGCAAGGAAGCCGCCGCGAACCAGGTGCTGTCCGAACTGACGGAAAACCTGTCCGCGCTGGATGCCGCGCGTCGCACCGAGATGCTGCTTGCCGACAGCCTGTTGCCACAGGCGGAACTGACCTACAAGGCGGCGCTGGCCAGCTATGAAAACGGCAAGGTGGATTTCGCCACCCTGCTCGATGCGCAGCGGCAGATCCGCGCGGCAAAACAGAACCAGATCAAGGCGCAGGCGGATGCACAGGCACGCCTGGCCGAAATCGAACGACTCCTGGGAGAGGAACTATGAAGCAAGGCACAAACATCGCCATCGGACTGATCGTCGTTGCCGCACTGGCAGCGGGCGGCGGCTACTGGGCAGGCAATCGCGCCGCCGGCGAACACGTCACTGCGCCTATCGTAGCCAGCGGTGACGGCGCAAAAAAGGAACGCAAACTCCTGTACTACCGTAACCCGATGGGCCTGACGGATACCTCGCCGGTACCGAAGAAAGACCCGATGGGCATGGATTACATCCCGGTCTATGAAGGCGAAGAAGATGAGACTTCTTCCGGCAACCAGATCAGGATCAGTACCAACAAGGTACAAAAGCTCGGCGTGCGCACTGAAAAAGCGAGCGTCAAGTCTATCGGCAAATCGGTACGCGCAGCGGGGCGCATCGCACCGGACGAGCGCCGCACCTTCGTCATCGCGCCGAAATTCGAAGGCTACGTCGAGCGCCTGCAGGTGAGCGCAACCGGCCAGGCTGTCAGCAAGGGCCAGCCGCTGTTCGAGGTGTACAGCCCAGAACTGGTATCGGCGCAGCGCGAATACGCGATCGCCGCGCAAGGACTGCAGTCGCTCAAGGGCGCAGGCAGCGAAGCGCAGGACGGCATGAAGCAGCTTGCCGATTCCGCCTTGATGCGCTTGAGGAACTGGGATATTTCGACTGAACAGATTCGTGCACTGGCGAAATCCGGCGATGCAAAACGTACCATGACGTTCCGCTCGCCGGTCGCGGGCGTGGTAACGGAAAAGAAAGCGGTGCAAGGCATGCGCTTCATGCCTGGCGAAACACTGTACCAGGTCGCCGACCTGTCCTCGGTATGGGTGCTGGCCGATGTGTTCGAGCAGGACATCGGCATGGTGAAGAATGGCGCGACCGCAAAGGTGAAGATCAATGCCTACCCCGACAAGGATTTCGAGGGCAAAGTCACTTACATCTACCCGACGCTTGCCGCCGAGACGCGCACGGTGCAGGTGCGCATCGAGCTGCCCAATCCTGGACAGCAGCTCAAGCCGGGCATGTTTGCCAACGTGGAAATGGCGGGCGCCGCGAGGAACAGCGCGGTGACGGTGCCGCTATCGGCCGTTATCGACAGCGGCAAGCGCAGCATTGTGCTGGTGCAGGCTGGCGAAGGACGCTTTGAGCCGCGTGACGTGAAACTCGGCATGCGCAGCGACAACGATGTGGAAGTACTGAAAGGCGTGAAGGAAGGGGAAGATGTCGTTGTCGCCGCCAACTTCCTGATCGATGCCGAGAGCAACCTGAAAGCGGCGGTGGGCGGTTTCGGCAGCCCACCGCAGGACAGTGACTCGACTCCGGCAAAGACCGGCGGCGCCGGACATAAGGCCAACGGTATCGTCGAAGACATCGACACGAAGGCCGGCACGGTCAGCATCAACCACGGCCCGGTCGCCAGTCTGAAATGGCCCGGCATGACGATGGAATTCAAGCTTGCCAACGACTCCCTGTTGAAAGACCTGAAACCGGGCGCGCAAATTTCTTTCGAGTTTGTCGAGCGCCAGCAGGGCGAATGGGTGATTACCGCCGTGCAGTCTGTCGCGAGCGGCAAGGCAAGCAGCGTGCCCCCGGCCACTGGCGCGAATGCCGGTCACGCCGGACACTGACGGGGAACTGCGATGCTAAATAAAATCATCGACTGGTCGGGCAGGAATGTTTTCCTGATCCTGCTCGCCACCCTGTTCGTGACCGTTGCCGGCATCTATGCCGTCGTGAAAACGCCGATCGATGCACTACCCGACTTGTCGGATGTGCAGGTGATCGTCTATACCGAGTATCCGGGACAGGCACCGCAGGTGGTGGAGGACCAGGTCACCTATCCGCTGACGAGCGCGATGCTGTCGGTACCGAAGTCGAAGGTGGTGCGCGGCTTTTCCTTTTTCGGCGCATCCTTCGTGTACATCATTTTCGAGGATGGCACCGACATTTATTGGGCGCGTTCGCGCGTGCTGGAATACCTGAACTTCGCTTCCGGCCGCATGCCAAAGGGCATTACGCCGCAGATCGGGCCGGATGCAACCGGTGTCGGCTGGGTCTATCAGTATGTGGTGCAGGCCAAGAACAAGACACTGGCAGAGCTGCGCACGCTGCAGGACTGGTATCTGCGTTACCAGCTGACCAAGGCGCACGGCGTGTCCGAAGTTGCCTCGGTCGGCGGCTTCGTGCAGACGTATCAGGTCACGGTCGATCCGGTGAAGCTGCGTGCCTACGGCATCCCGCTGATGAAGGTGTCGCAAGTGATCCGCGATTCCAACCGCGACGTTGGTGGTCGCGTGGTGGAAATGGCCGAAACCGAGTACATGGTGCGCGGCAAGGGCTACCTGCGCGGCAAGGGCGATATCGAAACCCTGGTTGTGAAAAGCGAGGGCGGTACGCCGGTACTGGTGCGCGATATCGCCCGCGTGGAACTGGCGCCGGATGAGCGGCGCGGCGTGACCGAACTGAATGGCGAGGGCGAAGTCGTGTCCGGCATCGCGATGTCGCGCTACGGCCAGAATGCGCTGGAAGTAATCCACAACATCAAGGAAAAGATCGGCGAGGTCAGCGCCGGCCTGCCGCAGGGCGTATCAATCGAGGCGGTGTACGACCGCTCCGACCTGATCCACCGAGCAATCGACACGCTGAAGGTCACGCTGATCGAGGAAAGCATCATCGTTGCTCTGGTGTGCATCGTGTTCCTGCTGCATGTGCGCAGCGCATTGGTGGCGATAGTGATGCTGCCGGTCGGCGTGCTGATGGCCTTCATTGCGATGCGTGCGCTCGGCATGAATTCCAACCTGATGAGCCTGGGCGGCATTGCGATTGCGATCGGTGCGATGGTCGATGCGGCCATTGTGATGATCGAAAATGCGCACAAGCATTTGGAACGACTGAAACCGGGAGAGTCGCGAGTGGAAGCAATGCTCGCTGCCTGCAAGGAAGTCGGCCCGTCGCTGTTCTTCTCGCTGCTGATCATCACCGTTTCTTTCCTGCCGGTGTTCACGCTGGAATCGCAGGAAGGACGGCTGTTCTCGCCGCTGGCTTACACCAAGACTTTTGCGATGGCAGGTGCAGCAATCTTGTCAATCACGCTGGTGCCGGTACTGATGATGCTGTTCATTCGCGGCAGGCTCATGCCGGAGGCGAAGAATCCGGTGAACCGCTTCCTGATCTGGATCTACCGTCCGATCATCCAGTGGGTGATGCGCTGGAAGAAGCTGACCATCGTGGCCGCCTTGCTGACGTTGATCGTGTCGGTGTATCCAGCCTCGAAACTGGGCAGCGAATTCATGCCGACCTTGAATGAAGGCACGCTGCTGTACATGCCGGCCAGCCTGCCGGGCATGACGATGACCAAGGCAGCGGAAGTGATGCAGACGCAGAACAAGATCATCAAGAGCTTTCCGGAAGTGGCATCGGTCTGGGGCAAGGCCGGTCGTGCGAATACCGCGACCGATCCAGCGCCAACCGAGATGTTCGAAACCGTCATCAACCTCAAACCGGAATCCGAATGGCGCGATGGCATGACGATGGACAAGCTGATCGCGGAGATGGACAAGGCGCTGCAGTTCCCGGGCATTTCCAATGCGTGGACCATGCCGATCAAGGCGCGCACCGACATGCTTTCGACCGGCATCCGCACGCCGATCGGCATCAAGGTATTCGGCAAAGATCTCGACGAGATGGAAAAGCTCGCCAAGCAGATCGAAGCGGTGGTCAAGAACGTGCCCGGAACGAGTTCGGCATTCGCGGAACGGATCACCGGTGGTTTCTACCTCAACATCGACCCGGACCGCGAGCAGCTCGCACGCTACGGCCTCTCCGTGGGTGAGGTGCAGGACGTGATCGCCACCGCGCTCGGCGGGGAAATGGTCACCACCACGGTAGAAGGCCGCGAACGCTTCGGCGTGACAGTGCGCTATCCGCGCGAACTGCGCAGCGATCCGCAGCAGATCGGGCGCGAGGTGCTGGTGCCGACCATGGGCGGCGCGATGATCCCGCTCGGCCAGCTGGCAAAGATCGAGGTCGCCAAGGGTGCACCCGGCATCCGCACCGAGAACGCGCTGCTGTCGGCCTACATCTACGTCGATATCCGCGACCGCGACATCGGCAGTTATGTGGCCGATGCGCGCCGCGCAGTTAACGAGCAGGTGCAGTTCCCGCCTGGTTACTACGCGACATGGAGCGGCCAGTTCGAAGCGATGGAACGCGCAATCGCCAAAATGAAGATCGTGGTGCCGGTCACGCTGCTCATCATCTTCCTGCTGCTGTACCTGAACTTCAGGCGCATCACCGAAACGCTGATCGTGATGTTGTCGGTGCCGTTTGCATTGGTCGGCGGCGTATGGCTGATGTGGCTGCTGGGCTACAACATGTCGGTGGCAGTAGCGGTCGGCTTCATTGCACTGGCCGGCGTCGCCGCCGAGACCGGTGTGGTCATGCTGATCTACCTCGACCATGCCTGGGAAGAAGCGAAGAAGAAGCGCCGCGAGTCGAGCGGCACACCGACCGCTGCCGACCTGTATGGCGCAGTGATGGAAGGCGCGGTCGAGCGCGTGCGGCCGAAGATGATGACAGTCGTAGCAATCATGGCCGGCCTGCTGCCTATCCTGTGGAGCAGCGGCACCGGTTCGGAAGTCATGAGCCGCATCGCCGCGCCGATGGTGGGCGGGATGATTTCTTCAACGGTGCTGACACTGGCCGTGATTCCCGCGCTCTATGCGCTGGTGAAGCAGTGGTCGCTGAATAGAGGTTCGGAAAAATAAAGGAGCTAAAAGATGAAATATTTGAAACTATTGGTGCCCACACTGGCTGCGCTATGCTTGTTCACAGTACTGCCGGTACAGGCCCAGATGATGCAGATTCCCAAGCCGAGCGAGGGACTGATGCCCAATCCGGCCAGGGGAAAGAAGCTCTTCAGCACCAACTGCGCCTCCTGCCATGGCGCGGATCTGAAAGGCAGCGATAAGGAACAAAAGGGACCGCCGATGCTGCACAAGGTGTATGAGCCCTCGCACCATGGCGATGTGGCCTTCCAGCTCGCCGTGAAAAATGGGGTGCGCGCACATCACTGGCAGTTCGGCGATATGAAACCGGTGCCGGGGCTGACGCCGGATGATGTCGCGCATATCACCGCTTTCATTCGGGCGGAACAGAGGAAAGTCGGGATCAATTAAGCACGCAGCGTGCTGCGACGGTAGCCGTTATCCCTATGATGGTCACCGGCATTTGCCACGATTTTTCCGGTACCACTGCATGAAATGCCTTACGGCGCTTGTCGGATATGTGTTGCGGATAACGCATATCCGATGCATACCTATGGCGCATAAGGCCGCAAATGCGTTATATTTCGCCAGCATTGCATTGACAATGTTTTTAATAAAGGGAGAAATCGTGAATAAATCGGAAATGATCGACAAAGTAGCAGCGGACCACGAACTGACCAAGGTTAAGGCAAAGGCAATCGTCGAGCAGGTGTTCGGCTTTGTCGGTACCGACCTGAAAAAAGAAGGCCGCTTCGCTTTCCCCGATCTGGGCACCTTCACGGTGGCGCAACGCGCAGCCCGTACCGGCCGTAACCCGGCTACCGGCGCAACCATCAAGATCAAGGCCTCGAAGAACGTACGCTTCAAGGCAGCTCCGGCTCTGAAAGAGCTAGTTGCAAAGGTCAAGGTCAAGTAATAAGCAACAGGTAGACCATGAAAAAAGCGGCGCAAGCCGCTTTTTTCATTTCCGGGACTCTTGCAGTCACCCGCTCATTGCAGTCGCATGATCCCAGCAGTTAATTCACACCCTTTCCACACCTTTAATGCGCGGTTGCACCGGCCGCCTGCCCCATGCCCTTGGCCTGGAAGCCCGAAGCCATGCGCCGGCATTCCGCTGCGCAGCGGCGGCAAGCCTCTGCACACTGCTGGCAATGCTCGGCCTGATGCTGTCCGCATTCTTCCCCGCATGCATCGCAAATCTCTGCGCAAGAGTTGCAGATCGCTCCCGCAAATTCACTGCCCCGTGCCATGTAAGCAGCTGCCATGCGGCATATCTGCGCGCAGTCCATATCGAGCCGGATGCAACGCACCATCATCTGCACATCCTGTTCGCTCAGGCATGAGGTTGCGCAATGGTCGCATGCCGCGGCGCATGCGTAGCATTCATCGATACAGGATTGAAATTGTTCATGAGCCATAGTCGCCTCCAGTTGGTTGTCGTCATTCGACCAACGTGTCGGAACGAGGTTTCGCGGATCACGAAACTACCGGCTACGGCGCGGCCGGTCCGCTCAGGAAGGTATGCTCAGTCTTTGGAGAAAGGCTTTCCGGCAAAGTCATAGGTGACGAGCGTGCCGTCCATCTTGCCCATGCCGGGCGAGTTCTTCGGCATGCCGGGTGCCGCCACACCTTTGACATCCGTGCGCGCAAGCAGCTTGTTGATCGCCGCAGCGGGCACGTGGCCTTCGATAACCTGTCCCGACTTGTCGAGCACGCCGGTATGGCAGGAGCCCATTGCCTCCGGTACCCCGAACCGCTTCTTGATCGCCGACATGTCATTCGAATCCACGGCCTTCACCTTGAAGCCGGATTCGCGCAGGTGATCGATCCAGCCTTCGCAGCATCCGCAGTTCTTATCCTTGTACACGGTGATTGCTTCACCAGCACTGTAGGCGACGCTGCAGGCTGCAGTGAGCAGGGTGGTGAGGATCAGTTTCTTCATGATGCATTCCTTCTGTTCATACTTGAAAATTTAATGCCGGCTTCCTGAATCCGGGAATACCCTTCCCGGAAATTACTTCAGCGTCAGCTTGATTGCTTTCTCGATCGGCGGATAACAGACGCCCAGCTTTTCATGGCAGCCCTGATAGGAAGCCACCAGCGTGACGGTGTTCGCCTTGGACGTGCGATTGAGAGTGATCTCGGCCGGAACCGGTTTTTTGTAGACTTGCGTCCTGCCGAAAATCTGGTCGGTCTTCATTTCTCCCGTCGGCAGGTTGACCGCGCTGATCGCAATGCCATTGGCATCCTTCAGGGAGAACTGAATCCTTTCCCGGTACAGGTAATAGCCTTTCGCCGGAACCAGTTCCGCGAGAATCGTGTTTGCATCCTTGACGGAGACGTTGAGCCGGAAAGCCAGATCGGGTTCGATCAGCTCGTCCTCGCTCGTCGAGGAGAACAGCCCACCAAGCCCCTTGCCCGTCGATTGCTGGGCGGATGCAGGCATCGCGTAAGCCAGCGCCAGCATGGCAGCAAGAACGATCGAAATGGATTTGTTCATTGTGATAACTCCTATCGGGATTTCAGTTACCCCGAGAAAAAGCAATTAGCGTACCGCTTTTGCACATTCAAAAACGGCAATGCATTCCGCGCTTGTTCCAGCCTATTCCAGCCTATTCGGGCCGCTGGGCGCGACGCACCGCCTTGCTGTCGTACATTGCCTGATCTGCAAAGCGCATCAGGGAGGAAATGTCTTCGCCGTGATCCGGATAGACGGCAATACCGATGCTGGTTTGCAGGTCGAAGGCGGCATCGCCTATCCGGACCGGCTGGTTGACGGCAGCCGCAATCTTGACGGCGACCGCTTCGGCATCCTGCGCGCCGGCGATTTCCGTCAGCACGACGACGAATTCGTCGCCGCCGATGCGCGAGACGATGTCGCAGGCGCGGACTGCGCTGACCATGCGCTCGCTCGCCGTTTTCAGGACCAGGTCGCCGGCCTCGTGGCCATGGGTGTCGTTGATTTGCTTGAAGTCGTCGAGGTCAAGGAACAGCAGCGCAAAATGACGGCGATAGCGGCTCGCCTTTGCCAGCGCCCGCGTCATCAGCTCCAGCAGGAAGGCCCTGTTCGGTAGCTGTGTCAGGCTGTCGTAGTGGGCGCGCCGGCGCAGTTCCTCTTCCATCGCCTGGCGCTCCGTGATGTCGCGCGCGATGCACAGCGCATGCCGGACGCCTTTCAGCTCGAACGCGCGCACGCTGACTTCGACCGGCATCTTGTGGCCGTTTTTCGCACGGTGCTCGGTCACGAACACGGCTTCGCCCTTGTCCAGCACGTGCTCGGCGATCAGCGGGAAGTCGCCCAGGCTGCCAGTGGCGTCTAGCTCGTCCGCCGACATCGCCAGAAGCTCCTGCCGCGAGTAGCCGAGCCGGCGGCATGCGACCTCGTTGACCTCCACCAACCTGCTGAGACCTTCCGGGGTCAGCAGGCAGACGAAGACCGCATCACTGCTGCCGTTGAACAGCGCCCGGTATCTTTCCTCGCTCTCGCGGATCGAACGCTCCGCCTCGATGCGGTCCGAAATGTCATGAAAGCTCGCCACTGCTCCGGTCACGATTTCGTTCTTCATGACGGGGCTGGCCACGGTCGAGACAGGAAGCAGCGAGCCGTCCTTGCGCATGAAATAGTCCTCGGCGGCCCTATGCATCTGGCCGTCGCCCAGCGCGCACAGCACCGGCCACTCCTCGGCCGGCGCCGGCGTGCCGTCCGGGCGCCTGCAGTGGAACGTAGCGTAGGCATCCCTGCCGACCAGTTCCTCCATACGCCATCCCAGCATCGCCTCGCCTGCGGGATTGAGATAGGCGAGCTTGCCGGCATCGTCGATGACCATCACGCCGTCGCCAAGCACCGACATCACTTCGCGCATGCGCTGTTCGCTTTCCTTGCGCTCCAGTTCGGCGCGCTTCTGTTCGCTCAGATCCGAGAAGGTTCCGATGTGGGAGTTGACCTCGCCGTTTTCGTCCGTCAGCGCGCGGATCGACAGCAGCTTGGGAAAAACCTCTCCGTTCTTGCGCCGGTCCCAGATCTCGCCCTCCCAGTGCCCGTGCTCTTTCAGGGCCGCCCACATGTCGGCATAGAAGGAATTCGGGTGACGCCCCGAACGCAACATGCCAGGCGTCCTGCCGATCACCTCTTCGCGGGAATATCCGGTAATGCGGCAGAAGGCCGGATTGACGGTGCGGATGATCCCATCTGCGTCGGTGATCATGATGCCTTCGCCAGTTGCGTCGAACACCTGGCGGGCGAGCAGCAGTTCCTGATCGGATTTCGCCAGGCGCTGCTTGTAATCGACCAGCGCGCTCTGCAGCGCATCGACGTAATCGCGCTCGAAGCTGGCAAGCACCTCCCTTTGCGACAGCACCCCGACCACCGCGCCATGCGCGTCGGTGACGCCAAGGTGGCGTATGCCCTTTTCCGCGCACAGGGCCCGCGCCCGGACCAGGCTGGTATCTGCACTCACGCTGATCATGGGGCGCGTCGCTATTTCACCGGCGGTGACATGCGTCTGTTTGCGGCTGAGCGCGCCAAGCACGTCATGCTCGGTCAGGATGCCGGTTTCAACGCCGAAATCCACGACAACCGCGTCATGGTGGTTCGCTGTCATTTCCTTCACGACCTTGGCCAAGGCAAGTGTGGCGGGGATGATCGCAGTTGAGCGGCTGAGCAGCGTGCCGACCTTCTTCAGCGTAACGTCGAGTTCGATGCTGGGCAACCCGACCACGTCGGACTGGCTGAGTACGCCCACGGGCCGGCCGGCTTCATCGACCACCAGCGCATGCCGGATGTCGTTCTGGATGAAAAACAGCGATGCGCCGGCGATGGTCGTGTCGGCCGCGAGCGTCGCGACCGGTCTGCTCATCACCGATGACACCGGCATATCTAGCGCAGCGCGATCCTGCAGATCGACGCGCAGCGCATCGTGCCGGGTCCAGATACCGGTCACCTCGCCGGATTCGATGACGAGGATGGAACCGCATCCGGCCTGGTTCATGCGGTAGGCTGCCTCGCTGATCGGCGTGTGCGGCGGACATTGAAGGATTTCCGGACGGATGATGTCGGAAATCGGCATATCGAACGACATAGGGGCTCCATTTTTTGCAACCCGACTACATCACTTACAACGATGCAGCTGGATTGCTTTCCCGCTCATGAATTCAGAGCGGGCGCTGATCCGATGTTCGCATAAAAACGCGGAAACCAGAACCATTCAGAACCATTGGCCGTGTGGCCGACCCGCCCCCATGCATAACTGACAATGCAATGCTCAACCCTGCGCCAGCAGAACGGCCACCTGTTCGCGCAACAGCTCCGGCTGCACCTGCTCTGCCGGCAGTGCTTGTCCGATGTGGAGGCCGACCCGGCTGAGCACGCCGCGCCGGAACGGCCGCACCATTGCCGTACGGTTGCCGTTGACGACTTCGATGCGGCTGAAGAAGGAGCCCCAGAGATTCGTCAGCGCCATCGGTACAACCGGCGGGCTGATGCCATCTTGCTGGGCACGCTCCAGAATTTTCATGATGCCGCCCTTGAACTGCTGCAACGTGCCGTCGCGTGTCAGCGCGCCTTCCGGAAAAATCGCCAGCAGGTCGCCTTCCCGAAGCACTTGCGCGGCGCGTTCAAATGCCTGTTCGTAAGCTATTGGGTCCTCCGTGCGCGGCGCAATCGGAATGGCCTTCGCCAGACGGAACAATGCGCCGAGCAAGGGAATCCTGAAGATGCGGTGATCCATCACGAAGTAGATCGGACGCGGGCTGGCCGCCATCAGCAGGATTGCATCGACGAAGCTGACATGGTTGCATGTGAGGACGGCGGCTCCCGTAGCAGGGATGTTTTCATCGCCCTGCACCCGGAAGCGATAGATGAGATGCGACAGCACCCAGGCGACAAAGCGCAGCAGGTATTCCGGCACCAGCAGGAAAATGTAGGCAGCGACCACCGCATTGGCCACGCCGACCGCAAGGAAAATTTGTGGAATCGTGAAACCGGCATTCAGCAGCATGCCGGCGATGACCGAACTGGCGATCATGAACAAGGCATTGAGGATGTTGTTGGCAGCAATGATGCGCGCCCGGTGCGTCGCTTGTGCGCGCAACTGGATCAACGCATACATTGGCACGCTGTACAGCCCTGCGAACAGGCTCAGCAGCGCCAGGTCAGCCATCACGCGCCAGTGGTAGGACAAGGAAACGAACTGGCCGAGCGCCAGCGTTTCCGCAGGCGGCAATGCGCGCGTCGCGAAATACAGGTCAATTGCAAACACGCTCATGCCGATCGCACCCAAAGGCACCAGGCCGATTTCAACATGACGGCGGCTCAACACTTCGCATAACAGCGATCCGGTACCGATGCCGATCGAGAAAACTACTAGCAGGAAGGAGGCCACCTGCTCGTTGCCGTGCAAAACCTCTCTTGCGAGGCTGGGGAACTGGCTGAGGAAGACCGCGCCGAAGAACCACATCCAGCTGATGCCGAGCAGCGAACGGAACACCACCGGATTTCCATGCGCCATTTTCAGGTTGCGCCATGTTTCACTGACAGGATTCCAGTTGATCTTCAAGCCGGGGCCGGTTGCCGGCGCTGCCGGAATGAATTGCGCCACGATGCGGCCGACCAGCGCTGCCGCGATGCAGCCAACTGCCACTTGCGTGCGGCCGATATCCGGGACGGCAATCAGCAGTCCGCCGACGATATTCCCCAGCAGGATCGCGACGAAGGTGCCCATCTCGATCATGCCGTTGCCACCGGTGAGTTCGCGCTCGTCGAGCGCCTGTGGCAGATAGGCAAACTTTACCGGGCCGAACAGCGTGGAGTGCAAGCCCATCAGGAAAGTGCAGGCCAGCAGGACCAGCACCTGCTCGTGAAGAAAGCCATAGGCGGCAAGCACCATGATGGCGATCTCCAGATTCTTCACGAAGCGGATGATGCGGGTCTTTTCGAACTTGTCTGTAATCTGGCCGCTGGTCGCGGAGAACAGCAGATAGGGAAGAATGAACAGCGCGCCGATCACCAGCCCGGCCATCGCCGGCGGCATCCAGCTGATCTGCAGCTGGTAAGTGACCATCACCGTGAAGGCGAACTTGAACAGGTTGTCGTTTGCCGCGCCCGAGAACTGGGTCCAGAAGAAGGGAGCGAAGCGGCGCTGGCGCAGCAGCGCAAACTGGTTGGGATGAACACTATGCTGTCCGCGCTGCATGGACGACTCATCGGACTGTGCGGTGACAACTGGTTGCTCCATTTTTACCCCTGGTTAAAAGTGGCATGAATATACACGCAGTTGCACCAAGCCGGTGAGCGCCCGCTTTTCCCTGCACCATGCGTGTGTATAGATTAGCTTTTTTGCAGGCATATTAATTGCTGGAGTCATAAGGTCGCAACAATCGATTTTTACAATGCACGTTTGAGCAGAACGTCCTCGTGCATTTCTCCCTGCAATTCTGAAATTCGCCCGCCAAGAAAAATAGCCAACATGCGCAACAACCTCCCTGTCACCACTACCGAATACGTCCTCGACAACAATGAAATCATTGTGTCGAAAACCGATCTCAAAGGAAGAATCACTTACATCAACCAGGATTTCACGCGGATCAGCGGCTTCTCCGAAGAGGAAGCCTTGGGCAAACCCCACAATATCGTGCGCCATCCCGACATGCCGGAAGAGGCTTTCGCCGATCTGTGGAACGCGCTAAAGCAAGGGAAATCCTGGACCGGCATCGTAAAGAACCGCTGCAAGAACGGGGACTTCTACTGGGTTGAAGCCACTGTTGCGCCGGTTTTGCAGGGGCCGCAGATTGTGGGCTTCACTTCCATCAGGACCAAGGCGGCACCGGAAAAAATCGCTGCAGCGAAAGCCGTTTACCGTTCGATCAAGGAAGGAAGTCATACCTACGCAATCCACGGCGGCATGGTGGTCAAACACGGTCTTGGCAACTGGCTGAATGCTGTGCGCAGGCTGTCTCTTAAAACCAGAACAATGGCCTCATCCGGCATCCTGGCTGTCTTATTTCTGGTCAGTGCCGTTGCCAGCTCCGGCATTCTTGGATCACTCTTCACGCCATCGATTTTCTCAAATCTGGCAACTACTGCCTCCATTCTTGGAATTTTTCTCGCGATTGCGTTTTGCATGGCGGCGTCTCGCGGCATCATCCATTCGCTCGAACAAGTGCGCCAGCATGTCGATCGCATGAGTGCGGGAGACCTGACCGGGCACATCCCTCCGCATGGCGACGACGAATTCGGCAACCTGGTGCAATCGCTGCGCATCCTGCAGACCAATGTAAAACTGCTGGTGGGCCAGATCAAGGAATCTGCCGAGGTAGTCAACAATGGCTCCGCGGAAATCGCTTCCGGCAACGCCAACCTGTCGGCACGAACCGAATCACAAGCTAGCTCCCTGGAACAAACCGCTTCGTCGATGGAAGAGCTGACCAGTACGGTGAAGCACAATGCAGAAAACGCGCGTGAAGCCAACCGCATGGTCGCGGACGCATCGCAGATCGCGCTGACGGGCGGTGAATCGGTTCAGCGCATGGTCAGCACGATGGATTCGATCAAAGCCAGCTCACACAAGATCGTCGACATCATCGGCGTCATCGACAGCATCGCCTTCCAGACCAATATCCTCGCGCTCAATGCTGCGGTCGAAGCGGCCCGGGCCGGAGAGCAGGGCCGCAGCTTCGCCGTGGTCGCTGCGGAAGTGCGCAATCTTGCGCAACGCTCTGCGGGGGCAGCAAAAGAAATTCAGGCGCTGATTACCGACTCGGTGGAGAAGGTCAACACCGGCAGCAGGATCGCCGGCGATGCCGGCCGCACCATGGAAGGCATCGTGAATGCGGTCAAACAGGCCGCCACCATCATGAACGACATCAGCCAGGCGAGCCTCGAACAGAGCGCCGGGATTGAACAGGTCAATATCGCGGTAACGCAGATGGACGGCGCAACCCGGCAGAATGCGACGATGGTGGAGCAAGCCGCCGTCGCTGCGGAGAGCCTGCGCAAGCAGGCCACAATGCTGGTGGACCTGGTGGATTCGTTCAAGCTGCTGCCCGGCGAAAAACGTGCGAACCCACCTGCTGCCGCAGCCGTCGTACAGGCGCCGTCGAACACAGAACGTTATCTCTTGCGCGCCTGAGTGCGCCGATGAGGCGTGCTGACCCCAGCTGAATTGTGCTGTGGACGCTGACAGCGTCCACAGCACTGTCAGTCGCTCAAAGCCGCTTTTGCGGCTTCTTCCGGTGTCAGCCCGTCATAAAACATGTCGGTAAACCACTCGACCTGTTCCTCGATATGATCCTGCGCCTGAGCCAGTGTGGCGCCGCCTGCAACCAGAAACCCTTCCACTTCGGTACACCACGCAATCAGCGCTTCTGTTTCCGGATCCAGTTTTTCTTTCTTCGCCATCTTCTTCACCTTTGTATCGCTTACGCATAAATCAATGCCATCAGGGTAACCGCATTTACGCGCCACCACCATACATGCAGCATCCCGGACCGCGCGGATTGTTCACTTTTGTTCGCGGCCAACTGCCCGATTGGCGTCCTCAGGCTATCGGGACCATAATAGGGCGCCTTGCAGAAAACGCCATGATTTTTGCAAGGCGCTTTTGGCAAATAACTTCGCTTCGGGCACATGAGAACTCCCAGCACGGCAGCAACCGCCACTTTCGGCCTGGAACCCGCCGGATACCGCAAACTACTTGAGCAGTTTGTTCACGCCAGACGCATCCTTGTGTATAGCGGTGCCGGCCTGTCCGCAGACTCCGGCCTTCCCACTTACCGGGGCGCGGGCGAACATTTATGGACGCGCGATGTCCTGGTGCGGGTTTCAACGCCGGCAGGCTATTTGCGGGACCCGCGTTTTGCCGTCGACTGGTACATAGAACAATCCCATCGCCTGCAGGCCGCACGGCCGCACGCAGGACACAGAGCCCTGCGTGAACTGGAAAAATACTGGACGGTCACGCACGTAACGCAAAATGTGGACGTGCTGCTGGAGCATACCGGTTGTGCCGACGTCATCCACCTTCATGGCCGCTACAACCACCTGAAATGCACTCAATGTCCCTGGACCGGCATGGCGTCGGCCCCGGATACGCTGCGCAATCCCTGCCCCGATTGCGGTGGACTGCTGCGTCCCGACATCGTCTGGATGGGCGAAACGCCCGACAAGTCTGTCCGTGAAAAAGCTGAAGCCGCTGCATTAGCAAGCGATCTGGTGCTTGTGGTCGGCACGCCCGCCGAAATGTATCCCGGCGCAGCGATCGTTGAGACAGCGCATCGGGCCGGGGCGGCCGTGTGCGTAATTAACCCGGAATGGTGCGAAAACCTGCACTACGCGCATTGGCAACTGTTTGCCGGCGCGCTCGAAGCGCTGCCGAC
>DATFAZ010000292.1:0-2661 GCA_035254105.1 Noviherbaspirillum sp. | reverse complement strand
GCACGCGCGTTATCAGTTTGTTCAGGCATCCGACATCTCTACTCCGCCCAGTTCACCCAGCCGCCGTAGGCGGTAGCGATCACAACAAAACCGAACACGATGCGGTACCAGGCAAACAGCGTGAAATCATGCGAGCTGATGTAGCGCAGCAACCAGCGGACGCAGAGGAAGGCGGAAAAGAATGCCGACACCGCACCAACGCCGAACCATGGCAAGTCGGCGGCCGACAGCAACGCGCGCTCCTTGATCACCGAATAGGCTGTTGCAGCAAACAGGGTGGGGATTGCGAGGAAAAATGAAAATTCCGTAGCCGCCTTGCGCGATAGGCCGAATATCATGCCGCCGATAATCGTGGCGCCGGAGCGACTGGTGCCCGGAATGAGCGCGAATGCCTGCGCGCAGCCGACTTTAAATGCATCAAGCGCGCTCATCTCCTCAACTGTATTGACCCGCACCACACCCGGATTAGTCCTGTTCCTTTTTTCTATCCACAGAATGACGAGGCCGCCGGCGATGAATGCCATGGCGACGGGAACGGGTGAAAACAATTTTTCCTTGATCATCTTGTTGAAGAGAAAACCCAGTATCGCCGCCGGCAGAAACGCAATGATCAAATTCACTATAAAACGCTGTGCCTTCGCATCGCTGAACATGCCGCCGAGCACGCTAGCAATCTTTACCCGATATTCCCAGCATACAGCGAGCATCGCGCCGGCCTGGATGGCGATTTCGAAGACCTTGACCTTGTCGCCGGTGAAGTCGAGCAGGCTGCCGGCAAGAATCAGATGGCCGGTGGAGGAGATCGGCAGGAATTCCGTCAAGCCTTCGACGATCCCCATGATGAGGGCTTTCAGCGCTAGCGTGGCATCCATGTGTTAATAATGTGTTTTCTATTAGCGATTCAATAAAAAACCCGCCGGGAATATCACCGAGCGGGTCGGAACGGAGAACTGAATTCTACTATCGTGCGGGCTCGAAGGTTACCACGAGGCTATCCGGACGAGTCGTTATCTTGGTCGGATTGAAGCGCACGCCGGAGTAGCGCAACTCATCCGGCGCAAAGGTGTAGAGCGGCATATCTTTCAGCAACTGCTCGGCCAGCAGGCTGCCGACCTTGGCGATCTGGTTGGCATAGAGTGGATCAAGACCGTTGACGACAAATTGCTCGACGCGCGGATCGGCCAAGATCAAGGCATTACGCGTCGCATCGAAGCGCAGTTGTCCCGATATTGCGAAATTACCGTTCCATGCGCGCTTCATGAACGGCGGCGCAACAGTCGTGTCCATGCTGGTCAGGATGCGGTTGGAATCCGGCTGCAAGGTCACACGGGGATTGGTGACGCGCACATCCAGCAGTTCCAGGAAACGGTTATTAAAAGGAAAGCGGCTGGCGATGGCTTCCTGTATGCGCGCCAATGGAATTTCCTTTTCACGCGGCCCGAGCAAGGTCGCGCACGATGCCAGCAGAACGGCCACGACCACCAGGGCAAATGAGGCATGCCGCAATTTCATCTGTGTTCCTTTATGCAGAGGTAAGCAAGTCCAGACGGGACAGATATTGCAAGGCATGTTCCCTGCTGCCACCACACATCTCTTCCGACGGTTTTAGACTCTGGCATACCGCAGGGCGTTCCGGTTTGCCGAAGATCATGCACTGATTCAGCGCATTTAACTGGATGCAACGCACGCCCGCTGCCTTCCCATTCGGCATGCCGGGAATCGGCGAGGAAATCGAAGGCGCGATGCAACATGCACCACAACCGGCACGACAGGATATTTCACTCATAACGTAGCGCCTGAATCGGCAATAATGACGCCGCTTTGCGCGCCGGATAGAAACCGAAGAAAATCCCGATCGCCGCCGAGAATCCGACAGCAAACACAATCGACTCCGGCGACAGCCGCGTGCTCCAGCCGGCAAACTCACCCACCAGCCAGGAGGCGGCAAATCCCAGCACGATACCGAAGAAGCCGCCGATCAACGACAGCGTGACCGACTCCACCAGGAACTGGTTCAGGATATCGCTGCCGCGCGCACCCACTGCCATGCGCAGGCCAATCTCGCGCGTGCGTTCGGTCACCGACACCAGCATGATGTTCATGATGCCGATGCCACCGACCAGAAGCGACACCGAGGCCACCGCCGCCAGCAGCAGCGTCATGATGCGCGACGATTCTTCCTGTGCCTGCAGCAGTTCGCTCATATTGCGCAGCGTGAAAGCATCATCCTGTCCCGCTTGCGTGCGCTGGCGCTGCCGCATCAGTTCTCGAATCTTGTTTTCCGCTTCTTTCATGTCCGCACCTTCACGAATCTTGATCTGTATGGTGCCGACGCGGCGCAGCTTACCCTGCGTATTGCCGAACAAACGGTTGCGCGCAGTCGACAGCGGCACCATGATCGTATCGTCCTGATCCTGGCCGATCATGCTCTGCCCTTTTTTCTCGAGCACGCCGATGACGGTGAATGGCACTTTACGCACACGAATGGTCTGGTCGATCGGGTCCATGTCGCCGAACAACTGGGTTGCCACCGTCTGACCGATAACGGCGACCTTGGCAGCACCAGTCAACTCGGCCTGCTCGAACATGCGGCCCGATTGCAATGACCATTCGCGCGCGTCGAAATACTCGGGTGTGACGCCGTAGATTTGCGTGGCCCAG
>DATFAZ010000291.1:0-5803 GCA_035254105.1 Noviherbaspirillum sp. | reverse complement strand
CGACTGCGTGTTTACCGGCAAGGGCCTGGCCTTCGGCGGCTCGCTGATCCGTCCGGAAGCAACCGGCTACGGCACCGTGTATTTCGTCGAAGAGATGCTCAAGCGCGTCGGCAAGAACCTGAACGGCATGCGCGTATCGGTTTCGGGTTCGGGCAACGTCGCACAGTATGCAGTCGAGAAGGCCATGGCGCTGGGCGCCAAGGTGGTGACGGTATCCGATTCGAGCGGCACGGTGATTGACGAGGACGGCTTCACCACCGAGAAGCTCGCAATTCTGATGGAAGTGAAGAACCACCTGTACGGCCGTGTTGATGAATACGCAAAACGCGTCGGCGCGAAGTTTGTGCCGGGCGTGCGTCCATGGGGCGTGAAGGTGGATGTGGCACTGCCGTGCGCAACACAGAACGAGCTCGATATCGAAGATGCGAAAACGCTGATCAAGAATGGCGTGATCTGCGTGGCTGAAGGCGCGAACATGCCGAGCACAGCAGAAGCAGCCTACCTGTTCGAGAAGAGCGGCGTGCTGTATGCACCGGGCAAGGCCAGCAACGCCGGCGGGGTCGCTACCTCCGGCCTGGAAATGACGCAGAACGCGATGCGCCTGTCCTGGGGCCGCGACGAAGTGGACGAGCGCCTGCACACCATCATGCGCGACATCCACGACGCCTGCATCAAGCATGGCGAACGTGCCGACGGCACCATCAGCTACATCGACGGCGCAAACATCGCCGGCTTCGTGAAAGTGGCCGACGCAATGCTGGCTCAGGGCGTGATCTGATCGTCCGGTAATAAGCAAGACCCGCTGAATGGCGTCCCGTGCAAACGGGGCGCCATTTTCTTTTTGGGCGCCTTCAGGACTTGCGTGCGATCAGTCGCCACAAGGAGGTCGTCTCGGCCGCTCGCGCCGCATGCAGCGGATCGGTTTCGTCGGCAGCCTTCGGATGCTTCGGCCGCACATCAATCCGACCCGCCACCTCAAGCCCCGCCGCCTCAATTATCTGCAGCAGCTCTTCGCGTGTACGCAGGCCGAGGTGCTCGGCCAGATCGGACAGAATCAGCCAGCCTTCGCCACCGGGCTCCAGATGCGCCGCCAGGCCAGCGAGGAATCCGCGCAGCATGCGACTGTCCGGATCATAGACGGCGTGTTCGATTGGAGAACTGGGCCGCGCCGGTACCCACGGCGGATTACAGACCACCAAAGGCGCACGGCCCGGCGGGAACAGGTCAGCCTGCATCAGCTCCACCTGCCCCTCCAAACCGAGGTTCGCGAGATTCTCGCGCGCACAGGCAAGTGCACGCGGGTCCTGGTCGGTGGCAACGACATGCTCGACCCCGCGTCGCGCCAGCACGGCGGACAACACGCCAGTGCCGACACCGATGTCATATGCCAGACGCTTCGATGGCAGCGGCGCCTGCGCCACCAGCTCGACATACTCGCCGCGCACTGGCGAAAACACACCGTAATGCGGATGTATGCGCGCGCCCAGCGCGGGAATCTCGACACCTTTCTTGCGCCACTCATGCGCGCCGATAAGACCGAGCAGCTCGCGCAATGATGCGGCATAGGGCTCGTTTGCCGCACCGTAAGCCTCTTCGCAAGCCTGTCGCACATCCGGCGCACGGCGCAAGTTAATCGTGTGACCTGCTTCAAACGGGATCAGCACCATGGCAAGCGTACGCGCGCGTTGCGACTGCGCCTGCCGGTGAAGATGGAAGGCCTCCGTCGGCGATGCAGCCGGCGCACGCGGTTTTTTGGGTTTGCGCTCGGCGCGGCGGGCCAGCGCCTGCAGCAACTGGCGCGCGTTGTGGAAGTCGCCGTGCCATAGCAGCGCTGTGCCCTCGCACGCGAGCCGGTACGCGGTGTCCGCGCTCATCCGGTCATCCGCAACGACGACGCGCTTGGGCGGCGGCATAGCGGCTTCCGAGCGCCAGCGGGTTGTGTGTGTTTCGCCTGCCTCGGTCCAGCTGATGACGGGATGTTCGCTCATGGAATTCTTTCGGTTTGCGGATTTACGCTATTCCGTATTATCCCTTGCCGGATTGCTTTGGTTCCATATTGATCCGGATGGATTTTGCGTGCACAGGCATGCCTTCAAGTCCTTCAGTGCAAGGAAGTCCTTTCGGTGCAAATTATCCGAACTCGCTTCGCCAGGCTCTCTCTAAGTATTTTGCGTGCATGAGCAGCATGCAAGACTAAGGAGTACGTCATGCCCCAGACCAATCCAAACCGCACCAAGAACCAGACTGTGCACAATCAAAACAGGGAAAAGCAATCGGGCGATCAGCATTTGTTGCCGGAAGATGAGCCGCTGGAGGACCCACACCGGCCGCATCGCATCAGCCGGGAAGATATGCAAAAGCTGCGCCCTGCCGATCCCGACCCGGACGATCCCGCCTCGACCTGAATACTGCGCCAGCTGGTGAAATAAAACAGCCCGCAAGGGCGGGCTGTGAGCAGAAAGGCTAAAATGAAACCGCCTTAATAGTTGAGGCGACCGTTCGGCCCGATGACGCCAATGTCCAGGTAATGGGAACCGCGGCGGTTCGATTCACCGAAATTGATCGGGTAACCGGCAAGCTGATAGTTGTTCATCGATGCCAATGCCTGCGTGACTTTTTCCGGAGTTGGTTTCGGGCCGGCCATTTTGATGGCTTCGATGGCCAGGCGGACATTGAGATACACCTCGAAGTTAAGCGGATTCGAAGTGATGCCTTTGCCGTACGGTGACTTCAGGAAAGCCTGAAAATCCTTGGCGAGCGGCAAAGTGGTCGAATTCGGATTCGGCACCACCTGGCTGATCCCCATGCCGCGCACCCGTTTTTCTCCCGCAAAGTCCGCAATGATCTTCGCCGGGACATAGGACAATGCATAGATTTGCGAAGCACCGGTCGGCGCGTCATAGGCCTTCATGAAGCGGAACACGGCCTCCGGCACTCCCATCAGGAAGATTGCCTGCGGCTTGGCGTCGATGATCTGCCGGGCGTGTTGTGCAAACTCGGTTTCTCCCGTCTTGTACGGTGTCTTGTTGATGATCTCGAACTGGTATTGCTCCGCAGCCTTGCCGATACTCTGCATGATGCCGGCACCGAAGCCGTCATCCTGATAAAGCACTGCGACGCGCTTGAGGCCCAGAGTTGAAACAAGGCGCGCGATCTTCATCACTTCATCGGTATAGCTGGCACGGGTGTGGAAGATCTGTTCCGATCCCGGCCCGCGGATCAGGTCCGCACCGCTGAATACGCCCACCAGCGGTACCTTGTGCTTTTGCAGTACGCCGGTCTTCATCAGGGCTGCCGTGTTCGCCGTGCCCAGGCCATTGACCAGCGTGACCACGTTTTCCTTGCTGATTACCTCGTCCACCAGCGCCGGGGTCTTTCTCGGGTCATACTCGTCGTCGCGAATCACGAGATTCAACTTGTTGCCATTGACGCCGCCCTTGGCGTTGATCATGGCGATATAGCCTTTGGAAATAGCCACCCCTTCGGCCGAGGTTGATGCCACCGGACCGGTAAGGCCGAGCACGGAACCGATGTTGACCTCGCCTGCATGCGCAAGCGTGAATGCCGAGGTCGCAAGTGCAACTGAAAGTACTTTCTTTAAGAACATGTTGCCTCCTAAAAATGCCGCATTGATATTTTTTTGATCGCGGACGGGGGGTTGTGGCAGCTGGAAAGCCTGCCGCGCTGGGATGCGCAAAGGGGAAAACGGCTATTCGCTTTCCCTTTAAAGCAGCACCAATCTACTCTTTTTTCCACCGAGAAAACCTTCTATTTCCGTTTCCTTGCCGACATCGTTGCTATTTAGATACGTTTCTTTTCGGCATCAAAATCTGGCAAAAAGCGCACGTCCGGAATTTTGGTTATCATAAAATAATACGATCGTTCTTTTTTATAATTGCTTCCCGTAGCCGCACGTCACGCCCTTCCGACTCCTTTTTATCCGTAGAGCGAATCATGAACTCCCCCAACCATCCCTTTGATCAGGCCATTGCACTCGCCCCGGACAATGACGGCGCTTTCATCGGGCGCACTTCCGAACATTATTGGAACGCGATCTCTCCATTTGGCGGCACAACGGTGGCAACGCTGTTGCAGGCGATGCTGACGCATCCGCAACGCCTTGGCGACCCGCTGGCACTGACCGTCAATTTTGCCGGCCCGATCAAACAAGGGGATTTCATCGTCCGCGTTTCGCCGGTGCGCACCAGTCGCTCGACCCAGCACTGGCAGATGGAAATCCGGCAGGAAGTGAACTCCGAACCGGCGATCACCGGCACGGCGGTGTTTGCACTGCGCCGCGATACCTGGTCGGATACCGAGTCCCGCATACCGGATGTCGCCGCGCCCGAAACGCTAACGCGTCATCCCGCGCCGGCGATGGTGCCGTTTCTCGAAAGGTACGATATGCGCTACGTGGATGGCAATCCGCTACGCGGCGGAGACGACAGCGCGACCCAATGCTGGATCAGCGATGTCCCGCCGCGCAAGCTCGATTTCGCGTCGATTGCGGCGTATTGCGATTCCTTCGTGCCCCGGCTGTTCGTCCGCAAAGGTGCACCGACGCCGATCTCGACGGTCACACTGAGCATCAACTTCCATATCGACGACAACGCGCTGCAGAAACAGCAAGGCCTGTATGCATTCGGAAAGGCAAAAGCGAACGCCTTCAACGGCGGCTACTACGACCAGGAAGCACAACTCTGGTCGCAGGACGGCGCACTGCTGGCAACCACGCATCAGCTGGTGTGGTTCAGGGATCAGGCGCTATAGAGTGGTTGGGCGAGGAGAAATTTGCAGGGCCGCTACCCTCCAGCGGCCCTGCGAGCCAAGTCTGCTGCAGGTAATTACTTCTGTACCTTGGCTGTGAGATACGGGCCGTCCGGCAGCGCATTCGGCCCGAGAATGAAGGCTTGCTGATTCGCCTGCTGCGTCAGGGGAATGTAATTGGGCGCAGCACGTGTTACGGCGGCATTCACAACGGCGGAGATCAGGCTCACGAGTGGCGAGCCACCGCTGTTCTGGTTTTGCGGCTGATAACGCATCAGCTTTTTCTCGCTCCAGATTTCCGTACCGTCTTTGCTCACCATGCGGTAATCGAAGTCAACAGTCACGGTTGTCGTCAGCAGGGCGAACTGCGCATCCCAGCGATTGATCGTTACGTAGAGCACCGCATCGGCGCCAAACAACTGGGCCAGTGTTTGCGGCGGCTGCTCATGGATACGTTCGCCCTCGTAAAAACCCTCCTGTTCCAGCACGAATTTCGTCGTATTCACCGGGAACACGTAGTAGCCCTTGTTGGCAATGGGCTGCGGCAGGGTCGCGAGCACATAGTTCGGCGCATCCACATCAAGGGACTTGTTCACCACGGGCACCACCAGAATGGAGCGCGGCGCTGCGGCTTCAAATGCGCTCATGTCCTTCTTGACAGGCTGGGTTACACATCCTGCCAGCAGGACCGTTGCCAGAATTGCGAATATGCGTTTCATTTGCCTGCTCCCGTTAGTGCTTGCTGCCGGCGCTCAAGATTCTGGATCATCGCTGTCATCAGGCCTTTGCTTTCCGGCCACGTATCGCGCTCCCGCGAATACATTGCGATGGCGCGGTCCGCTGCTCCGCTCTGGAGATAGAGCGTACCCAGTTCCGCATATAGTCCCGGCGGAGCCTTTACGCCGGATGCCTCGAGCTTGGTGACGTGCTCCTGCAACGCCACTTTCATTTCTTCCATCTTGGTCGGATCTTTATAGCCTTGATAGAGCATGGATTCATAGCCGCCCCACTGGTACATGCCCGGGGCCGCGCAGCT
>DATFAZ010000290.1:0-2801 GCA_035254105.1 Noviherbaspirillum sp. | reverse complement strand
GCGCCACTGCCGGATTGGATCGCCGCCATCTGGCGACTCGATTTTGATCACCTCGGCACCGAACTCGGCCAGCATGCGTGAGCAAAACGGGCCGGCAATCAGTGTGCCGAGTTCCAGAACCTTGATGCCGGCCAACGGGCCGGTGAGTGAATTCATGCTCTGCATGTCGCGATTTTTCCAGGCTTCAGGTCGAGCGGCGGTCCAGCATGGCGCGGGCAATCGTTCCTGCATCCACATATTCGAGCTCGCCGCCAACCGGCACGCCACGCGCCAGTCGGCTGACCTTCAAGCCGCGCGCCTTCAGCGTCTCGCTGATGTAGTGCGCAGTTGCCTCGCCTTCATTAGTAAAGTTAGTAGCCAGCACAACCTCTTCGACCACGCCATCAGTCGCACGCGCAACCAGCTTTTCAAGATGAATGTCTCGCGGCCCGATACCATCCAGCGGCGACAGATGCCCCATCAAAATGAAATACAGTCCCTTGTATGTAAGCGTTTGCTCAATCATCATCTGATCAGCGGGCGTCTCGACCACGCAAAGCAAATGCGCATCGCGCTCGGTATCGAGACACATGTCGCACACTTCGTTTTCGGTGAAGGTATTGCACTTCGCACAGTGATGGATTTTATCGACCGCCTCTGACAGCGCGCGCCCGAGCATCGCCGCGCCTTCACGGTCATGCTGCATCAGGTGATAAGCCATGCGTTGCGCGGATTTCGGCCCGACACCGGGCAAGCGGCGTAAGGCTTCCGTCAAAAATACAAGGCTGGAAGGGGATTTCACTGGCTGTCTTTGCACCGGAATGAGAAACAGCACCGGCAAGACAGCACAGAACGACGGTCTTGTTGGCGCTTCAAAAAATCAGAATGGCATCTTGAAGCCAGGGGGCAGCGGCAAACCGGCCGTCATGCCTGCCATTTTTTCCTGGGAAGTCGCTTCCGCCTTGCGCACGGCATCATTGAAAGCGGCCGCCACCAGGTCTTCCAGCATATCCTTGTCATCGCCCAGCAGCGAGGGATCGATCGATACACGTTTTACATCGTTCTTGCAGGTCATCACGACCTTGACCATGCCCGCACCGGATTGCCCTTCCACTTCGATCAACGCAAGCTGCTCCTGCATCTTCTTCATGTTGTCCTGCATCTGCTGCGCTTGCTTCATCAGTCCTGCCAGTTGGCCCTTCATCATGGTCGTACTCCTAATTGTCAGTTAAACCGGTTTGATCGATCCCGGAACGATGATTGCGTTAAATTCCCGCATCATTGCCTGCACAAAGGGATCGCGTTGCATGTTCTCTTCTGCCTGACGCTGCCGCGCTTCGCGTTCTGCTACCGCCTGCGCATTGGCGGTCTGCTCGACTGCGCCGATTTCGGTAGTAACACGAACTGTCTTTCCAAAATGTTCGGTCAGTGCAGCAGCCAGTTTATCCACAGAACCTGCAGAACGCAGGGTATCGAGCGGAATGCGCAAATGAATCTGTACGCCGTCTCCGCTGTCTTCACTCTGAAGTAATTCGCTCTGCTGCGCCAGCTGCTGTACCACACCGCGCAAGGGCAATGCCGCCGCCAATACCGGCCAGTTTCCATCCCAGTTCAATGACGGCATGGGCGTCGGCGGGAGCGGCTTTACTTTGATTATTTGTGTCGGTGCTGACACCGGCTCTGATAGCGCGGCTCTTTCGAGTACAGCCATATCGTCCTGGACTACGACTGCGGCTGACGATTCAGTTTTTTTTTGAGCCGCTGCCGTAGCAGAATCAAAAGCCCCCCACTCCGGCGCCGGTGGCGGCTCTTCGTCCCAAGGCGGCACTGATGCTGCCGATGCGGTCGATGTTACCGGTGCGGGTACCGGTCTCGGTGAGGCGGCAGATGGAGCAGACTGCGCCTTGCCGCCGTTGCGTGCAGCCTCCAGCGCTGCGCGCGCTGGGCTCATGCCGGGAGCGGGACGCGCTGCAGGTGCAGATGCGCTTACTGGCGAAGCCGGTGAAACTGCCGTGGACCTAACCGTAGGCGGAGAAGGAGCCACTGCTACTGCGGCTGATACTGACTTCGCCTCCGCCCCTCCGACGCCGGGGCGAAACGCCAGCATGCGCAGCAAGGCCATAGAGAATCCGGCATATTCATCGGGTGCCAGACTTAATTCATTCCGTCCGTGCACAACGATCTGATAAAACAGTTGCACTTCTTCCGCATCGAATAATCCGGCCAGGCGGAGGATATCTTCACGTTCAGGCACATCTTCCGGCAGTGCCGCCGGAACCGTCTGCGCCAATGCGACACGATGCAAAAGCGTGCCCAGATCCTGGAGCGCCGCGTTGTATGAAAGGCTGCGCACCGCCATTTCATCTGCCACCGCGAGCAAGCCGGCGCCGTCTTTTGCCGCCAGTGCATCAAGCACTCGAACCAGGTAAGACTGGTCCAGCGCACCAAGCATACCTTGCACGGCTTCCAGCGTAACCTTTCCCGCTGCATAAGCGATGGCCTGATCGGTCAGCGACAGCGCATCGCGCATCGAACCGTGCGCACCTTGCGCTAATAGGCGCAAAGCTGGCGGATCAAAAGCAATGTTTTCCTGGCCGAGAATATTCTCCAGATGCCCGATGATGTGGCCGGGTGGCATCTGTTTCAGGTTAAATTGAAGGCAACGCGACAATACCGTCACAGGGATTTTTTGCGGATCGGTTGTTGCTAAGATGAACTTCACATGTGCAGGCGGTTCTTCCAGCGTTTTGAGCATGGAATTGAACGCATGGTTCGTCAACATGTGGACTTCGTCGATCATGTAGACCTTGAAGCGCGCATTG
>DATFAZ010000289.1:0-6206 GCA_035254105.1 Noviherbaspirillum sp. | reverse complement strand
GTCCTTCGACGAAGTGGGCGGTGCGCCGGTCCTGCGCGATCAGGGCCGACCACTGGCGGTACGTTCGCTGGCAGAAATTCTCGGTTACGAGCAAGGCAGGCAAAAAGTCGGCATCGTGATCGCCGCGCCGCATCCGTACATCCTTGCAGTAGATGCGGTCGACGGTACGGCCGATCTGGTGATCAAACCACTCACCGCACTGGCTGTCACCGGCGTCAACGGCACGGCCCGTTCGGCCGAAGGCGAACTGGTACTGGTGATCAGCCTCGCATTCCTGCTCGACGGCTGCAAGACAATGGCGATGCGCCTGGCTGCATAACACAGCCACGCATTGTTTTACTCCTGTCATTCCGTCAAAGGAATGACAGGTTCTCACTTCCTCCCCAGCCTCTCCGCCTTCGCTTTTGACCAGGCAGCGATCTTTTCGTGAATTCCTTTTTGTTCGCTGAACATCTGCGAATTTGACGCCAGCTGCGCGCACAATTCCAGGCGTATACCGTTCGGATCAAAGAAATAAATCGACTTGAAGATGCGATGGTCAGTGACGCCGATGACCTCCACACCATGCGCCTCCAGGCGTGCCTTCATGGCCTCGAGCTGCTCCACTGTATCGACCCGCAATGCAATGTGATTGACCCACGCCGGCGTATTGGGCGATGGTGCTGCAGCGATATCATCGCCAAGGTCGAAGAAGGCCAGGCATGAGCCGTCCGTCATGCGAAAGAAGATGTGCACGTAAGGACAGTACTCGTCGGTGGATGGCACCACATCCTTCTGGATGTAATGAAACAGCGGCAGCCCGAGAATATCCTCGTAAAAATGCCGCGTCTCCTCCGCATCGCGGCAGCGGTAAGCAAAATGGTGCAGGCCGTTGATCGGCGCAGCATCCCCGATTGCGGCGGGCAGCCCGACCTGTTTTGTGACTGGCGTATCCATGACACCTCCTTGGAGCCTGTTTGAAAACCTACTGCGCATCCCGATTTTCAAGCAGGCTGGGTTTCGGGAATTCAGTGACGTCCTGTTTCCAACTCGCTTGGCGCAACCTGCTGGTCGATCGCACCGAAAATCGATTTGCCGTTTGCATCCAGCATTTCAATACGTATCGTGTCGCCAAACTTCATGAAGGGCGTTTTCGCTTCGCCGTCGGCAATCATTTCGAGGCAGCGCTTTTCCGCAATACAGGTATAACCCTTTGCAGCATCCTTGTTGGACACTGTCCCGGAGCCGATGATCGATCCCGCTCGCGCATTGCGCGTCTTCGCAAGATGCGCAATCAGTTGCGGAAAGCTGAACACCATATCAACGCCCGCATTGGGTTGCCCTACCAGCGTGCCGTTCCAGCTTGCACGTAAGGGCAGATGCACTTTGCCGTCCTTCCAGGCGCTACCCAATTCGTCGGGCGTGACCGCAACCGGAGAAAAGCTCGATGCAGGCTTCGACTGAAAGAAACCGAAACCTTTGGCCAGTTCCGCGGGAATCAGATTGCGCAGCGACACGTCATTAACCAGCATGAGCAGCTTGATATGCGATGCCGTCCGCTCCGGCGATATGCCCATCGGCACATCATCGGTGATAACCGCAACTTCGCCCTCGAAATCGATGCCCCACTCTTCCGATGCGAGCAGGATGTCGTCAGTCGGGCCGATGAAGTCGTCCGATCCGCCCTGGTACATCAGCGGCTCGTGCCAGAACGAATCCGGCATGTCGGCATTGCGTGCCTTGCGCACCAGCTCGACATGGTTCACGTAAGCGGAACCATCGGCCCACTGGAAGGCGCGCGGCAATGGCGCCATGCAGCGCTTCGGATCAAAGTCAAAGCTTCGATGCGGCTTGGCCGTATTCAGCAGCTCATACAACTGCTCCAACTGCGGCGCGATGAAATCCCAATCGTCCAGCGCACGCTGCAGCGTTGGTGCAATGCCGTCGGCGATATGCGCAGTTTTCAGGTCGCGCGATACAACTGCCAGCTGTCCGTCCCGGGTACCGTCCTTCAGGGTGGCAAGTTTCATCCTTGATTTCTTCCCTCGCTGAGTGGAATGTTGGCAAAAGCGCTTAAGTATGCTTTGATTACAAAATAGTAAATCAATTCACCATATCGTAATCACAAGCCTCCATGAAATCAAGCACCGAAAACCTCGGATTGCGGCAAGGCATCCAGTCGATCGAAGTCGCCGGCCCGCTGCTGCGTGCATTGGCGCAAGCGCCCGGTCCGCTGGCACTGTCGGCACTTGCCAAAAGTGCCGGCATGCCAGCCGCCAAGGCGCACCGTTATCTGGTCAGCTTGATTCGCATCGGCATGGTCGAGCAGGATGCAACGACCGGTTTGTACGATCTCGGAGCGCTTGCGCTGGAACTGGGATTGGTATCACTGGGCAGGCTGGACGCGGTGAAGCTGGCAGACGAGGCCATGGCCAGCCTGCGCGATGCGACCGGCGAAACAGTGGCGCTCGCCATTTGGGGCAATTTCGGCCCAACCTACATCCGGCTGCTGCAATCGCGCAGGCCGGTGACGATCAACCTGCAGATCGGCAGTGTGATGCCCATGACCTATACCGCAAGCGGCCTATGCTTCGCCAGTTACCTGTCCGAGAAAGACACGGAGGAACTGCTGCGCGACGAACTGGCGCTAAACCGCAGTGAAAAACTGGATGCGCCCCATACAAGAAAAGCTCTCATGCCCTTGCTGGAAGAAACTCGGCAACATGGCATTGCGCGCATGATCGGCCATCTCGACCCCTCCGCTGCCCGCTCGCCCGGCACGACGCGCGCCGCGGAACGCCTTCTGGCCGGTTTCAACGCTTTTTCAGCGCCGGTATTCGACCATGATGGCCGCATGCGCTTTGCGCTGACCGTGGTCGGTTCAGCCGCGCATGTGGATCACGCATGGGATGGCTTCATCGCGCAGCAGACCAAAGCCCATGCACAGCAATTGTCGCTGCGTCTGGGCTATCGACCGCGGGAATGAAGGTTCAGAACAGGCTGCCGACGTTCAGCAGCGTAAGAACGCCAAGCACTGCAAAAATCACTGCAGAAATCGCATGCACGACGGTCAGAGGGATTGCCTTAGTAATCTTTCCACCCAACAGGACGGCAGGCACGTTTGCAAGCATCATGCCCAAGGTTGTACCGGCAACGACAGCGTAGAACGCAGAATACTTGGCTGCCAGAGCAATCGTCGCAATCTGTGTTTTGTCGCCCATCTCAGCAAGAAAGAAAGCCAGCAAAGTGGCACCGAACACGCCGAAACGAACCGGCTTTGCATCCACATCGTCCAGCTTGTCGGGAATCATCATCCAGCCCGCCATGGCCAGGAACGACAGGCCGAGAATCCAGCGCAGCGCATCCTTGCCAATGAAAGCAGTAATCCAGCTGCCGACTGCGCCGGCAAAAGCATGGTTCAGCAGCGTGGCGACCAGGATACCGAGAATGATGGGAACGGGCCGGCGAAACTTTGCTGCGAGCAAGAGGGACAAGAGCTGTGTCTTGTCACCCATTTCAGCAAGGGCAACGATGCCGGTCGAGATGAAGAATGCTTCCATGAAAACTCCGGGGCCGGAATGTACCAATGACCATACGCGCCCTCCGGCCCAAAGCAGAGGCGGCATGGTCAAAGGTCTCGCCAAACCCGGAGTCGCTTGCGCCATGATCCGCAGGATCAAGTCTGTTGACGCAAGCCCCTCTCGCAATTCTTTCGATTTCGGAGGGCGGCTACTCCCCAATGACGGAACGGATTTTATCCTTAGTCAGAGTATCCGCAAAGTAATTTATAACCCCCGCTTACAATTCATAACTGTCTTTTTCGCCATTCATCACCTGTTCGATCAGGCGCCGGTTGAGAGTCGGTGTTAACAGCTCGATAAAGCTGTATACATAGCTGCGCAGATAAGCCCCTTGCTTCAGCGCTACACGCGACACATTGGAGCCGAACAGGTGGCCTACGGAAATTGCCTGCAATCCCTTGTCGCGCTCTGCGTCATAGGCCATTCCGGCAATAATCCCTACCCCCATGCCAAGCTCGACATAGGTCTTGATGACATCAGCATCGATGGCTTCCAGCAGGATATCTGGCTTAAGCCCGCGAATCGAGAAAGCATGATCAATCTTGGCGCGCCCGGTAAAAGCACTGTCATAAGTAATCAGCGGGTAAGCGGCGATTTCTTCCAGCGTGATATTTGGCGACTTAAGCAAGGGATGCTCGGGCGGCACCACGACGACGTGCTCCCATTGGTAACATGGCAAGGAAATCAAGCCCTCAATGTTAGCAATCGATTCTGTCGCAATCGCCATATCCGCTTGGTCCTTGAGCACCATCTCCGCAATTTGCCGCGGATTTCCTTGCAACAAAGACAACCGCACCTTCGGGTATTTCTGCGTAAATGTCTGCACTACCTTGGGCAAGGCATAGCGCGCCTGTGTATGGGTGGTCGCAATAGTGAAGCTGCCGCTGTCCTGTGCGGCAAACTCCTTGCCGATGCGCTTCAAGCCATCGATTTCCTGCATGATCAGCTCAACCGAGCGCAGCACCGCCCTGCCCGGCTCGGTCAATCCCCGAATGCGTTTGCCGTGCCGCATGAATATATCGATGCCCAGCTCTTCTTCCAGTTCGATGATGGCTTTTGACACGCCGGGCTGCGAGGTAAACAAGGCTTTGGCGGCTTCGGTAAGGTTGTAGTTTTGCCGGACGGCCTCTCGGACGAAGCGCAATTGATGAAGATTCATCGTCTTTCCCTGATATTCGTCTGCTTATTCTGCAACTTTGTTTATGCTAAAAAGGAATATAAGCAAATAAATACTAAGTAGTTTGGAATAAAGAATTAGTTTATTACGATTCACGCTACTTTGCGTGAGGCCTCATGACTCTTTCTTATGTACTTTCCGGTTTTGCTGTAGGCGCCCTGGTCGGTCTGACCGGAGTGGGCGGCGGCTCGCTGATGACACCGCTGCTGACACTCCTGTTTGGTGTCTCGCCTACCGTAGCAGTCGGTACCGACCTGGCATTTGCCTCGACCACCAAGGCGGCAGGTACGCTGGCACATCGTTTCCGTGGCACGGTGCGCTGGGAGATCGTGCGCCACCTGTGCTATGGCGCGCTGCCGGCAGCGGTGCTTGCGACCCTCGCCCTAAACCATTTCGGCGCACTGGATAAGGAAATTGGCCAGATTATCCGTTATTCGATCGCCGGCTCGGTTCTGCTGACGGTCGTTGCCCTGCTTTTCAGAAGTCGCATGCAGAGTTGGGTGATCAGGCATCCGGAAAAGCAGTTGCAAGATGCCAAGCTTGCCGTTGCAACCATAATTGTCGGCGCAGTGCTCGGTGCGCTGGTTACCATATCTTCCATCGGTGCCGGCGCGATCGGTGCAACGATTCTGGTATTGCTATATCCTCGCCTGTCCCCGGCGGAAATCGCCGGCACCGACATTGCCTACGCGGTACCGTTGACAGCCATCGCCGCTTTTGGCCACTGGTGGCTGGGTTCAATCCATTGGGAGTTGCTGGGAGCGCTCCTGCTTGGCTCTGTGCCGGGCATCACTATCGGCTCGCTGGCCGCCCGTGCCGTACCAGAGAAGATTCTGCGCGGATTATTGGCAACGACGCTCACTGGCGTCGCCGCAAAACTGGTTTTTTAAGGAAATAAAGATGTACCGTTACGACCAATATGATCATCAGATCGTCAAGGAACGCGTTGTACAGTTTCGCGACCAGGTTCGCCGCCGCATTGCCGACGAACTGACCGAGGAAGAATTCCTGCCACTGCGCTTGCAAAACGGACTGTATATGCAGCGCCACGCATACATGTATCGCATTGCCATCCCCTATGGCCTGCTGTCCTCGACGCAACTGCGCAAGCTCGCCCATATCGCGCGTAAATACGACCGCGGCTATGGTCATTTCACCACGCGCCAGAATATCCAGTTCAACTGGATCAATCTAGAAGATGCCCCGGACATTCTCGAGCACCTGACCTCGGTCGAAATGCACTCGATCCAGACTTCGGGTAACGATGTACGCAACACGACCGCCGACGAGTATGCGGGCGTTGCGGCCGATGAGCTCGTCGATCCGCGTCCGTATGCCGAACTGGTGCGCCAGTGGAGCACCTTCCATCCGGAATTCGCCTATTTGCCGCGCAAGTTCAAGATCGCGTTCAACGCTGCCAAGGAAGACCGTGCAGCGATCATGATGCACGACATTGGCATCCAGATCGT
>DATFAZ010000288.1:0-3493 GCA_035254105.1 Noviherbaspirillum sp. | reverse complement strand
CCATGATGCCGCGTGTGCATGCCAGTTCCATCATGCCAACCATATAACCGGTAGCAAGTACGTCCGGCATGTCGCGGCAGAAATCGGTGTCGTGGTACAAGCGCGGCACGGTAGAGCGCTCCGGCACCACATAGGTCCATTCAAAGGCAATGCCGGGTTTCAGGTCGGGGCTCATCGCATCTCCGTCGCAATCACTCGGCTCGCAGCGCGACATCGGCGACCGGCGCGCCGGTCATCGCCTGCAACTGCTGCGGCGTCAGGTTGAATACGGCATGCGGATGGCCGGCAGCAGCCCAGACGCTGTCGAATTTCAGCAAGTCTTGGTCGATCAGCATCACCGTCTTTTCGACATGGCCGATCGGACAGACGCCGCCGATTGCATAGCCGATGCGGGTCTTGACGAACTTGGCATCGGCACGACCCAGCGGACCGACAATGGCAGCCACCTTGTGTTCATCGACACGGTTGGCGCCACTGGCAACCACCATCACCGCCGCGTCATCCGACAGGCGGCGGAACACGATCGATTTCGCAATTTCAGCAACGCTGCAGCCAAGCCCGGCAGCGGCTTCGGCGGAGGTCTTGCCGGTGTCTGGCAGCATGACCACCGGCTTGTCATGCCCGATTGCGGCGAGCAGGTCGGCCACGCGTTGCGCGGTGTCCGGAAGTTTTTCCTGGGTGTTGTCGAGCATGTTATTTACTTATTGGGGCGTCAATATCGATGCGATGCGCCGTCGCAGCTGCGGCAGCACATCGCGCTCAAACCAGCTGTTGTTTTTCCACCATGACTGGTTGCGCGGACTGGGATGCGGCAGCGGGAAATACTGCGGCAGATAGGTCTGATAAGCCGCAACCGTTTCCGTCAATGTCGGCTTGCAATTGTCGCGCAAATAGAATTCCTGTGCATAACGTCCGATGAGCAGCGTCAATTGCACCCCGGGCAGCGCTGCCAGCAGTTGCGGATGCCATGCTGGCGCACATTCAGGGCGCGGCGGCAGATCACCACTTTTCCCCTTGCCGGGGTAGCAAAAGGCGGTCGGCACGATCGCGACTTGCTGCGGATCGTAGAACACCTCGCGCGGCACATTCAGCCAGTCGCGCAGCCGGTCGCCGGATGCATCGTTCCACGGAATGCCCGTGTCATGCACCTTGCGGCCCGGCGCCTGGCCGATGATGAGCAAGCGTGCCTGCGCACCAGCCTGCACCACCGGACGCGGCGTGTGCGGCAGATGCTTTTCGCACAAACGGCAGGCGTTGATTTCGGATAGCAGCTGCGGCAGTCTGATACGACTCATGCGTGCTCCGCCGGTTTATCTGTTTTTCCGCAACGCCTACCGCACGGAATGGCAAGGCTCAGGCAGCGCGCTTTGCGGCAATCGCATTGCCCGCACGGCTCGCCGCCTTGCGCCCGAGATGCTGCGAAATGAAGTGACCTGCATCTACCACCGCGTCGAGGTCGATGCCGGTGTCGATGCCCAGGCCGTTCATCATGTACAGCACGTCTTCAGTTGAGACGTTGCCGGTCGCGCCCTTGGCATACGGGCAGCCGCCGAGTCCGGCGACCGATGAATGGAAGATCGCGATACCGACTTCCATGCTGGCGTAGATGTTGGCGAGCGCCTGACCGTAAGTGTCATGGAAATGGCCGGACAGGCTTGCGATCGGAAACTCCTGCGCGGCCCGCTCCATCACCGCCTGCACCTTCCTTGGCGTGCCGACGCCGATAGTGTCGGCGATATCGATCTCGTCGCAGCCGAGGTCGCGCATGCGGCGCACCACATCGGCCACCGCATCCAGCGGCACCTCGCCCTGGTAGGGGCAACCGAATGCGCAACTGATGCTGCCGCGCAGGCGGATCTTGTGCTGCTTCGCCGCTTGCGCGACATCACGGAAGCGTTCGATCGATTCGGCAATTGAACAATTGATATTCTTTTGCGAGAAGGCTTCCGATGCCGCGCCGAAGATCACGACTTCATCGGCCTTCGCCGCCACCGCCGCTTCGAAACCCTTCATGTTCGGCGTCAGCGCGGAATAAATCACGCCGGGCTTGCGCCGGATTTTTTCCATCACTTCCGCTGACGTCGCCATCTGCGGCACCCATTTGGGCGACACGAAGGATGCGGCTTCGATGTTGGCGAAACCGGCGTCGGTCAGGCGATTGACCAACTCGATCTTGACTTCGGCGGGAATGGTTTCCTTCTCGTTCTGCAAGCCGTCACGCGGCCCGACTTCGACGATCTTTACCTTTTTCGGCAGTGCCATGATTCTTCCTTTCCTTGCTCAGGCTGCCTTGAATGACAGCAGCTGCGCGCCTTCCGTTACCTGATCGCCGACCGCGTACAGCAGGTCCTCGACGGTGCCATTGGCCGGCGCGGCGATGGTGTGTTCCATCTTCATCGCTTCCATGATCAACAGCGGCTCGCCCTTCTCCACCGTCTTGCCCTTGCCCACCAGTACCGCGACGATCTTGCCTGGCATCGGCGCGGTCAGGCGGCCGCCTTCGGCCTCGGCTTCACCTGCATGCGCAAGCGGATCGTTGTATTGCAGCGGGAAATGCGTGCCGCCAGTAAACACATGGAACATCTCGCCATCACGTACCACCGTGCCGCGCACCGCCGCACCATCCAGCTTGATCACGAGATGCTGCCCGTTGCGTTCGACCAGCGTCATCGCCACCGTGGCGTCGCCCAGCCGCACCGACCATCCGGTTTCGCGATAGCCGACCGATACCGGATAGGCGCTCGCCTCGTCGGCGAAATCGAGCGAGCGCAGCAATGTGCCGTTCATGCGCCAGCCGCTGGTGTTTGCCCACGGGTCGTTGGCAGCGGCGCTGGCATTCTGCTCTGAAGTAAGCAGTGAAGCGCCAGCCAGTGCCAGTACCTGTATCGTTGCCGGAGGCAGTGCGGGAAAGAGTGCTGCATGGTTGCGTTCGATCAGGCCGGTGTCGAGGTCGGCGCCGGAGAATGGTGCGCTTTGGACTAGGCGCTTCAGGAAAGCTACGTTGGTCGCAAGGCCGACGATCTGATATTCCGACAGCGCCTGCACCATGTGGCCGAGCGCTTCTTCGCGGTTGTTGCCCCAGACGATCAGCTTGGCAATCATCGGGTCATAGAACGGCGAAATCGCATCGCCTTCACGCACGCCGGAATCGATGCGGATGGCCGCAGGCGTATTCACGACTGCACCGTTGCCCAGTTCAAAAGTAACGGCCTGCGGCGTATGCATGTGGCGCAAGGTGCCGATCGACGGCAGGAAGCCCTTCTCCGGGTTTTCCGCATAAATCCGTGCTTCCAGCGCATGGCCGCGGATCGCCAGTTCGTTCTGCTTTTTCGGCAGCGGTTCGCCGGATGCCACCCGCAGTTGCCATTCCACCAGATCAAGACCGGTAATCATTTCCGTCACCGGATGCTCGACCTGCAGACGGGTATTCATTTCCATGAAATAGAAACTGCCGTCCTGGTTGGCAATGAATTCGACCGTACCCGCACCGACA
>DATFAZ010000287.1:0-22607 GCA_035254105.1 Noviherbaspirillum sp. | reverse complement strand
ATCACAGACGCCGGAATAGCCGATGTCGTCTGGCTGGCAGGAGCTCGCAACGACATTGCTGAAATCATCCCGGCGTTTTCCGTCTTTGTTCTGTCGTCAATTGCCGAAGGAACCCCGGTGACGCTCCTGGAAGCGATGGCTACCGGTCTGCCTGTCGTTGCAACGCAGGTGGGAGGGATACCAGAAGTCGTTCTGGAGAACGTAACCGGAAAGCTGGCTCCGGCCAACGACCCTGTGGCACTGGCTGAAGCCATTCTCCCCTATGTTCTTCAACCGCAGTTGCGCGAGCGGCACGGCACAGCCGGACGGGAGCGCGCGGTTCGCCATTACAGCATCAGCGCAATGATTGACGCTTACATTGAACTCTACGATGCCCTGATCAAGGCGAAAGCAAAACCGAAAGAGATGGTTAAACCATGTGCGGAATAGTCGGCATTTTCGATACGCGTGGGGAGCGGGAAGTTGACCGCAGCCTACTCCACCGGATGAATGAAACACAACACCACCGCGGGCCGGTCGAGGGCGGCATTCACGCAGAGCCAGGGCTCGGTTTCGGCCACCGTAGATTATCAATTATTGATTTATCGTCCGGACAACAGCCGCTCTTCAATGAAGACCAGAGCGTGGTCGTTGTCTTCAACGGCGAAATCTACAATTTCCAGCCACTTATGGAAGAGCTGCTCGCCTTGGGACATACCTTCCGCACCCGATGCGACACGGAAGTGATTGTTCATGCGTGGGAACAATGGGGGCAGGAATGTGTAAGCCGGTTTCGCGGGATGTTCAGCTTTGCGCTTTGGGATAGAAACAAGAGAACGCTTTTTCTTGCGCGGGACCGCCTCGGAATCAAGCCAATGTTCTATGCATTTCTTCCGGATGGCATGTTTGTCTTTGGTTCCGAGTTGAAGTCCCTGCTTGCGGTTCCGTCGCTGCCGCATGAAATTGATGCGCGAGCGGTCGAGGATTATTTTGCATATGGCTACATTCCCGAACCACGAACAATATACAAAGCCGCATGCAAACTGTCTCCGGGCCATACGCTCACTCTTAAAAAAGGCGATGACAGGGCCATTCCGAAAAAGTACTGGGATGTCCCCTTCAAACCTCTCGCGAACTTGTCGGAGCAGGATGCCGAGCAAGCGCTGATCGAAAACCTGCGCGATGCGGTAAAGAGCCATCTTGTCGCCGATGTCCCGCTGGGCGCATTCCTGTCCGGCGGGGTTGATTCCAGCGCGGTGGTGGCTATGATGGCAAAGCTATCTTCGTCGCCAGTCAATACCTGTTCAATCGCATTCGACGACCCGGCGTTTGACGAATCTGCTTTTGCCGCACGCGTGGCGACCGACCATGGAACAAGCCACCATACGGAGCTGGTCAGCAAAGACGATTACGGGTTGATCGATACGCTGGCGCGCTTGTACGACGAACCTTACGCGGACAGTTCCGCCATTCCGACCTATCGTGTCTGCGAACTGGCGAAGAAACGCGTTACGGTGGCGTTATCGGGTGATGGAGGCGATGAGACCTTTGCCGGGTATCGGCGCTATCGTTATGCGATGGCCGAGCACCGCGTTCGCTCCATAATGCCGCACGCTATGCGAAAACCAGTATTTGGTTTTCTTGGCAATTATTATCCGAAGGCAGACTGGGCTCCCCGGGTTTTTCGCGCGAAAACCACCTTCGAGGCAATTGCGCGTGATCTGGTAGAAGGATATTTCCACGGCGTTTCAATCCTGCCGGACCGCGTGCGAAATGAATTGTTCAGTGAGAAATTTCGCCGAGAGCTGCAGGGTTATCGTGCCGTGGAAGTGATGCGGGGCCATGCGGCAAATGCGCCAACAGATGACCCGCTGTCACTGGTGCAGTACCTCGACATGAAGACTTACTTACCCGGCGATATTCTGACCAAAGTCGATCGCGCCAGCATGGCACATTCGCTGGAAGTGCGGGTCCCGCTGCTGGATCATCAGTTCGTCGAATGGGCATCCGGCATTCCATCCTCCATGAAGCTGAAGCGTGGAGAAGGCAAGAATATATTTAAAAAATCACTCAGACCCTATCTGCCTGATGACATTCTCTACCGTAAAAAAATGGGTTTTTCCATTCCCCTCGGAAGCTGGCTGAAGGGCCCGCTCCGCGACAAGGTCCGGTCCGCAATACTCAATCCAGCATTGCTGGAAACCGGATTCTTTAACCAGGCCTATCTGAAACAAATGGCCGATCAGCACGAGTCCGGCCTGCGAGACCACAGCGTTTCACTATGGTCCGTTTTAATGTTCGATGCATTTCTTCGGACGAACGAAGCCGGTGGCGCCAGCGCCATGCGTAAAGGATAAGCATGCGTATCCTGCATATACTTGATCACTCCATTCCGCTCCATAGCGGCTACACCTTCCGCACTTTATCGATCCTGCGTGAGCAGCAGGCGCTCGGCTGGAAGACATTTCATGTGACCAGCGCCAAACAAGGGCCTAGTAGCGACATGGAAGAGCGTGTCGACGGCATACATTTTTATCGGACACCGCCTGCAAACGGTGTCCTTGCCAAGGCCCCGGTCTTCAATCAGATTGAGGTTATCCGCGGACTGGCGCGTCGGCTGAAGGAAATCATCCCGGTTGTTCGTCCGGATATCCTGCATGCGCATTCACCTTCACTCAATGCAATCGCTGCACTAAGTGTGGCAAAAGATTTCGGCATCCCTGTCGTCTATGAGGTCCGCGCATTCTGGGAAGATGCCGCAGTCGACCATGGAACAAGCAAAGAGCGTGGATTACGCTACCGCCTGACACGAAGCCTTGAAACGCATGCGCTCAGGCATGCAGATGCCGTCACCACCATATGCGACGGCTTACGCAAGGACATCGTGCAGCGCGGCATATCTGCTGACAAGGTCACGGTCATCCCCAATGCGGTTGATGTGGAAAAGTTCGACATGGTTGGCTCCGCTGATCCAGAACTCAAACAAGCACTCGGATTGCAGGGCAATCGACTAATCGGCTTCATCGGCTCGTTTTACGCCTATGAGGGACTCGACATTCTCCTGCGCGCGCTTCCGCTGATGCTTTCAGCAGCGCCTGATTTGCGTGTACTCCTTCTTGGCGGTGGACCACAAGAATCTGCGCTCAGGGAATTGGCGAAGACGCTGGGCATCCAGGATAAAGTGGTGTTTGCGGGAAGGGTTCCTCATGATCAAGTCCAAAAATATTACGAATTGATCGACGTGCTGGTATATCCACGCCTGTCCATGCGTCTCACCGATCTGGTAACACCATTAAAGCCACTTGAAGCGATGGCCCAAGGAAGATTACTTGCTGCTTCGGATGTCGGGGGGCACCTGGAGCTGATTCGTGACGGCAAAACAGGCGTGCTATTCAGAGCGGGTGATCCGGCATCGTTGGCTGAAAAGGTCAGCGCTTTACTGAATCAACAAGACCAATGGCAAAGCCTGCGCCAGGCTGGGCGTGATTTCGTGGAAACTGAACGTAACTGGAGAAACAGCGTTGGACGCTATCGCAACGTATATGGCCGTCTGACCGGCGCAGTTGTGGCATGAAGGTCCTTACGTTCAGCACCCTTTTCCCGAGCAGTGAGCGTCCGGGACACGGCATTTTTGTCGAAACGCGTCTGCGCCATCTTGTCGCAAGTGGACAGATTCAGTCGAGAGTGGTTGCACCGGTTCCCTGGTTCCCTTTCCGAAATCGACGGTTCGGTCAATATGCAAGCTTCGCCAGAACACCAATCGACGAAACCCGTGGCGGTCTTCGCGTACTGCACCCGCGCTATCCCTTGCTTCCGAAGATCGGCATGACTGCCGCGCCCTTTTTACTTGCCCATGCAGTGAAGCCGGCACTTCAGCGCCTTATTGACGAAGGATTCGATTTCGATCTGATTGACGCACATTACTTCTATCCAGATGGAGTGGCCGCGGTTCTGCTTGGCCGGCATTTCAACAAGCCGGTTGTCATTACCGCCAGAGGTTCGGATATCACGTTGCTGCCACGTTACCACTTGCCTCGAAAAATGATCGAATGGGCCGCAGCACGCGCGAGCGGCATCATTACTGTCTGCCACGCATTGAAAGAAGAAATTTCCCGAATAGGAATTGCTGCCGATCGAATCAAGCCGCTACGCAACGGCGTCGACCTGCAACTTTTTCACCCGGGCGATCGCGAGTGCATACGCAATAGCCTCGGCGTGACTGGCTTCACGCTTCTCTCCACCGGGAATTTAGTGCCGCTGAAAGGGCACGACCTGGTAATTTCTTCCCTGCCGCTGCTAAAAGACGTACGACTATTAATCGCTGGAAGCGGTCCGGAAAAGCATAACTTGGTAAATCTCGCCCGGCAGCTTCAGGTGACTGATCGCGTTACCTTTTTAGGCACATTGCCCCAGCCCGAACTGAAGAATTATTACTGTGCCGCAGATGCTCTTGTACTTGCCTCGAGCCGTGAAGGCTGGGCAAATGTATTGCTCGAAGCGATGGCCTGCGGCACACCGGTCGCCGCCAGCCGTGTTTGGGGCACGCCTGAAGTGGTTACCGCGCCGGAAGCAGGTGTACTAATGGAGGTGCGGTCTGTGAAGGGAATTGCCCAGGCAGTCCGATCACTTCAATCGAATTATCCAGATCGCGCCGCCACACGCCGTTATGCAGAACGCTTTAGCTGGGACGAGACAACGGCTGGGCAGATCGAGCTTTTTCATAAAATTTTAAAGAGAAGCTAACGCCTGACATGTCTGCTTTGATTATTTTAAATTGCGGTGCTACTTGCCTGTGTCGCCGGTCGCATTATTTGTGCATCAGAGACATCGTCACCATCTCCAGAAAACAGCTCTCCATCGGATGGATATCACATGCGTGACTATCTTCTCTTTGCAGTCGTTTTCGGAATATTGCCATGGATTCTGAAACGTCCTTCCATCGGCATACTGATGGCTACATGGATAAGTCTGATGAACCCGCACCGGCTTGCCTACGGTCCGGCTTATGACTTTCCGTTCGCAGCGGTAGTAGTCGCCGCAACGCTGGCGGGTTTGCTATTTTCACACGAGCCAAAACGAATACCTTTTACTAAGGTAACCGTCCTTCTGTTTTGCTTTATGGGCTGGATGACATTAACGAGCTTTTTTGCATTGGAGCCGGACCTGGTGTGGGGTGAATGGAACCGGGTATTAAAAACGTTTTTCATGGTGATCCTGGCCAGCGCTGTACTCCATACTGAAAAAGAAATTAAAGCCTTGGCATGGATCACAGGCCTTTCGCTGGGATTTTACGGATTCAAGGGAGGTGTTTTCACGCTCCTTTCCGGCGGAAGCAGCCATGTCTTCGGGCCAACCGGCAGCTATATTACTGATAACAACGCACTTGCATTAGCGTTGGTTACCGCTCTTCCCTTGATATGGTATCTCCGCCAATTGGCGACTAATAAGTGGCTGCGACATGCGCTGCTTGGCCTATTACTCCTTACCGGTGTTTCCATTGTCGGCTCTTATTCCCGCGGAGCTTTACTCGGTGGCAGCGCAATGCTATTTGCACTGTGGCTGAAGAGCCGGAACAAACTGGGTACAGGCATAGTGCTCGCAATTGCCGCAGCCTTCGCTTTTTCGTTTATGCCGGAAAAGTGGTTTGATCGAATGGGCACTATCGGCACGTATACCGAGGATGCTTCTGCTTTAGGACGGATTAACGCGTGGCATTTCTCTGTAAATGTTGCGAATAATCATCTATTAGGTGGTGGCTACAATGTATTTTCCAAGAATCAGTTTTTGATTTACGCACCCGATCCGCTTGATTTCCATGCAGCCCATAGCATTTATTTTCAAGTCTTGGGAGAACATGGTTTTATCGGCTTGGGAATATTTGTCATGCTAATTATTTTTGCATGGCGCACAGGCTCACGCGTTATCAAGCATTCCAAAGATAAAGCTGAGTTGAAGTGGGCATATAGCTTGGCAACGATGTGCCAAGTGAGCATTGTCGGCTATGCCATTGGGGGCGCTTTTCTATCTCTGGCTTATTACGATTTGTTTTACGGCATTATCGTTTTACTTGTGTTGTTAGAGAAATGCCTTCTTCTGTCCTCCCCCCATCAACAAAAAATATCGCCTTTTCAGAAAATCGGCGCGATTGATGTCCTAGGAAGGTCTGCATGACGACTTACAAGAGACCGACCCGATTTACCTCACGGATCATTCGTGCCGCGGGAGACAGAATCGCCCAGAGAACGGGAGGCAGACGATTATGCATTCTCAGCTATCACCGTGTACTCGATTCGCTGGATCCTATATTGGTATCCGAGCCGGATGCCCGCACATTCCGCTGGCAAATGGAATTGCTCGCCGACTGCTTCAACGTCCTGCCTCTCCACAATGCCGTATTAGCCTTAGCGACAGATGATGTTCCACCGAGAGCCGTTTGCATCACATTCGACGATGGATATCGATCTGTTCATGACACCGCACTGCCGATACTCAAGGAGCTAAATCTTCCGGCAACCGTTTTTGTCACCACTGGTTGTATGAGTGATGAAAACATGTGGAATGACCGGATTATTGAAGCAGTTCGCCAGTTGCCAAACGGCCAGCTGGACATGCGAAGCCTTGGTCTCGATCTTGGTATACATACGCTTGGGTCTCTCGAGGACAGGAACCAGATCGCACACTATTTGATTGAAAAATCAAAATATCTCGCTCCGCTTTCTCGGCTTGAGCTGACAAAAAAAGTCGAGAGCATGGCTGGCGATTTACCCACACATAACCTGATGCTAACCCGGGAAATGCTGCACGAGCTTGTTCGGCATGATATTGAGATTGGCGGCCATACAATTTCACACCCGATTTTGAAAAGCGTTAACGACGACGATGCTCAACATGAAATTGCAGGAAACAAAAAGCATCTCGAGTCAATCACCGGAAAACCAGTACGCCTGTTTGCCTATCCCAACGGAAAACCCAATCTTGATTTTGATGAGCATCACGTCCAGATGGTGAAACAAGCAGGATATACCGCAGCGTTTACAACGGCCACCGGCGCGGCCACGAAGAAGCACGATCGCTATCAACTCCCGCGCAGCCGACCGTGGGATTCAACCCCATTGATGTACGGCGCAAGGCTATTGCGATGGCTACAGGGGTAAGGTTTGCAGGCATCCTCATGATGAATAAAACAAAATCCCACCTGCTGATATCGTTTGTCACTCAATACGCTGAGCTGATCATTCAGTTTATTGGTGTCTTGATGCTCTCCCGAATCCTATCGCCGGGCGAGACTGGAACGTACTCTGTTGCCGCGTTTCTGATGACCCTTCTTCATGTATTTCGTGATTTTGGCGTAGTACGTTACGTCATTCAGGAACAGGAGCTGACAGCGGAAAAAATCCGCTCCGCGTTTGGGGTGGCGATTATCCTTGCATGGGTAGTGGCACTGATACTGTTCATAAGCAGCAACCTGATTGCCAATTTGTACCGCACACCAGAAATTCGTGAAATCCTTGTTGTAATGTCTGCTAGCTTCGCGGCTACCCCCTTGGGGTCTCTACTGACGGCACTCTTCCGCCGAGAAATGCAGTTTCAAAAGATCCTGATTACCAAGATCAGTAGCGCAGTGTGTCAGGTGAGCGTTTCTGTTTTATTGGCTTACAGGGGGTATGGGGCTATCAGTCTTGCCTGGGGAAACTTCGCAGGGATTCTCGCTTTCGGCATTGTTGCAACGTTGATGCGCTCTCCGGCTACACCTTGGCTGCCGCGATTTACAAACGTCCGAGAGATTTTGTCTTTTGGCGGAATTTCGAGCCTCGGCACACTCGCAAATGTTGCAGGCACAAATGCACCCGACGTCATTCTCGGCAAAGTTATCGATCTCGCTGCCGCAGGTTACTTCAGCCGGGCCAACGGCCTTATCCAGCTCTTCAAGACCCTGGTAACAGGAACGGCAATGCCGTTGATTTTGCCTTACTTTGCACAGCTACGTCGCGAGAGTGGTGATTTCCTTACTCCCTACCGGCTGGCAGTTTCGAATCTCACTGCAATGGCGTGGCCCTTCTTTGCGGTAATGGCTCTTCTTGCCTTCCCGGTTGTGCGCACCTTATATGGTGACCAATGGGATGTTTCTGTTCCACTTGTACGAATCCTCTGTGTCGCAGGTGCGATTTCCGCACTCAGTACATTCGCTGGTGAAGTAATGATTGCCAATGGCGGCGTCCGAAGCATGACTGTCGGTTTCGTCATCTCGAGCGTTGTTCGGATTATTGCGATACTAGGCGCGAGCCTCAACGGGCTTCCTGCCGTCGCTGTCGCAGTAGTTATTTCGGAAGGTATTTCACTAGTCGTCACTTCTCACTTTTTGCATAAAGCGACCGGGATCAAGTTGACAGATGTAATACGAGATACCCGCAAAAGCGCTGTAGTTACCGGGTGCAGCATCGTCATACCAGCAATCGTCACGATATCCGCAATAGATTCTTCTGCTTCGCATTGGTTGACGATGATTTGCGGTCTCGCCGGCGCTTTTGCAGGCTGGGTAATTGGCCTAGCATGGACAAATCATCCGATGAAACAACACGTCTATCAAATCTACGGGTATCTCATAAAGATACGCTTGGGGCAATCTATACGGGATTCATAAGCACAGTAATACCGCGATGATCAGTACAAAGCCCTCTAATCAAAATTTAAAGTCATAGTGAAACATTCTGGAATAAACGTTGCATTTTGCGAGAATGGCGCCGGCTATGGTGGCGCCATCATTTCGCTCGCCGCTTTTCTCCAAAAGATTCCAGAACTGTTTAGTCCGCATATTTACACTGGAATTGGGACGGAGGAATACCAGCAACTGAGCCAACTTGGGCAGTGGCGTCATCTCCCCCCGGCTCCTCTCTTCGATACAGCCACACTAAAAAACCGCAGCATACCGTTTGCTTCGATGCTCGATAATTTCTGCAATGTCGCACCGTATTCATGGCGTTTTTATCGCCGGTTTAAGCGCGACAAAATCGGCATCGTGTACTTGAATAACGACCCAAGCTGCAATCTCGCAGCCGCCCTTGCGGGACGCCTTGCGGGACTTCCTATCATCCTTCACGCACGCGGCTTCAGTGCGGACACACGCGGGAACCGCTGGGTTTTATCTATTATCGATCACTGCATTGCGGTGTCCAATGCCATAAAAACTCAGCTTATCGAGCTTGGCCTCCCCGCGGAAAAGTGTATTGTCGTCCCGGAAGGGCTCGATATGAATTTGTTCTGCCCAAGGCGCCCGTCAGAACGGCTACTTAGAGAATTCGGGTTTTCTGATTCCGATCCTGTCATTACATTAGTCGGCGGGTTGATCGACTGGAAAGGACAGGACGTACTGCTTGACGCTTGCCCGACAATTTTTAATGAATACCCAAATGCCCGTGTGTTGTTGGTTGGCTCGGCATACGGAAAAGATGATCATTTCGCGAACATGATTGCAAAAAGAGTCACTTCTCCCCCGTTGTGCGGGAATGTACATCTTCTTGGGGCCAGGAAGGATATTCCTGAAATCCTATCTATTAGTTCGGTCGTACTACATACATCCACCAAGCCGGAGCCTTTTGGCCGCACTTTTTTAGAAGGAATGGCGATGGGTAAACCAGTTATTGCTTCCAATGAAGGGGGCCCGCCGGAAGTCATCGAACATGAGATTGATGGCTTGTTAATCCAACCAAGAGATCCGCATGGGCTGGCAACAGCTATCTGTCGTTTGCTTGCGGATCCTTTGCTCAGAGAGAGTTTAGGGAAGAACGCAGCAATAAAAGCGACCCGTTACTCGATCGAAAACCATTCCATTGCAATTAGTCAGGTACTGCATCGAGCTGTCATGCAAGACGCCTGATATTCGTCTGCCGTTCTCTTCTTATATGAAGCTTTTCTATTACAAAAATCCAATAGGTAATTTTGGCGATGACCTGAATCCATGGATTTGGGACGCACTTGCTCCTGAAATTTTTGATCAAGACGACTCTACAGTCCTCGTGGGAATTGGCACACTTATCAATACAAGGGCGCCCGAGAAACCGGTCAAGATAGTTTTCGGATCCGGTGTCGGGTATCACGGCTTTCCGGCCATGGACGAGAAATGGAAATTCTATTGTGTCCGTGGCCCGTTATCTGCAGAACGTGTAGGAATCGAGCGGTCTTTTGCCATATCCGATCCCGCTGTCCTGCTGACCAAGGTGGTGGATCCCTCGCCCATCAAGACAGATAATTCCGTGTGTTATATGCCGCATCATGCAAGTTCCCAATTTGCGGATTGGAGAAGCATATGCAAAGAGGCCGGCATAACCTATCTGGACCCTGCTGACGACATGAAAGAAACAGTAGCCCGGATCAGACGTTCAAAGCTCGTCATTGCAGAAGCAATGCATGCAGCAATTGTCGCCGATGCTTTTCGGGTGCCATGGATTCCAGTTGCCTGCTACGACCATATATTGGATTTCAAGTGGAACGACTGGTGCCAGTCGTTACAGATGGAGTACCAACCCCAGCGATTGAAAAGCATATGGGATATGGAAAGACATCTTGACTTCACTACATTAGTTAAAACGAATATCAAACGTGGGCTGCGTCAGGCCGGTATTTGGTCGGACAATTGGACGCCACCTGTACCGAGAACAAACAAGAAAAAAGTTGAGGACGACATTATTTCCTCCCTCATCAAGCTAACGCGAGACGGCACGCCATTTCTTAGCAAAGACCAAAATCATAACGATTCGGTCGATCGCCTTCTCGAAAGACTCGATGACTTGAAAAGGGATTACGCTAAGTCTTGCCGTTTCACCGCATGACGAACTCTCTTCCTGATGCACACTTAGGTTGCCCGAGAATGCATAAGCACCTTTCAATGTTTCACCACCCCCGCAACCAATCTTTGGTCCCGTTCGCAGCCTGATCATGCCACTCGCGACGTGCGAATGTATGATCCGCATCCGGCAAGTCAAGGCGGCTTATATGAGGCGACCGCAATAGCTTTCGCCATGCCTTGGAACTGCGGCAAAGTGCCAAAAATTCTTTAGCGGTCAGGTCATTGCCGCTCATGATCAGAAGCACCCTGCCAGAAAAGCGACTCAGTCCGTCGAATACCCTATCCGGCAAAGGAGGGGGCTCAGAAACATTTGACGAAGAAATAGTAGCCCGACTTTTTTGGCGGCAAAGCGCCTTGCCAATAAATTGAATGAATGTCTTCCCGGCGGCGATGAATTGGAAGCTGCCGTTGAATATCTTTTTCCAGAATGCTGAATCAAACAGCCGGGATAAGTAATAGTGCTTCAGATACGTTTTCGCGATTCCTTCTTCCGTCCTGACCCATGGGTTGGCCAAAACCAAGCCCTTTACCCGCGGATCCTGATTCGCATAGAAAACGGCGGCGGAGGCGCCATCACAGAGTCCCCAAATCACTATTTCGTTAATGCACGGGAGCTCGGCAATCATATGGTCTATTGCGCAGCAAACATCCGCATTTACGGTATCGAATGTTTGTGCGCTTCCATCGCTATCTCCCATACCGCGGTAATCGAAACGCAGCACCGGGTAACCAGCGACGGCAATAGCTCTCGCAAGCAAGGTAAACTGCCGATGACTTCCTACCCGATACTGCGGGCCGCCAACAATGATGACAACGCCACGGGAACGGGGTTGAGACGGCACGCCAAGAACGCCATACAACCAGGACTGATGACAGGGGAAGCAAAGCGGACGCTCTTCAAAGTGCATAAGCAACATCCGTTAACTGCTGCGTAACGGCAGCTATCAATTCCGGGCACTCAGCCACCTCCTGGGTTGCCCAGAACGGCGCGCATTGCACCGTATGAAGATGCAAATCACTTCCCTTCTGTTTCCATATATTTGCTGCTTGCAGACGTGCTGGCGGCATTGAAGCAGCAACATCTGGCACGATCTCGAACCAGTAAATGCGGTTTCTTGCAGTGATTAACGGAGTGGCATTTAATTCATCGATCGCAGCCGCCAACGCAGGCGCGATTTCATAGCCCCCTACCTCAAGCGACTCACCGGCAATCAATGCTTCGCGGGGCGTCGCCGCCATACCGTGTTGCTTCTTTTTATTCCGCAGCATTTCATTCGCGGAAAATAAGCGAAGAAATTGCGTCAGAAATGACTTTCCTTCCAATACAGGCTGCCACAATATAAGGACGTCCAAATCGTCATCCGTGCTTGCATAATCAAGCGCCAGAAGCGCGCCGAGACGTGTTCCCCATAAGCTCACAGAGGGCGAGACATTTGCCTGAAGCCATGCTTTTGCAGCCGCAAGGTCCTCTTTCCAGATCTGCCATCGGGCATCCCTGAATTCTCCTTCGCTGTCCCCGCAACCGTACAAGTCCAGGAGCAGGATGCCAAACCCCATGGCGGAAAAAGCTCTTGCCTGCAAAGCAGCGATTCGCCGTGCTTTGTTCATTTCTTCACCAAACGGCGGCACATAAAGAATCGCCCCGCGACACTGGATGCCAGAGGCCGGTTTGTGATACAGGCAAAAGCGTTTGCCATGCCCTGTATGCAGGAAGAAGGGCAATGCCGGCGGGTGCTGTGGCCTCATGTCATCGAGAGTTTGCTATCAACAAAAGCGGCCAGGCTGCCGACAGTTTCAAATATCGTGGAATCGAGCTCATCGTCGTCCAGAACGATGCCGAAATAATCCTCTATGCCAGCAATAAGATTAATAACCGCAAGCGAATCCAGTTCCGGAATATTGCCTAGTAGCGGTGTCCGAGCTTCGAGAAATTGTTTCCGCTCTCCGAGGCTCAGCGTGTCGGCCAAAATTGTCTTTACCTCTTCGAATGAATGCATGGATTTTCAAGAACGGTTAAGAAAGAGTTACGGCAAGCATTGACATATTGACGTCCTCAAAAATATTTCCGTTGAGATTTATCAAAACGCCAACATACCTCGTAGCAATACTTAGAGCCTGAGTAAGCCGTTCCGGCTTGCTCTATTTATTCGAAAAGGAGAGGCGTTTGATTTCAACTCGCGAACAGTTTCCTGCGTCATTCCAAGCTGTCTACGATGATCAGCTTGAGAAAATTTCCCGGCTAGAGCCAACAGCGCCAGACGAGGTGCAAGTGGTAGCCGTAGTAGGACTGGGATATGTAGGATTGCCTCTTGCTGTGGCGTTTGGCAAACAACGTCGCACGATCGGATTTGACCTGTCTGCAATAAAGGTCGAGAGCTATCAGCACTGTATAGATCCTACCGGCGAAGTGTCTGCCGATGAACTGCAGGCGGCACGCAAGCTCACATGCAGTACCGATCCAACCTTGCTCTCGCTGGCCGATCATATCGTGGTCGCAGTGCCAACACCGGTCGATATTGCACACAAGCCCGACTTCACTCCTCTGATCAGTGCGAGCCAGACCGTCGGAAAACACATGAAGCGCGGCGCGATTGTGATCTATGAATCGACCGTCTACCCGGGCGCGACCGAAGAAGTCTGTGTACCGATTCTCGAGAAATTCTCCGGCCTGCAATGGAAGAAGGATTTCCATGTTGGCTTTTCACCCGAGCGCATTAACCCCGGCGACAAGGAACATACACTTGCGACCATCGTCAAGATCGTTTCCGGTGACGATGCGGAAACACTGGAACAGGTGGCTCGTCTATACGAATCTGTCGTTACCGCCGGCGTGCATCGCGCCTCAAGCATCAAGGTTGCGGAATCGGCCAAGGTCATCGAGAACACGCAGCGCGACCTGAACATCGCGTTGATGAACGAACTGGCGATCATCTTTGACAAGCTTGGCATCGACACCCTGGAAGTGCTTCAGGCTGCCGGTACGAAATGGAATTTCCTTAATTTCCGACCGGGCCTGGTAGGCGGGCATTGCATTGGCGTGGACCCTTACTACCTCACCCACAAGGCGGAGATGATCGGACACCATCCGCAGGTCATACTGGCGGGCCGGCGTATCAACGACGGCATGGCAAAATTTGTTGCCGAGAAAACCGTCAAGGAACTGATCCGGGCCGGCTTTTCCGTTAAAGGTAGCAAGGTGAACGTCATGGGTTTGACCTTCAAGGAAAACTGCCCGGACTTAAGGAACTCGAAGGTCGCGGACTTAATTTTCGAGCTCCAGTCCTACGGAGTGGAAGTACATGTGCACGATCCTGTCGCCTCATCCGACGAAGCCCTTCACGAATACGGGCTGCAACTCACTGCATGGGAAAGTTTGCCGCGTGCCGAGGCAGTTGTTGCTGCTGTGGCACATCGCGACCTCCTCGCTCGTCCCATAACTGATATCCAGTCCAAACTGGCGGATAAAGGCTGCTTTATCGACGTGAAATCACAATTCGATCACGCAGCGATGTCCGCTGCCGGCTTTAATGTCTGGAGATTGTAAATGGATCATACGAGCAATAGCGCCCGTATGACCCGTTACCAGGATCTACGACAGCACCTCGCACAACATCAATACCACTGGCTCGTTACAGGCGTAGCGGGATTCATCGGTTCTTCTCTTCTGGAGGCATTACTCCAGCTTAATCAGAAGGTGACAGGGCTGGATAATTTCTCCACTGGCTACCGGCACAATCTTGATCTGGTGCGCGAGTCCGTCGGCGAACAGGCATGGCGGCGCTTTCGCTTTATCAAAGGGGATATCCGCGAACTAAGCGATTGTGTGCAGGCAACGCAGGATGTGGACTATGTCCTGCACCAGGCAGCGCTCGGCTCCGTACCACGCTCGATCGAAAATCCTATTTTGACAAACGCAAGTAACGTCACCGGTTTTCTGAATATGCTGGTCGCATCGCGCAATTCCGGTGTAAAACGCTTCGTGTATGCGGCTTCCAGTTCGACCTATGGTGATCATCCCGGCTTGCCCAAGGTTGAATCTGTCATCGGCAGTCCGCTGTCACCCTATGCGGTGACCAAGTACGTCAACGAACTTTATGCCGAGGTATTTACACGCTGTTATGGCATCGAGTCGATTGGCCTTCGCTACTTCAATGTTTTCGGTCCGCGCCAGGACCCGAACGGTGCTTATGCCTCGGTTATTCCACAATGGATTGCCCGGCTCATCAATGACCAGCCTTTATATATAAACGGCGACGGAGAAACCAGCCGGGACTTCTGCTTCATCGATAATGTTGTTCAGGCCAACTTGCTTGCAGCCAGAACGGAGAATCCATTAGCAGTCAATCAGGTCTATAACGTCGCACTGAGCGAACGAACCAGCCTGAATGAACTGCATGAAAGGATGCGCTCGCTGCTCGCCGATTCTTTTCCGCATGTATGTCAGAGTAATCCACAGTACAAGCCGTTCCGGTCGGGTGATGTGCGTCATTCGCAAGCTGATATCTCGAAAGCAGAAAGCTTGCTGGGGTTCGAGCCGTCGCATCGCATTGGCGATGGGCTGAAGGTCACGATAGAGTGGTACAAAGAGCATCTTGCACTCGCCTAGCTTGAGGACTCTGGAAGTCAGCAGCGCACATGGTGTAGAGAGATCGCATTCCATTGCCGAGGTGCGCATCTACAACGGCTTTGAAGAATTGCCTGCACATTGCGGTGCAGTGTTCGAGACCGCAAGTACAACCTCTGGAATTTTTTTGAGCCTGCCCTGGTTCCGTAACCTCGCTGCGACTGCTTTTGGGTCAGACGAGCATATGCGCATCTACAGTGTCGAGTCCGGCACTGGCGAAAGCCGGCAATTGCTTTTGCTCCCGATGTGCCACAAAAAGATGTCGAAAAAGAGATTCGCGAGTCGCCGTCTTGTCGCAGCAGGAAACTACTATACGTCGCTGTTCAGTCCCATTGCATTCGGCCCCAGCGACGATCTGCAGAAGCACATGGATATTCTGGCGAAAGCGATTGCCGCGGACACGCCACATTGGGATTCGGTCGACCTGCATCCTTTGGAGACGGGAACCGCTTTTTTCAATAGCCTGCAGCAGGCGTTTCGCACTGCTGGCATGGCGGTTCAAACTTATTTCTGTTTCGGGAATTGGTACCTTGAGGTAAACGGGCGCTCCTATCAGGATTACTTTAACAGCTTGCCCTCCCGTCTGAAAAACACCCTGAAGCGAAAAACCAGGCAACTGTCGGAGACCGGCAGGCTGCGGCTGGAAATCATTTCTGAAATTGAAGATATTGACCGGGCTATCGTGTCATACGAGAAGGTTTACACGGCAAGCTGGAAGAAGCCTGAAGACTATCCCGCCTTCATACCAGGACTTTTGCGCATGGGTGCGGAACAAGGCTGGCTACGCTTGGGGATTGCTTATATTGATGGTGAACCCGCCGCTGCGCAGATCTGGTTTGTAAATAATCACATTGCTTCCATCTTCAAACTCGCATACGACGAGCGGTTCTCATCGTATTCAGTAGGGTCGATCTTAACTGCGCGGCTGATGCAGCATGTCATCGATGTCGATTGGGTAAAGGAAGTGGATTACCTGACCGGGGATGACGACTACAAACGGGATTGGATGTCTCACCGGCGGGAACGGTGGGGCATCGTCGCATTTAACCTGCGCACCTTGAATGGAACACTGGCCGCTATCCGGCATCTTGGCGGGGCCATATTAAAGAGACTTGCCGCCCGCTCACGAACGAGCCCCCTTGCACCAGCGCATGCAACATCTGGGTAACAGCAATCAGCGCTAGCAAGACTTAGAGGGCCTACCAAAATACCCGTGGCAAGGCACGCCAACACAGGCAATGCAGACCGGCAGTAACGCTGCAAGAGGTATTTTGATAGTCATTTTTAGTTGTCGAAACGCACATTTTGTTGTCCGGCATCAAAGAGAGAAACCCTTCTGTTTGTAAAGTTAAGCCTCGGCAACCCCTTTGTAACAAAAGTTAACATGCGGCCACCATCCTCCCTCTTAGGGTTTTGTCGTATGCCCGAAAAATTACGCCGCTCAATCAACGCCGTGCCGTATTAAGCGCTTATTACATTGTGGATCAAACATGGTAAAAATCTTCAACCACTATGTTTCCAAACTAGTTTCCGCTCTGTTACTTATCGAGATTTTTCTCCTGATCGCATCGATGTATCTTGGTCGCGCAGTGCGATTCCTCGACAGCAGCAGGCTCCCTCCGGACCAGTTTGAAAATTTTTTTGCATCAGCAAGTGCTTTTGCTCTTGTTATGGTGTTCAGCATGAGTGCATTCGGGATGTACCAGCTGGAACGCAAGCCAAGCACAGCCAATACCTTTCTCCGGCTGATGCCCTCTGTCGCATTGGGCTTCTGCATCCTTACCTTGTTCTTCTATCTCGTACCGGATCTTTATGTCGGCCGCGGCATTCTCGGTTTATCGACCATTCTTGCTGCTGCGCTGCTGCTATGTGCGCGGGTCCTGATTTTTAAAACATTCAAGCTCGGATTCCTTGAGTCGCGCGTAATTTTTCTCGGTGAAGGCGCATTGGCAAAGGAATGCAGCCATCTGGCATCGCGTAACCGGGGGTATAACAAATACGCTGTCGTCGGTTTTGCACCAATGCCGACAGAAGAGCGCCAGGTGGCATCTTCTGCAATTTTGCCAACCGGGGAGTCGCTCGCATCCATGGCAAAGAAATACAGCGTCAAAGAAATCGTGGTCTCGGTACAAAATCGCCGGGGTGCAGATTTTCCGCTTCAGGATCTGCTCGAATGCAAACTCAACGGAATAAAAGTGACTGGTGCTGCCGCCTTTTTCGAGCGCGAAGCCTGCCAGATCCGGCTCGACTCCCTGCATCCAAGCTGGTTGATTTTCGGCGACGGTTTTGACCAGAGCGCATTACGCGCGATTGGAAAACGCTTGTTCGACCTGGTGGTCAGCGCGCTGATCTTTATGGTTTCCCTTCCGGTCATGCTACTGACAGCGTTGTGCATCTTTCTTGAGGACCGCGGCCCGATATTCTATCGACAGGAGCGCGTCGGCAAGGACGGGCATACCTTCTGGGTGATGAAGTTCCGCAGCATGGGAAATGACGCGGAAAAAGAAGGCAAGCCGCAATGGGCAGTAGCCAATGATGCGCGCACCACCAAGGTCGGGCGCATCATCCGCAAGCTTCGGATTGATGAGCTGCCGCAAATACTGAACGTGCTCAAAGGCGAAATGAGTTTCGTCGGGCCACGTCCGGAACGCCCGTATTTCGTCAAGCAGTTGTGCGAAAAAATCCCCTACTACAACATGAGGCACAGTATCAAACCGGGAATCACCGGCTTTGCCCAGGTGCGCTACCACTATGGTGCTTCGATCGAAGACGCCGTCCAGAAGCTTCAGTATGACTTGTACTACGTAAAGAATCATGGCTTGTTTCTCGATCTTCTGATACTGATCGAGACGCTCCAGGTGGTCCTGTTTGCCAAGGGGAGCAGATGATCAGGAGGATGCATTAGATGTTGTCGGGCATCGCCATAATCAGTTACGCAAGTGCGGCACTGGGATTTTTCATTCTCTGCATTCTCTTGCTCACAAGCTGGCGCAATCGCCTGCACAGGATGGCGCTTGCCGCGGCATGCCTGATGACGGCACTCTGGGCGGCGGCGATTGCCTATCACGTAGCCCTTGGACGGCCTCTGCTTTTGATGGTGGATATTCTTGAAGTGCTGCGCAATGCAGGATGGACGCTTTTCCTCCTCATGGTGCTGGGCCGGCTGCAAAAAACACCAACATCTTCGATGTTCAAAGACAGATCTGCGGCCATAGCAATCGGCACTTTCTATACGCTGCTGTTGCTTGCAACCGTCTATAGCCATTTATATGCCACGCCGGCTCCCGGCAGAATGAATTTCCTTGTCGGGATCATTGGCCGTGTTGCAATGGCTGTATTGGGAATGCTGCTTGTGGAGCAGTTTTACAGAAACACGCCTTCAGAGTCGCGCTGGGGAATCAAATTCGCCTGTCTCGGCATCGGTGGTTTGTTCGTTTACGATTTTTACCTGTATAGCGACGCTATGCTGTTCAGGCTGATCAACATAGAAATCTGGACCGCACGCGGCGTGGTAAATGCATTGACTGTGCCGTTGATCGCACTGTCTGCCGCACGCAATCCGCAATGGTCGTTCGGCATCTCCGTATCCCGGCACATCCTGTTTCATTCCGCCGCATTGTTCGGCTCCGCGGCATATCTGCTGACCATGGCAGCTGCCGGCTATTACCTGCGCCTGTTTGGTGGCAGCTGGGGAACGGTGATGCAAGTCGCGTTTCTGTTCGGCGCTGCGATCCTGCTTCTTACCGTATTGTTCTCCGGGACTTTTCGTTCGCAGCTCCGAGTCCTCATTAGCAAGCATTTTTTCCGTTACCACTACGACTATCGCGACGAGTGGTTGCGATTCACCCGCGCTCTTTCGGCAGAAGGTCCGGGGCTCAACGAACGCACGATCAAAGCAATTGCCGGGCTGATGGAAAGCCCGGGCGGCGCCCTGTTCATTCGCGGCGAATCGGAAAACTATGAACCGATCGCGAACTGGAACCTGGGAGTAACGAAGACGCCGGAACCTGCAGATAGCGTCTTCTGCGAGTTTCTCCACAAAACCCAATGGGTCATCGACCTGGAGGAATTTGCCAGCCATCCCGCAAAGTACGCTGGCCTTTCAGTGCCGCACTGGCTTCAGGCAATTCCCAAGGCGCGGCTGGTTGTGCCACTGATAATCGATGGCGGCCTGTTCGGCTTTATTGTGCTGGCGCAGCCCCGCAGCAAAATCAAGCTGAATTGGGAGGCAACGGACCTGCTGAAAATCGCGGGCAGCCAGGCGGCTAGCTACCTGGCACAGCGGGAATCGGCCAATGCGCTGATGGTGGCGCGCCAGTTCGAGTCTTTCAATCGCATGTCCACCTTCATGGTGCACGATCTGAAGAACCTGGTATCCCAGTTATCGCTGCTGCTGACCAATGCGCAGAAGCACAGGAACAACCTCGAGTTCCAGAACGACATGCTGGAAACCGTGGACTATTCCGTGCAGAAGATGAAGCTGCTGCTGCAGAAACTGAGCCGGAGCCCTTCCACGGAGCAGTCGGCTCCACTCATCATGGATGATGTCCTGCGACAGGCGGTGTCCCTGAAGTCAGCCGGCGAACCTAAGCCGACACTGGAAATACGCGATCGCGGCTTGATGGTATTCGCCGATGCCTCCCGGCTGGAACGGGTAATTGGCCATCTGGTCCAGAACGCGATCGAAGCGACGCCAAAGGACGGACGCGTCACGATACGTCTTGAACGGCAAGGCGAGCATGCGCTTATCGAACTTCGGGATACCGGACATGGCATGAGCGAGGAATTCATTCGGGACCGCCTGTTCAAGCCGTTTGAATCGACCAAATCCGCAGGCATGGGAATTGGCGTATTTGAAAGTCGGGCATACATCCAGGAACTCGGTGGCGAGCTGCAGGTTTTCAGCCGCCCGTCTGCCGGTACGACTTTCCGGGTGGCTGTGCCGCTTTACAAGCATGAGTCAGTTGTAATGGAAAAAGCCGCATAACTGCAAGAGGAAGCCTGTGAGCCAAAACAAGAAAAAACTGCTAATCATCGAAGACGATCCCGGCCTGCAAAAACAACTGCGCTGGAGTTTCGATGCGTATGAAGTTGTCGTCGCAAGCGATCGCGAAAGCGCATTGGCGCAGTTGCGCCGGCACGAACCTGCGGTAGTGACGATGGATCTGGGCCTTCCTCCGGATCCTGACGGTGCATCCGAAGGATTGGCCACCTTGCAGCAAATACTTGCGCTTGCGCCTGATACGAAAGTAATCGTCCTGACGGGCAATCAGGACCATGCGAATGCGGTCAAAGCAATTGGCATGGGGGCCTACGACTTCCATCAGAAACCATTTGACCAGGCAATGCTGGGGCTGGTGATTGAGCGCGCGTTTTATCTGCATGCGCTGCAGCAGGAGAATCATCGCTTGCTGCAGACCCAGGCCGACTCTCCGTTAGCTGGAATCATCAGCCGCGACCCCGGGATGATGAAGGTATGTCGCAGCGTCGAAAAGGTTGCCCCCTCCTCGGCAACAGTCATGCTGCTGGGTGGAAGCGGCACAGGCAAGGAACTGCTTGCCCGGGGACTGCACCAGCTGAGCCCGCGGCAGCAAAAACGTTTTGTCGCAATCAACTGCGCGGCCATTCCGGAAAACCTCCTTGAGAGCGAATTGTTTGGCTATGAAAAAGGCGCTTTTACCGGTGCAGCCAAACAGACCATCGGCAAAATCGAGCTTGCCGACAAGGGGACGTTTTTTCTCGACGAAGTCGGCGATCTGCCCTTCGCCCTTCAAGCCAAACTCCTGCGCTTCCTGCAGGAGCGGGTTATCGAACGGATCGGTGGACGCGTGGAGATCCCGGTTGATATTCGCATCGTTTGCGCGACACACCAGAACCTGAAGGAACTGGTTAGCGCCGGGCGCTTCCGCGAAGACCTGTATTACCGGCTCAGCGAAATCGTGCTCACGATCCCGCCGCTGCGCGAGCGTGTCAGCGATGCTGCGCTTCTGGCGCATCACTTCAAGAACAAATTCTGTGGCCTGCACTCGCGCTCGGGACTGAGCTTCAGCCAGGAAGCGATTGCCATGATCGAAGCGTATCCGTGGCCGGGCAATGTGCGGGAGATGGAAAACTGCATCAAGCGTGCCGTCATCATGGCGGATGGCCCGCAGATCAGCTGCGAAGATCTCGGCCTGGCGGCATCACCAACTGCGGAAGAGCATATCAATCTGCGCAAGGTACGCGATGAAGCCGAGTACAAGGCGGTGGTCAGGGCGCTCTCCCGTGTTGACGGCAATATCGCGAGGGCTGCCGAGCTGCTCGGAATCAGCCGACCGACGATGTATGACCTGATGAATCATCACGCGATCAGGCCATCCTGAAAACCAGTGCAGAGAGCATCGATACTGAACTCCATTCAATACCATCGCAATCAAAAATATCGTCATGCCTGCTCTTGTTCACGACTTGATCGCACATAGCGCATCCCGCACGCCGGATGCGGAAGCTTTGTCGTACAGAGGACAGCGGCTGACCTATGCGGAGCTCGCCACGCATGTCGCATCGACGGCATCCACATTGCTGGATTTGCGCATTGGCCGCAGCGAGCGCGTGGCCATCTACCTGGAGAAGCGACCGGAAGCGGTGATTGCCATGTTCGGCGCATCTGCCGCGGGCGCAGTGTTCGTGCCGATCAATCCGCTGTTGCGGGCGGATCAGGTAGCCCATATTCTGACCGACTGCAACGTCAGGATTCTGGTGACATCGACGGACCGTCTCAACATGCTGGCCGACGTTCTGCCAGCGTGCCCCGACCTACACTCGGTGATCGTTGTGGATGCAACCAGCCCGCTTCCTGCGATTGCCAACCTGCACCTCTCGCCTTGGGAATGCATGCCAGGCTTTGCAGGGCCGGGGAAAGCACATCGATGCATCGACAGCGACATGGCGGCGATTCTCTACACATCCGGTAGTACCGGCAAGCCGAAAGGCGTGGTGCTGTCCCACCGCAATCTTGTCGCTGGTGCGCAAAGCGTTGCGGAATATCTGGAAAACGCGCCGGATGATCGGATCCTCTGCGTCCTGCCGCTGAGCTTCGACTATGGATTAAGCCAACTCACCACCGCATTCCATAGCGGCGCTTGTGCCGTGCTGATGAACCACCTGCTGCCGCGCGATATC
>DATFAZ010000286.1:0-10098 GCA_035254105.1 Noviherbaspirillum sp. | reverse complement strand
GGATTTTTCATTGTGGTCGAGCGCGCTGGTGATTTGCGTGCTGCGCCTGGTTACGTGGGCCAAGGACGTTCGCTTGGGATAAACGCCCGAACCCGGCAAAGACGATTAAACTGCGTCCGCGCCCGTCTCCCCGGTACGGATACGGATCACCTGCTCCACGTCACGTACAAAGATTTTGCCGTCACCGATCTTGCCGGTACGGGCCGCCTTGATGATGGCATCGACTGCCTGCTCCACCACCTTGTCGTCGATGACCGCCTCAATCTTTACCTTCGGCAGAAAATCAACCACATATTCAGCGCCACGGTACAGTTCGGTATGCCCCTTCTGGCGGCCGAAGCCTTTTACTTCCGTTACCGTCAAACCGTTGATGCCGATCTCTCCCAGTGCCTCACGCACTTCGTCCAACTTGAATGGCTTGATGATTGCAGTAACCAGCTTCATAAAAACTCCTTAGATTAATAATCACTCGCGAAACTTTGATGTAATCGGATAGCGCCAGTCGCGGCCAAATGCGCGATGCGTGACACGGATACCGACGGGCGCCTGACGGCGCTTGTATTCGTTTATTTTAATCAAACGCGTTACGCGCTCCACATCTTCGCTACGATAGCCGGCTGCAATGATGTCAGCAACGCTGCAATTCTCTTCCATATACATTTGCATGATCCCATCCAGCACCTCGTATTCTGGCAGCGAATCCTGGTCCGTCTGATTCGGCCGCAGTTCAGCCGACGGCGCACGCGTCAGGATACGCTCCGGGATGACTTCGGAAATACTGTTGCGGTATGCGCACAGCCGGTACACCAGCGTCTTGGCGATATCCTTGATCACCGCAAAACCGCCTGCCATGTCGCCGTACAAGGTGCAGTAACCGACCGCCATTTCACTCTTGTTACCAGTTGTGAGAACGATGGAGCCGTACTTGTTTGACAAGGCCATCAGGATGGTTCCGCGTATGCGCGCCTGAATGTTCTCTTCAGTGGTATCTTCCGGCAGCCCCTCGAACTCTTTAGCCAGAGTCTGGCGAAACGCTGCAAAGCAATCGATGATCGGAATCTCGTCGTAGCGCACGCCGATGCGTTTTACCATGTCGCGGGAATCGATCCAGGAAATCTCAGCCGTATAAGGCGAAGGCATCATCACCGCGCGCACCTTGTCTGCGCCCAACGCATCGACCGCAACCGCCAGCGTCAGGGCGGAATCAACGCCGCCCGACAAGCCGATGATTACGCTGGGGAAGCCGTTCTTGCCGATGTAATCGCGCACGCCCAGTACCAGCGCCTGGTACACCTGCGCTTCGATCGGCAATTCGGGCGCCAGCGTCCCAGGCTTTGGCTGCGCGCCTTCAAACTCCACGATCTGCAAGTCTTCTTCGCAGTGCTTCATTTGCATGCAGACGACACCCAACCCGTCCATCACAAAAGAGTTACCGTCGAAAATCAGTTCATCCTGACCGCCAACCAGATTCGCATACACCAGCGGCATGCCTTCCGCACTGACATGGGTACGCATTACCTCATAGCGCAGGTGCTGCTTTTTCATATGGAACGGCGAGCCGTTCGGCACCAGCAGCACTTGAGCTCCGGCCTCTTTGGCGCGGCTGGGCGCATGCGTGAACCAGGTGTCCTCGCAAATATTGATACCGAAGCGCACACCTTTGACATCGAAAACGAAAGGCTCGTCCGACGACGAAAAATAACGTTTTTCGTCAAATACCGTATCGTTCGGCAAATTATGCTTGCGGTACGTGCCGAGCTTCTTGCCGTTGACAATAACGGAGGCTGCGTTGAAGCGCTTGCCGTCATGCAGGACCGGATGCCCAACCACGACATGCACATCCTTCAGGTCGGCCAGCTCGCTGGCCAGGGAGTCAAACTCCTGCGCGGTTTTTACGTAGAATGAATGACGCAGCAACAGGTCTTCCGGCGTATAGCCCGCAAGCGACAATTCCGGAGTCAGTACGATATCCGCCCCTTCGGCAGCGGCACGGCGCGCAAACTCGACAATTTTGGCGCGGTTCCGGGCGAAGTCGCCGACGGTGCTGTTAATTTGGGCAATGGCAACTTTGACGGTCATGATGGGCAAACTGAACTGCTCAGGAAAAGCATGAATTATCAACAGTGAATTATCGCACGCGAATCGTTTCTTCTCTCTCGGACATTGGTCAGAAGGCATGGGATGAGCTGGTTGCGTTGCAAACGCACGCCAACCCATTCCTGTCCTTTGCGTTTCTTGATGCCCTGCATCAGACCGGCTGTGCATCGGCCGATACCGGCTGGCAGCCGCAATATCTGACCCTGTGGCACGGAACCGGCTCCGGGCAGCGGCTGGATGCTGCGCTGCCCCTGTACGTCAAATACCATTCCTATGGCGAATATGTGTTTGACTGGGCCTGGGCCGACGCTTATCGCCGCAACGGGCTGGCCTATTACCCAAAGCTGTTGTCGGCAATTCCGTTTACCCCGGTGACCGGCAGCCGCCTGATGGTACGCGACGCAGCATCGGAAACCGCGCTGATTCACGCGCTTACCGGCTTGCAGGAAGCCAGCGCAGTGTCGTCGACCCATGTCCTTTTTCCGCCAGAATCCCAGGCACAGCGCTTGCAGGCCGCAGGCTTCATGCTGCGCACTGGTGTGCAGTTCCATTGGATTAATCAGGGCTATCGTGATTTTGACGATTTCCTGTCTACGCTCGACCGCAAGAAACGCAAAAACATTCGAGCCGAACGCCGCAAGGTCCATGACGCCGGCATCCGCTTCCGGCATGTGCCAGGCAGGGAGGTCAGCTTGGCCGACTGGCGCTTCTTCAAGCGCTGTTATGACCGCACTTATACTGCACACTATTCCACGCCCTACCTGAACCTCGACTTTTTTCTACGCATTGCCGCAACGATGCCGGAGCATGTTTTGCTGGTGATCGCCGAGCGGGACGGCAAGCCAGTTGCCAGTTCGCTGGTCATTCATGACCGGCAGACGCTTTATGGCCGTTACTGGGGCGCGATTGAAGATGTGCCCTGCCTGCATTTTGAAACGGCCTACTACCAGCCGCTGGATTTTTGCATTGCCAACAAAATCGCGTGCTTTGAGGGTGGTGCACAGGGTGAACACAAGATGGCCCGCGGTTTTCTTCCTCAAAAAACCTGGTCCGCCCACTGGCTTGCCCATCCTGCCTATGCCGATGCCGTCGAACACTTCCTTCGGCAGGAAGCAGGCAGCATCAACGCGTATATCGAAGAACTCGAAGAACGCAATCCATTTAAATCCAATCCTTAATTATTAAACAACAGTATGCAAGCAGCGTGTTTCCTGGGATTTTCGATCTCATAATTTCTTGCGAAAAACCACACTTCGCGGCATTCTGTTGTTTCATGACATTACCGCACGCTCTCCCTCATTCCTCCTCCAGTCTTGCCGTTAAGCGGATTGGCCGCTTCTATCTCACACGCGAACTGGGCCGCGGCACAGTCGGTTGCGTCTACCTTGGGCATGACCCCGTGATTGATCGCGATATCGCGATCAAGACCTTTAATCCGCGCCTGACTCCCGCCGAACGAAGCAGATACGAAAATCAGTTCATCAATGAAGCACGCGCCGCCGGCCGGTTAACGCATCCGCACATCGTAACGATTTACGATGCCTCCTCCGAGGGCGGCACGGCGTACATCGCGATGGAATACCTGCAGGGGCGTGAGCTGCATAAAATGCTCGATAGCGGTCACCGCTTCACGCCCGATGAGACTGCCTCAATCGCATGGAAAATCGCCGATGCGCTACATCATGCACACCGCAACGAGGTTGTTCACCGGGACATCAAACCCGCCAACATTTTCATGGTCAAGGACGATCAACCGAAGCTGATCGACTTCGGCATCGCCCGATCTCCCAACCGGACTGCGGAACGAGCGGCAAACAGTGAAGAGCCATACACCATGTTCCAGCCCAACAACCTGCTCGGCACGCCCAATTACATGTCGCCAGAGCAGGCGCTGGGAAAGGCAGTGGACGCGCGTACGGATATCTATTCGCTTGGGGCAGTGATGTACGAGATGTTGGTTGGCCGCAAGCCGTTTCACGCGGATAGTGCTTCCAAGCTGCTGCAGCAGATTGCGTACAAGGCGCCGCCAGCGCCGCATGAAATCGAAGCAAAAATCCCCCTTGTCCTTTCGCACATCGTAATGAGGGCAATGAGCAAGCGTCCGGAAAAACGCTATCAGGATGCGGAGCAGATGGCGCTTGATATCAAACGCTATTTGCTGAAACAAAGGCGCGCGCATCAAAGCATGCAAGTTGCGCTTGCCCCAATGATGCAACAGGAAACCCGGAAGTTATCTGCCGGCCAGCGCAAGGTGCGCTGGGGCACTTATCTCGCAGTGACTGCAGGCGCAATAATCGCCGCCATCAAATTGGTACGTTAGTCCTTAGAGCGCTTTCGCAAGCCATCGGGCTGACGGTCGATTAAGCAGGAAAAACCGGCACAATAAAAAAGCGCACCGACTGGTGCGCTTTCTAATTTCTGCTCGGATCGAGCGCTTACTCGCCGTATTGCTTTTTGTAAGCAGCAACACCGGACATGATTTCCGCCTTTGCTTCTTCCGGACCATACCAGCCATCAATTTTGACCCATTTGCCTTTTTCGAGATCCTTATAGTGCTCGAAGAAGTGCTGAATCTGATTCAAACGCATCTGATTCATGTCTTCCGGCTTTTGCCAGCGGCTATAGAGCGGCAGAACCTTGTCAACCGGCACTGCCAGCAATTTTGCATCGCCACCAGCCTCATCCGTCATTTTCAGGACACCGATCGGACGGCAACGAACTACCACGCCCGGAATTAGCGCAAACGGCGTAATTACCAGCACGTCAACCGGATCGCCATCATCGGAAATGGTTTGGGGAATGTAACCGTAGTTGCACGGATAGTGCATCGCCGTTCCCATGAAGCGATCTACGAAAATCGCGCCGGTTTCCTTGTCGACTTCGTACTTGATCGGGTCGGCATTCATCGGAATTTCGATAATGACATTGAAATCATCCGGCAGACTGCGGCCGGCAGGTACATTGCTCAAACTCATCATGCTCTCTCAAAGGTAAAGAAAATTTATCGTCGCAGATTATAGCGGCTTTCACTCTGCGTTTGTGCGTCGCAGCAGGCAGCAAACGATCCCGTCGACATGAAATTGTTTCCAGATGAATAACTCAGAATGGATGGACGCATGACCCGCTTTACAGAATGGTCGCCATCGCGCATTGCCGGTAGTGCACCGCTGCCTCTTGCGACTGATTCAGCGCTTCGTGCATTTGCGCCAGCTTCAAATGTGCTTCGCGTACAGTTACTGTTTCGGTTGCATTCGACAGCGCCTGTTCCAGATGACGTTGGGCCTTGCCCCATAATTTCTGATGGAAGCAAAGCGTACCCAGTGCAAGTTCCAGTTCCGCATCATTCGGCCGCGATTTTATCCACTCTTCGCAGCGCTCGATTTGCGCCAGCAGCGCCGGCGACCCTTCGCTGCCCGCCGAAGCAGCGTACGCGCGCACCAAACGCTCATCCCACTCCACAGCCAGCGCCTTTTCCACCACAGCACGCGCCTCATCATGCAGGCCTCGAGCGTTAAATGCATTGGCTGCGCGAATTGCCACGGACGGACGCACACGATCACCGGACGGAATAGTCATCCATACGCGGCGGATCGATTCGTCGTCGTGCGCCTGCTTTGTCAGCAAATCTTCATACGCCAGCTCGCGCAGGCGGCGGGACAATGCAGGATGAAGCGCGTTACGCTTGTCCAGCAGCCGAACGAGACGCAATACTTCCGTCCAGTTTTTCGCACGCTGATTCGCCTTCAATGCAAGCCGCAACGCATGGATATGGCGCGTACCGCTGGAATTCAGTTCATCCACTACATCCAGCGCATTGTCTGCCTGTTCGCCATCCACCAGCAACTCGATCGCCGTCATCAACCGGGCAGTCTTGAGTGCGGGTTCGCCTTGGGTCTTTGCCAGCCAGGCATCCCGGCGCTGGGCCTGGCCCATGCGATGCGCGGCACGTGCTCCGATCAATGCCGACAAACCTGCGTTATCCGGATTCTCTGCTGCACGCGCCGCAGATTTTTCCGCATGGCCGAAACGACCTTCGAATAGCGCTTTCAATGCGTCGCGCAAAGCGCGGTTGCCCTCACGCTCGCGTTTTTCCTTGCGATAGGCGGCAACGCGCTGCGGCATCTGCTGCGTGTTACGAAGCGCGATCAGAAGTGCGTACAACACTGCAAATAAAAGTGCGACCAGCACCACAAACAGATTCAGCGACAGGTCGATCCGATATGGAGGATAAAAGAAAACAACATTGCCGGCATTGAAGCGGGCGCCGACCGCAAGCCCGATTGCGGCGGCAAACAGAATGACGAGCGTCAGGAAAATGCGCATAGTGTTATGGCTTCGCCTTGTAGTTACGCACTGCGTTCAGGCTTTCGGCCAAGGTCGGCATTTCGATGGACAGGTTGCTTGCCTGTACTTGCCGCAACAGCGCCTGTACGGTTTGCGTCTGCTTTGCGCGCGTATCAAAATACTTGGTGATTGTGTCCTGCGCAGCAATCAGGTCGCTGCGAAATGCGGCTTCATTCCGGGTAAGCAGCGCCAGGCGCGCATTCAGCAGGCGCAGCTTCAGATTTTCGCGCGCATAGTAAGCCTGTGTCGGCGACAGTAGCAGCGCGTCCGGTGAATCAACATTACGTACACGGATCAATTGCCTGATCTCGCCCCACATTTCGCTGGTCCAGCTATTCCAGGCGTCTTCCAGATCGGCTATCCAGTCTGAAGCGCCGGTGCTCTTTGCTGCCGGAGTTACTGCGGCAGCCTCGGCATTTTTACGGGCCCGACGCGATACCTTGGGCTGGGTCGCCGTCAATGCAGGCTTCTCGTCCGAGAGCAGCGGCATGCTATCAATCTGGCCGATCACACTATCAAGGCGCAGCGCGATACCAGTCAGGTCAACCGTCGGCAAAGCCTTGAGCCGCTCAAGGTCCTTGGCCAGTGCCCGGCGGATGATGATGAATTGCGGTTTGTCCGAACGGGACAAGCGGTTATCTGCGTTCTGCAGTGCGATAACCGCGCCCTGGATATTGCCGGCCAGTTGAAGCTGCTGGCTGGCAGTAGAAAGTACCTGCTCAATTTCAGCCAGAGCCCAGTCGTCGCGGCTTTTGGAAAGTTCCTGATAAAGCTGCTCTAGTGCGAGTTGCTGGCTTTGGGCTTCAACCTGCTTGCCTTCGAGGACATTTACCTTGGCCTGCATCTCTTTCATGCCCTCTGCTACCGACTTCACCAGAACCCGGGTTTCGGTAGTAACGGACTCGCCGCTTTTGAGCCGTTGCGCCAGCTCTTCACGCAGGCCCGAAATTTCCCGTTGCGAAGTCCACCACTGGCCGAGCAATAGCAGCGCGAGCAAACCGACTGCAATATAAATTGGTTTGGGTGCGCGCACCGGGCTGCCATTCTGCAAAGGCGGAGAGGAAGGAATCGATTGTGCAGAATGATTCGTTTGGGAGGAAGAGGGCAATTCGTTCATGCTCGAAATTGTAACGCGGCTATCAGCTGTTCGTCGCCAGATCCGGTCTGTGTGATGTTGGTAAAACCAAGCATTTGTGCAGTTTCCGCAATCCGTACATGCGGCACGATGATGTTTTGCTGTTGCATTTTAACCAACCCAATATCCCCCGCGACCTCACGTACCATTTGCACCAGGATGTGCAAGGCTTCAGAACTTGTAATGACCCAATCGGCGGCACAGTCCAGCAGACGCAAGAGTTGGGCGCGGCCGCCTTGATCGAGTACCGGTGCAACACGCCGGTAAGCAGCCACCCTTTCCACTTCCACGCCATGCGCGCGCAAGGCATCGGACAACAACTCGCGCCCGGTTTCGCCACGGATGATCAGAACGCGCTTGCCACGCAACGCTTGGAGATCGAGTACCTCAAGCAGTGTCTGCGAATCGGTACGAGTTGGATCAACCGGGCTGAAAATCGTGGCGTTTACCGAAGTCACGCCGTGCCGCGCCAGTGCGATTTTGCTGCCTTCGCCCACCACGGCAACCGCAACCTGTGCGGGCCAACTATCCAGCAGGCCAAACGCGGCATCGATCGCATTGGGGCTGACGAATGCCACCATTGCATATTTGTCCAGCTTTTGAAGCGCATCCCGCAGATTTGTCTGGTTGGAAAGCGGAAGAATCTCAAGCAGCGGGAACACAACGGCTTCACGCCCGGTTTCTGCAATGCGTTGCGCCAACGGCCTCGCTTGGGCCAGCGGGCGAGTAATGACTACAGGACGGACATTACAGTTTTTCATCATGCGACCGGAAATGGCTCTCGTACAGAGTCTGAAGCGGACTGGTTGGCAGCCGCACTGCAGAAAAGTGTGTAAGCGGCCGCACAAGAGCCGCTGTCAGAATCCCTTCGCCGTATCAGCCGGCATCCATTGCCCTGCATGCGGCAAGAATATCGTCCGCTCCCTGTGCCTGGAGGGCTTGGGCGATTTGGCGTCCGATGGCTTCGGGTGCATTGGCTGCGCCGGAAGCGTCGGCTGTCGCAATGCGTTTGCCGTCGGGTGTAGCCACCATTGCGCGCAGGCGCATGGCAGCATTATCGACGGTCGCAAAGGCCGCCAGCGGAATCTGGCAACTGCCGCCGAATATTCTGGAAACGGTGCGTTCGGCGGTAACCGCCTGGGCAGTCGCTTCGTGATTGAGCGGCGCCAGCAGCTGCATCAGGTCATCCCGGCCATCAAGGATTTCGATTGCCATTGCACCCTGCCCCGGCGCTGGCAGGCTTTGCTCCGGCTCGATCAATGAGCGGATGCGTTCCGGCATGCCAAGCCGCTTCAGTCCGGCGGCGGCGAGGATGATTGCCGCATATTCGCCTCGATCCAGCTTTCCCAGGCGCGTATCGAGATTGCCGCGCAACGGACGAATCACCAGCTTCGGATAGCGGGCGGCAATCAGTGCCTGGCGGCGCAGGCTGCTGGTGCCGACGATGGCGCCGTCCGGTAATTCATCGAGTGAAGCATAGTTGTTGGAAACAAATGCATCGCGCGGGTTTTCCCGTTCCAGCACCGCAGCCAGAGCGAATCCCTCTGGCAATTCCATCGGTACATCTTTCAATGAATGAACTGCAAGATCGGCGCGGCGCTCGGCCATGGCGACCTCAAGTTCCTTTACGAACAAACCTTTGCCGCCCACCTTGGAAAGGGCGCGGTCGAGAATCTGGTCGCCTTGCGTGGTCATGCCGAGAATCTCGACACTACACTCTGGATATAATGCCAACAGCCTGGCTCGGACATGCTCTGCCTGCCACATCGCAAGACGGCTTTCGCGCGATGCAATCACTAATTTGGACGGAGGGGATACTTTCACGACGGGCTCTTTCGATTTTCATTGATGCTGACCGCATCATCGGCGCCGATTTTATCACGCGTATGCCGGCAATCCGCTGTTGAAGTCGCTTCCGCTTTCCTGCGCCAGAACTTGATTACATTCATTCAACATGACAAAAAAGCTTAATGCCGCTTCGACGGCACGCAAACCGGCCACCGACAAGGACGCGCCATTAAAAGAAGATATCCGCCTGCTCGGCCGCCTGCTCGGCAACGTCTTGCGCGAACAGGAAGGCGAAGCGGTGTTTCAGGTCGTGGAAACCATCCGTCAGACCGCAGTGCGCTTCCACCGGGAATCAGATGCGCAATCCGGCGCAGAGCTCGACAGGTTGTTAAAGAAGCTCACCCGCGAACAGACCATTTCCGTGGTGCGTGCATTTTCCTACTTCTCGCATTTGGCCAATATCGCGGAAGACCAGCACCACAATCGTCGGCGACGCATGCATCTTCTGGCCGGCTCGGCGCCCCAGCAAGGCAGCATCGGCTATGCATTGTCACGGCTTGGAGAAACCGGGATATCCAGCACGGCGGTGCGCCGTTTCTTTACCGATGCGCTGATTTCACCCGTATTGACTGCGCATCCAACCGAAGTGCAGCGCAAAAGCATCCTCGACGCCGAACGCGAGATCGCCAAGCTGCTTGCCGAGCGTGATCATCCTCTGACGCCAAAGGAAGTGG
>DATFAZ010000285.1:0-6442 GCA_035254105.1 Noviherbaspirillum sp. | reverse complement strand
CCGGCTAATATTCCTCGGTGACAGGTAGCTTTCGGTAAACGAGCAGTCATTCAAAATATCTTGCTGAATGGCAACAAACAGCTAGAACTCAATAAATCGCTTCTTATAACGACAAAGGGCCAATCCGATTGATTGGCCCTTCGTTTTCCAGCAGCGTCTTCGCTACCGCCGGTCAGTCGCAGCAACTGTGTCATGCAATCGCATAATTTTGGCTCCGGTCGCAATTACTTTGGCGCCCTACAGCTCCTCGGCACCAATCACGACCCGCTCGCTACGATTTTCTACCGTCTGCTAATGCGCTATTTTGCAAATGCGATTACACATACTTTCGTTCACGCAGCCACTTGGTGGCGATGAATTTCACGCCGCGCATTACCGGTTCACCGGCATGCAAGGTGTTCTTGTCCGGCACGCCATAAGGATCGGTATTGGCAAAAAACACCGCGCTGCCTTTTTTCGGCTGCACTTGCAGGCCGAGGTTCGGGAAGGAAGTGCCTCCACCCTGCTCGACCTCGCTCAGATACATCACTACCGTCCCGACCCGCTGCCCGCCGCGTTCCAGATGCTTGCGCGGCCCCGGCAGCGCCGGGTCGAACCAGTCGAAATGCGGGCGATATTCGTTGCCTTTTTCATAGCGCAGCAACTGCATCCCTTCGCCGTTCTCGGCAGGCCATTGCGTCAGGGCCGCGAGGCGCGCTTCGATGCGTGCAACCAGTTCGCTTTCGCCCCGCTGCAGCATCGCGCCACGGCTGGTGCGTTGGGTATTCACCTGGTTTGCGCCGTCGGTGTCCGATACAACTGGCGAACGCTGCAGTCGCTGGTTGCCGTAGTCGATCAGCGCGTCGCATTCTTCATTGCTCAAGACATTGCCGAGCAAGACGATACGCGGCGTCTTGAGTGTGAGCAGCACATCGACTTCCCGGTCGGGTGTCTTGATGACGTTTGCCGAAGTGTCCACATCTGGCCTCGATTGCAGTGCCGGCGGCGGCGAGATGTGTTTGAAGCTCGTTCTGCGCGCCTCTTCAATGGCTGCACGCGCCAATGTGGCTTCAAATTTGCCATCCCTGATCATCACGTTCGCCATTGCGCCGGGCTCGCAGCCGCGGGCGAGATTATCCGTGATCCAGATTTGCCACTCCTGTGGCAGCAAAGGCATTGCCGACTTGTCCATAGTGCTGTTCAACTCCCCCAAACAGAAGTTGGTCAGACGCAAAAAGCCGGCAAATGTTCCGTGAAGAATTAATTCACTGTTTGTGCGATTTCGTTATGCGGTCGCACCAGATGATAGAGAAGCGCGAGAAAGGTCCATTCCAGCCATGCCGACCAGACGGTGTGGGAAAGGAAGTGCGCGCCACGCATCATTTGCGCCCAGCCCATGATCGTGCCCAGCGTCAGGGCACCGGCAAGACAAAAGCGCGCTGCTACACGGTGGGTGTCGCGCAATGCGAAATAGAATGCAAGCAGCGCAAAGCCGCCGGACGCATGACCACCGGGGAAACAGCGGCCGGGCGAGATGTTGTCCGGCAATCGGTCAAACAATTCATGAAAAGGCGCGTAGCCGCCATATTCCGCGAGATCCCACGGACAATGCATGGTGCTGTTGTGCTTGACGGTCGAGACCAGCAGCGCCGCACCTGCCATGCCGAAGAACAGCCACAACAGACGCCGGCGCTGGCGCGGCAATTGCGGCACCACATAGCTCAGTATGAAGGCGCCCAGCACGGCAATACCGATAGCGACAACCACCATCTTCAGTCCGCTGTGCATGACGTTTTCCATGAAAGCGTTATTACGCAATGGAAAACTGCGCTCGGCCGCATCGTAGTAAATGTCGATCAGCCACCTGTCGATTCTGGTCGCATGAAACGTCCACCATATCAGCGGCGCGAGCACGACGGGCAATATCAGATCCCAATAGCGGGAAATCCCGCTCCTTACCAGTGTCATTTCAGTGCGCGGTAGAGACCGCCCTTATAGAGTTCAGCCGCGCCCTGGTAATACGAAACCGCCTCGTGCAGCAGTTTCTGTTCCACGGCGATCGGCGTCGCATTGTTTTTCGCATCGATGCGGAAAGCTGCCACCTGCTGCTTGGGCCGCAATACCGTTAGCACATTGTTCTTCAGATACCCGAGCGACTGGTAATTGCTGATGAATGCACGATCTTCTTCCGGCGGCGTGTTCAGCACATCATGCCCGAAAAAACGAGTCGAATAATTGAAGTTAAGCATACCGAGTAGTGTCGGGCCGATATCAATCTGGCTGGCAAGACGATCGATGTGGCGCGGGCTGAAATGCGCAGGTGCATAGACGATTGCCGGGATGTGATAGCGCTCGACCGGCAACTCGGTCTTGCCTGCACTCGACGCACAATGGTCGGCCACGACCACAAACACGGTATCGCGGAACCATTCCTTATTGCGGGCCATGTCAAAGAAACGGCCAATCGCATAATCGGTATATTTCACGCCCCCTGCCCTGCCGGTATGCGAAGGGATGTCGATGCGACCTTCCGGGTAGGTATAGGGCCGGTGGTTCGAGGTCGTCATCACATGAGTAAACGAAGCGCGCCCCGCACGGTATGAGGTATCGATTTCCTCGAGCACCTGGTCGAACAAGGCTTCGTCAGCAACACCCCAGATATTTTCAAAGGGAATGCGGGCATCCGGGATCGATAACCTGTCAACGACCCGATAACCGTTTCCGCTGAAAAAGGCATTCATATTGTCGAAATAACCGTAGCCGCCATAGGCGTAGCGCACGTCGTAATCCTTTTGGCGGAAGATGCTGCCGAGCGAGAATAGCTGCTCGTTATCGGGGCGCTTCACGATCGACTGGCCCGGTGTCGGAGGAATCGAAAGCGTCAGCGCTTCCAGTCCGCGCACGGTGCGGGTGCCTGTTGCATACAACTGGGTAAACAGCACGCCTTCTTTCGCAAGGCGATCCAGATTCGGCGTCAGGCCCTGGGTATTGCCAAAGCTGCCGAGAAAATCTGCCGACAGGCTTTCAACGGAAATCAGCACCACGTTCAGGCGCTTTTCTGCCTGCTTCGCCGCAATCTTGCGGGGCTCCTCGATGCGCGCGGCACCCGGTGTGACCAGCTGCCCGAGCATATTGCGCACACCCTTGCTGGGAAGTGTCAGGTAGAAGCGGGAGTAATCCAGCTCGTTATCGCGAAACGCGGCAACGAAACTATAAAGCCCGTTACCTGCCAGCTCCGCATTGAAGCGATTCTGGAACATGCCCGTGCCCATCACTGCCGAGGCCGATACTGCCACGGCAATCAGGAGCGCCCAGCATGCAGCCTGCTTGAGTCGCGAGCCAAATGCAGGAGCGGAATTCAACATGGCAAGCACTTTTTTCCGCGGCAGCCACAAGGCAATCGCGGTCAGCAGTAACAGGCCGGTAAGGATGGGGCCGACCGGATAGGATTCGCGGATATTGCCGATAACTTCAGTCGTGTAGACCAGGTAGTCCACCGCGATGAAGTTGTAGCGCACGCCAAACTCTTCCCAGAACAGCAGCTCCGAAATGAGATTGAACAGCAGCAAATAAACGCTGAACCCCAGCAGCACAAAGAAAATCACCCGGACAAGCGGCTTGGTGCGGCTGCCTTGAGGAAAGACGATATAGGCCAACAGAATCGGCAACATCGCCCATGCGCCAGCAATCAGGTCATAGCCAAACCCGATGAGGAAACTGCCCGGAACCGCCAGCCAATCAACATCGCCCCCGGCAAGCAGCAACAGCGCAATGCGCGTCACGAACGAGGCAAGGAGGTAGACGCCGAAAAACAGCAGCGGCACGCGACCGAACAGGTTGCCGAGACGGGACAGAACGGTTGAAAAAGGATTGGGCATCGCATTCCCTGAAAGAATTAATGCCCTGACTATAGAAACCGGACTGTGAGGGATTGGGGGTGAAGTTGTGAAGAATTTGTGAAGCTTGCCAATCCGGCATTAACTGCGGAGGGTTTGCCGTACGGTTTGCGCTAGGAATTACGCCCCGAACGCTACCGTAACCCGCGTTCCCCTGCGTGCATCTCCTTCGGCAGCAATGCTGTCGATACGATAACGCCACCCATGCACGTCGCACACTCTTTTGACAATCGACAGCCCCAGCCCGCGCCCGCCCGGAATATCGGTGGCGCGATAATGGCGCTGGAATACATGCGCCAGATGCTCTGGAGGTATGCCGATGCCGGTATCGGCGATCTCTAGTTCGCCATCACGGAAACATACGTCGATTCGGCCTTGAGTTGTATAGCGAACGGCATTCCCGATCAGGTTTTCCAGCAGCAGTTGCAGCAGCGATGGATCGGCGTCGATCATGGTGCGCGGTGCAATATTTACCGCAAGCGTCACGCCCGCAGCCTCGCATGACGGGCGAAAATGATCGGCGCAGGCTTCCGCGAGAACCTTCAAGTCCACAGGGCGCCGTTCTGCCGCTGCAAGTTCGCGCCCCAGGAACAGCAGGCCACGCAAGCGCGACTCCATGTCATCGACGGATTTGATGATGCGCTCTGCCCGCTCCCGGTTGCGGCCGGACAAGGCTGCGTCTTCTGTAAACAGCTCGGCAGAAGTGCGAATGCCCGTCAGCGGCGTGCGCAGTTCATGGCTGACATTGGCCGTGAATTCCCGTTCGCGCGCCAGAAGATCGCGATTGCGCTGACGATAGTCATCAAGCGCCCCAGCCAGCAAAGCAACCTCACGGTCAAAATCCGGCTCATTCAATATCGCCGTGTCGTCCTGCAGCAGGCGCCGCGTCATCTTTTCGAGCTGGTACAGCATGCGGCCGGCCAGCCAGTAACCAAGCCAGAGCGAAACGCCGCTCAGTACAACAAGCCCGAGGACCAGGCTCCATAACAGATTATTGATACGTGCCTCATGCTCGGTGGTGTCGTACAACAGGTAGAGCCGTTCACCCTTGTAATCACGCACCCCTACGTGGTACTCGGTGCCGTCATCGGTATACCATTCGTAATTCCCGGCACGGACCGATGAAAAATGAGGCGGCAGTATCGACGGCTTTTCGCCGGCTTCCACATGATAGAGATTCAACCGGGGCGATAATCTTTCTTCCTCCGGAATGGAATCGGGATTCCGTCTAAGCATCTCGTCCAGCGTCGCGTTGACCACTTCGTCGATCAGCTCTTCTTCGCGCTCTTCCGTGCCGACAAACAGTGCGACCGCCTGGATCAGGACAGCAAAGGTGGAGAGCAGCGTGAAGGTCCAGGCCAGCCGCCAGCGCAAGCTACGCGTCATTTGTATTCACCAGGCGATAACCGCGTCCGTGTACCGTCTCAATCAGGCTCACGCCCTCGGGCAATGCCAGCTCCCGGCGCAGCTGCGACAGATGGCTACGCAAGGCATCGCTGGTCGGCTGCGGCTCACCCCACACGGCTTGCTCCAGATCATCGCGTGAAAACAGCCGGCCGGGCTGAGCCAGCATGGTGACCAGCAATTTCAGGCTCTTTGGCGAGAGTTTCAGCGGCTTGTCTTCCCAGCTTGCCACGCCGCTGAACGGGTCGTAGGCCAGTGCGCCGAAACGCAGGATCGAATCGACCACCTGCCCCCGGGCACGCTTGGCCAGCGCCATGATGCGCGCCTCGACTTCCTTCAGCGCGAACGGCTTGACCAGATAATCGTCCGCGCCTGCATCAAAGCCGGCCAACTTGTCCTCCAGCGTATCGCGGGCGGTCAGCATCAGGATCGGCACGCTCGATCTGGCATCACGCCGAATACGTTGCGCCACAGTCAGTCCATCCACGCCAGGCAATCCAACATCCAGCACAATCGCATCGAAACGCTGCGTCGCCACCAGATGCAGCGCCGTAATGCCGTTGGGAGCGGCATCGACTTCATGGCCTTTTGCGCTTAGGTAGTCGTAAAGATTGCCGGCGATGTCGGCGTCATCTTCGACGATCAGGATATGCATCTGGAAGTCCGATATCGTGAGAGAGTGCTTCAAAGCAAGACCGTACTATAAACCTTCCAGCCAATCGCTGAAAAGGCCAGTAGTACAGCAGCTTCCTTTACGCTTGCGAATTCAACAGTATTCAGTTTCACAATACGGTCGAAGCCAGAGTAAATCAAAACGGTAAGGTTGCTCGCCTAAAAGAATGAAGTAACTACAACTGGCTATCGTAGACAAGGCTGGGAAGCGAAGGCAGGGTATTGCGCTTGCGTGTTCAACTCAAGGCTGGTTTGGTATGACAGCAAGCAGATCCGTTACGCCTACGTCCACGCCGGCCTGAAACAGAAGAGTGCTTACTTGCCCTCGGTGGTGCGTTTGGTGATTAAAGAAGTGCAGGACCAAAGCACCGAAAGCCTTCGACGAAGCTTGTCCAGCCATGTTCCGGTATGTAAGCGTGGATGCGAGTTGTTCAGGTGTCAGCGATTGAGACCAAAGAACTATGACGTCATCCAACTTGCACCGGTAAGTG
>DATFAZ010000284.1:0-2168 GCA_035254105.1 Noviherbaspirillum sp. | reverse complement strand
GAATATGAATCAGACACTGTTAGTCGAACTGCTTACCGAAGAGCTCCCGCCGAAAGCCCTGGCAAAACTCGGCGAGGCATTCGCCACCGGCATTTTCAACGGATTGAAATCACGCGACTTCATCGAAGCCGACTCGGTCGCAACTGCTTACGCGACGCCGCGCCGCCTGGCCGTTTCAATCACCAAAGTACGGGCGATGTCGCCGGACAAATCGATTCGCGAAAAGGTGCTGCCGGTATCCGTGGCGCTCGACAAGGAAGGCAATCCGACTGCGCCACTGGCAAAAAAACTGGCTGCCCTGGGGTTCCCCGATCTGAAAGTGAACGACCTGGAGCGCGCCGCCGATGGCAAGGCCGACAGCTTCTTCTATACCTATACTGCTCATGGCTCCGCGCTGCATGGCGGCCTGCAGGCCGCACTGGAAGATGCTCTCGCAAAGCTGCCCATCCCAAAGCTGATGAGCTACCAGCGCCCGGACGGCTCCACTGTGCAATTCGTGCGCCCGGCACACAAACTGATCGCACTGCATGGCAGCGAAGTTGTGCCAATTGCGATCCTTGGCCTGTCCGCCGGTCGCGCTACGCTCGGACACCGTTTCCTGTCGCAGCAGGAACTGGCCATTGCGAATGCGGATACGTATGCGACCACGCTGGAGGTGCAAGGCAAGGTCGTTCCTGCTGTCGTCGCACGCAAGGAACGTATCCGCGCTGCGCTGCTGGAAAAAGCCGGCCACGATAAGGTGCTGATGCCCGAATCCCTGCTGGATGAAGTGACGGCACTGGTCGAATGGCCGGTCGTATATGAATGCAAGTTCGAGGAAACCTTCCTGTCCGTGCCGCAGGAATGCCTGATTCTGACGATGCAGACGAACCAGAAATATTTTGCGCTGACCAATGCGCACGGCCGCCTGCGTTCACGCTTCCTGATCGTGTCGAACCTGGAAACGGCTGATCCGCAACACATCATCGGCGGCAACGAGCGCGTGGTACGCCCGCGCCTGTCAGATGCCAAATTCTTTTTTGAGCAGGACAAGAAAAAGAAGCTCGCGGATCGCTTGCCCGGACTTGCCAATGTCGTGTATCACAACAAGCTGGGCACGCAGGCCCAGCGCACCGAGCGCGTTAAATCCCTGTCCGGCAAGATCGCTGGCAGCCTGAATGCCGATGCGGCACTGGCCGAACGCGGTGCAGTGCTGGCAAAACTCGATCTGCTGACCGATATGGTGGGTGAATTCCCAGAGCTGCAGGGCATAATGGGCACCTACTATGCGCGTCACGACGGCGAACATGAAGAGGTGGCACTGGCTGCATCCGAGCACTACCAGCCGCGCTTTGCCGGCGACGCGCTGCCCACTACCCAAACCGGCACCGTGGTGGCGCTGGCAGACAAACTGGAGACGCTGGTCGGCATCTGGGGTATCGGATTGCAGCCGACTGGCGACAAGGACCCGTTTGCGCTGCGCCGTCATGCATTGGGCGTGCTGCGCATGCTGGTCGAAAAGCGCCTGCCTTTGTCACTGAACGGATTGCTGCAGGATGCTGCACAACTGTTTTTCGGCAACGCAAACTTCAAGGACTCGACCGCCGAGGTAGCTGCCTTTATGTTCGACCGTCTGCGCGGCCTCTTGCGCGAACGCGGTTATTCGCCAAACGAGATCGAAGCAGTGGTGGCCCAAAATCCGGACCGCCTCGACAACATCATTGAACGACTTGATGCGGTGAAAGCCTTCGCAGCACTCCCCGAAGCCGAATCGCTCGCGGCTGCCAACAAGCGCATCACCAATATCCTCAAAAAGACAGAAGTGGCGACAGCCAGCGTGCACATGAGCCTGCTGAAGGAAGCCGCGGAAGAAGGACTCTATTCCGCCATGGAGCGACTGAAGCCGCAGGTCGATGCAGCGTTTGCCAGCGGGGACTTCACCGGCACACTGAAGACGCTTGCGCATTTGCGCGACAACGTCGATGCTTTCTTCAACGATGTCATGGTAATGGCGGAGGACGAGCAGTTGCGCAACAATCGCCTTGCATTGCTGTCCGATTTGCACGGCATGATGAACCGGGTAGCCGACATTTCGAAGCTGGCTGCCTGACCGACAAACCGAGCTGCGTATGAAACTGATCATTCTGGATCGCGACGGCGTCATCAACCATGACTCCGATCACTTCATC
>DATFAZ010000283.1:0-7934 GCA_035254105.1 Noviherbaspirillum sp. | reverse complement strand
TTCGACAACTTTCAACAACCGGAAAAAATTATGCGCACATTCATTGCCGTCCTTCTATTCACCTTCACGACATGTTCCTTGGCCGCTACGCAACAGCAGTGCGAGGCCTTGATGAAACCTGTCGAACCGAAACTGGCCAGCATGCAAAAGCTGGAGGATGACGCCAAGCCAACGCCACAGACCTGCGCCCTGGGGAAAGAAGTTATCCAGCTGTATGTGAACTACACTGCGCAGGCTGACAAACTCAACTGCCCATTCGCGTATATCCCGGGTCAGCAGATCGGCGGCAAGGCGGAACGCGCGAACCTGATCGCGGATATGAAGCAGGCCTACAACGAGAAGTGCCGTTAAAGCCCGACGGTTTGTGCGACGCCATCATCAAGAGACGCGGGAGCTGACGGATACCTGAAGTAGAATCGGTATCCGTGCCCGCGCCGTAAGGAACGTGGCGTGAGCAAGCGATCAGGAACACCGCAGTTAAATGCAAGCAGCGCCTTGCCAAGTAATCCCATGAACACCGCCCGCCATTGCTGATGCAGTGCGCCGCCCTCGCCCGCGCCTTTTCATCGGTGCGGCCTCCAAGCTCGTGAGGGAAATTTCACTAACCTGCTTCGGCACAGATTTACCGCTCGCAACCTGGCAATTTGTCTTGGCTGATTGCTCCCTCATTATTTTCTGCACGACTTCTGCGACCTATTAGACAGCGCGCCTTCAGTCTGACTATGCGGTCGATTCCGCACGCATTGATCCACAAGCAAATCATCTCGGCTGCGTCAGCCCTTTGCGAGGCTGAAAGCGCTGTAGTGAAAGCGGTATTTGCTCCCGACCTCAATTGATCCAGATCAAAGTTTCCGGGTTGCATGACGCTCTACACTTCATTCAAGCAACACTCAATTGCAACGAGATTTCCGAGTGAAACACTCCAGTTTTTATCTGCTTCCCCGCACAGGCATACCTGCATTTGCCTGCTGCTCAATTACCCAGCCTGCAAGGATCAATCATCATGACTGAAGAAGCAATCGCCACGAAGGCGCCGTTCGTTATCGAATGGAGAAAAGGATTCAAGGTCAATATCGACCAGGTCGATGAAGAGCATCAGCACCTGTTTTTTCTGGTCAAGGCGCTGAATCTGGGCTCTGTCGAAAAGACAGTCGAGGAATTACTGGATTACGTAGTGGTGCATTTTTCCAATGAGCAGGCGCTCATGGAGAAAAGCGGGTATCCGGCGTTTGAACAGCATCTGAAGTTGCACGAGGATTTTGCCTCGCATGTTGCGGATTTTCTCGGTAACGGCGAGCCGTGGACCGAGGATCGCGTGCAAGAGCTTCGTCGCTTCCTGAACAAATGGCTTGTCGGTCATATCATGACGCATGACCTGCGTTTCGGAAGATGGTATGCAGAGCATCCGATGCAAGACGCTGAAAAAATGCAGCAGCCGGCAGTGCAGGAAGCGAAACCGCATCGCAGATTCCTTGCGACCTTGTTCGGACTGAAGTAAAAGCGGCGCGAGAACTTTAGCCGCTGCTGAGTGCCTGCCATGGCGTCGTCTTGCGCCATTCGAAAACCCACTCGTGCGGGATGACAAGGCTGAGCGCGCCGACATCGGCGACCAGCGTTCCCAGCGCTGCCGGCATGAGCTTCACGCCTTCGCTTAACGCCGGCAGGCGCGATTCAATTTCCTGCAGCACGGCCGGCGCAAGCCAGACGCCATGATGAAGCCATACGCTGCCACCGATGACGAACATGCGCGTATCCAGCGTGGCGACGATGTTGTACAGCGCCCGCCCCAGCCAGCGTGCCGCTTCGATGGTCACCGCATATGCCCTGGCGTCACCGTCGTGCGCGGCCTGGAACAGTTCTGCGGTGCGCATGTTGAGCGGTCGTGAAATGTTGCGGCCGGAGATCAGGGCTTCCAGATCGCCGCGATTGCCGCATCCGCACAAGACATCTTGGCTCTCACTCATCAGCATGTGTCCTGCATGGCCGGCATTGCCATGCTTGCCGCGCAGGATATGCCCGTCGACGCACAGGCCAAAGCCGATGCCCGTGCTCCATGTGACATACACGCAGTCGCGCTCTTCCTTGACTGCACCGAAGGTACGTTCCGCCGCCAGCGCCGCCACGCAATCATTGTCGATGACGACTTTATCGAAGCGCTCGCGCAGCACCTGTTCGATCGGGATCGCTTTCCAGTCGTTCGGCAGGTCGGAACCTGCGACAAGTCCGCCGCAGATGTTGGGCGCAGCCAGGCCGAGCATATTGTCCATCCGGACAAAGGGGCCGCATGACGCGACGCCGATGGTTTTTACCGCATGCGGTTGCACGCCGGACTGGCGGCAAGCTTCGTCGAGCAAGGCAATCGCCTGTTCCGGCAATGCGCGCACCCCACCGGCCTTGACCGTGGGCTGCGTCAGGCGCACCAGCGGGCCATGCGGTGCAGCGACCATCGCGGCTATCTTGGTGCCGCCGATATCGAGGCCGGCAATGTAATCTGCTTCCATGCTCTATCGTTCCACTTCTCTTTAGCCGCCATGCTGCCAATACGCCTTGTCCCATGCGATGGACAGGCGCGATGCGCACTGGATCAGGCCCACCATGCTGTAAGTCTGCGGGAAATTCCCCCACAGTTCACCGGTAACAGTCTCCACATCCTCCGCCAGCATGCCGAGATGGTTGCATTTCGTGAGCACCTTCTCGAACAAGCTGCGCGCACGTTGCGTTTCTCCCATTTTTGCCAGGGCAAGTATCCACCACAGGGTGCATACGAGGAATGCGGTTTCCGGCAGGCCGAAATCGTCTTCTTCATCGTAGCGCAGCAGGAACTCGCCTCGCAGAAGATGCTTTTCGATGGTGCGCACGGTTGACACAAAACGCGGGTCGTCCGGCTTCAGGAACTGGAATTCCGCCATCAACAGCAGGCTCGCATCCAGCCGGTCGCCGCCGAAGGTAGAAACGAAGCTTTCCATATCGGCGTTCCACGCCGAACTGCAGATCTCTGCATGAATCCGGTCCGCATGGCCAGACCATTCCGCCTCGCGCTCCGGCAGCGAGAGCCGGCGCGCAATGCAGGCCAGGCGCTGGCATGCTGCCCAGCACATGATGCTGGAGAAGGTATGTACGCGCTTGGTGCCGCGCAGTTCCCAGATGCCGGCATCCGGCACATTGTAGGTCCGCACCGCCTGCTCGCCGAGTCGCTCCAGATCGCGGAACATGTGGATGCTGGCCGGGCGTTCCAGCCGGGTATCAAAGAATGCCTGCGTGCTCGCCAGAATCGCCGCACCGAAAACGTCGTTCTGCACCTGGTGATACGCAAGATTGCCGACGCGTACCGGGCCCATACCGCGATAGCCGGCCAAGGCGGGGGCTACCCATTCGTCGAGCACCGCTTCACGCCGGAGACCATAGACTGGCTGCAGCGGCGCGTCACGCGCATCGGCGATGATGTTAAGGATGTAGTCGAGATAGTGCTCCATGGTGCCGGTGGCACCGAGGCTGTTGAGCGCATCGACCACGAAGTAGGCGTCGCGCAGCCAGCAATAGCGGTAATCCCAGTTGCGCCCGCTGCCGGGAGCCTCCGGAATGGAGGTGGTGACGGCAGCAATGATGGCACCTGTATCGTCGAAGGCATTTAGCTTCAGCGTAATCGCAGCGCGGATCACCACTTGCTGCCATTCGAATGGAATTGCGAGGTTGCGCACCCAGCGGTTCCAGTAATCCTTGGTCTTCTCGTAAAAAGAGCGCCCGATATCATGCGGTGCGCCGTCCACGGTTTCGTCGGGGCCCATCAGCAACGTGACGCTGTCATGCAGGAAGAAGGGTCTCTCATCGATCACCGACGACACCGAGGTATCGGTCGTCAGACGCATCGGCTGCGACATGCCAGTGTAAGAGATATGGTGTGCGCCGCAGCGAGTGACGGCGCGTTCGCTGCCGTAATTCACCGCGGGCCGCAGGCGCAGGGTGATGCGCGGACGCCCCGCAGTACGGCGCACGATACGCACCAGCATGGTCGGCGCAAACATGCGGCCATGCAGATAGAAACGCGGCGCAAAATCGATGACTTCGATGCCATTGCCGGCATCGTCCTTGATCCGGCTGATCAGGATGGCGGAATTGTGCTCGTAATGCTGCTCCGCTTTCGACACGCCGTTCAGTTCGACGCCGATTTCTCCGAAACCTGCCTGCTGCTCCTCGGATTGCAGCAGCGAGCAGCATATGGGTTCGCTGTCGAAGTACGGATAGCACCACCAGACAATCGAAGCATTTTTGTCGATGAGGGCACTGGTTCGCGAATTTCCGATAAGTGCGAGATCAAGTGATTGTGTGCGTGATCCGTTTTGCCTCATATGACTCCCCTTGCTAATCAGACGGTACCGGCAGTCTCGGTATGCAGCCAGTTACGCGCCCCGAGAAGCCGGAGCCGCTCAGCGAGCTCTTCCAGCAGCCACAAAATATCCGTTGCCTGCGGCAGAAAAAAATCCGCCGCACTGTGCGCAGAGCGTTCTATCCTGACAGAGAGCACATCACGCCGGTGCAAACGGAATACATCTTCATCCGTGACGTCATCGCCCACATAAATCGCATTGCGCGCGCTGCAGGTACGCATCATCTTTTCCAGCGCACTGCCTTTGTGGCATGCATCCAGCGCCAGCAGGTTGAATACATACTTTCCTGCGACGACACGCGGCGCCGGCCGCAACTGGCGAAACAGTGCAGCCAGGCGGCTCTCTGCGTCGCCTGGGTCTTTTGTAGCGCGGTAATGCAGCGACAGTGAATAGCGCTTATCTTCAAGCAAGATTCCAGGATCGAAGTCCTGCCCACCCAGCGCCTTTTTCAAAGCATCGCGCCAGCCCGTGCATAGTTTTTCGTGATAAGCCGCTTGCGTTTCCCACCCGGGCACACCTTCGAGGCCGTGGTTCCCTACGACGAAGTCCGGCGTGAATCCAAGCCGCGCCGAGATATCTAATACCGAGCGCCCGGTAATGACAGCCACGGGCACAAATTCGGACAAGGCAATCAGGCGTTGCCGGATGTCGTCCGGCAGATGGGCCTGATCTGGATGCGGCACGAGTGGTGCGAGGGTGCCGTCGAAGTCAAAAGCGCAGAGCAGTCCCGGCTTGACGATGTCATCGAGACGTTTTATTCCGGCTGGCGAGCGCAGGGAACGCATGATCAGACCACGCGTCGCAAGGATTTTCGGCTGTGCGAATGAATTTTTGTCATGATGCGCTCCCGTTGCCGCAGCCGTGCGGCATCGAGCAGCATGCGACCGGCCCAGCGATAGATATTGAAATCCTTCACCAGCGAACGCATGCTGCGCATGCGTTCGCGCTGCTCGACCTCTGGCATGGTCAGCGCGCGATACAAGGCATCGGCGCTCTGCTCGATATGATACGGATTGACTATCAGTGCTTCATGGAGTTCCCGTGCAGCGCCCGTGAACTGGGATAGCACCAGCACACCGCGCTCGTCATCGCGTGCCGCGATGAATTCCTTGGCGACGAGGTTCATTCCGTCGTGCAGGCTCGTTACCATGCATACCTCGGCAGCACGGTAATAGCGTTTAACGTCTTCCGAGCCGTGATGCTCCACCTTCAGGATGATGGGCGGGTAACTGCCAACCGCGAAACGGTTGTTGATGCGCTGCACCTGCATGCGTACCCGGGTTTCGAAGTTCTGGTATTCATCCAGCGAGGAACGCGACGGTGCGGCGATCTGGATCATTGTGAACTTACCGACCAGGTTCGGATGCGCCTCCAGCATGCGTTCGATTGCCTGGAAGCGTTCGATGATCCCTTTGGTGTAATCCAACCGGTCAACACCGATCGCCAGCAGATGATCGGATGGCAGCCCGTTCTCGGCGCGAATCGCATTGCGGGATTCCTCAGCCGAAGGTTGCGAGGCATCCGGCTCTGGCCACGCAATCGAGATCGGATAATGCTCGACCTGCGTGAGTTTGCCGCCATAGGAGATGGTCGAAGCCTCGTGCTCGATACGCGTTTCCAGATAGCGGTCCACGGTTTCGAGGAAGTTCTTGCGATGAAATGGCGTATGAAAACCGAGAATGGTGCTGCCTAGCAGACCTTCCAGCAACTCCTCGCGCCACGGGCAGATACCGAAGGATTCCGGATTAGGCCAGGGGATGTGCCAGAAGGTGATGATGGTCGCTTTCGGCAGCGCCTCGCGCACCATGCGTGGCAGCAAGGCGAAGTGGTAATCCTGTACCAGCACAACCGGATCGTCGGTATGCGCTTCTTTCACGACGGCATCGGCAAAGCGCTGGTTCACCGCTTCGTATTGCTCCCAGTCGGAAGAGCGGAATACCGGACGCACATGCGCAATATGGCACAGTGGCCACAAGCCCTCATTTGCAAAGCCATAGTAATAGCCCTGCTCTTCTTCCTTGGTCAGCCACACGCGTCGCAGCGTGTAGGAGGGATTTCCCGGGGGTACAGGCACGCGGTCATCCTGATCGACCACATCATGGTCCGCAGAGCCACTACCATGGGCAATCCAGGTGCCGGAACAGGCGCGCATGACAGGCTCCACCGCAGTGACTAAGCCGCTGGCAGGCCGTTGCACTTCGATTCCCTTGCCGGTATGCATGTGCAAATAAGGCTCACGGTTGGATACCACCAGCACTTCATCGCCCGCCAGTTCTTCATGCAGCAACACGCGCAGTTTTTCCGGTGTCCACAGATGCGTCACGTCGTCGCGGGTACGGCGTTCGATATTAATTTCATGCAGTAAAGCACGCAGGTCGCCTTCGAGCGGACGTACCTCAGGGGGCGTCGATTGTTGCTGCGGCCGCGGGCCGATCTCGCCGCGCAGGATACCCTTGACCGATGAAATCCAGTCGCGCCAACTCAAATGCGCCACAATCACGGTAATCAGCGAAATCACCACGGCGAGCGTCGCGAACATCAAAATCACATACTTCTTGGTATCGGCGCTGCGACGCTCGATGAAGCTCATGTCATGCACCAGGATCAGCTTGCCGATATGCTGCCCCTCAACATCCACCGAGCTTTCCGAGACATGCAATGGTCCTTTCGGAAACTGAACCAGCGATTGCGGCTTGCTCTTCGGATCTTCATTCATGCGGCAGCCAAGCACTGCCGGATACGTCGACGTCTTGTACATCACCTTGCCGGTCGGGTCGCAGAATGCCATGGCATACAGTCGCTCATCGCGTAATGCACGATCGAACAGCTGCAGGACTTTCTTCTCGGATTTTTGCGGTATGTATTCGAGCAAGGGTTCCTGCAAGGCATTGGCCAGCGATTGCGACCGTGCATCCAGATCCTTGACGAACCAGCGCAGCGTGAGGTTATCCACCAGCGGAACAACCGCATACGCAAACAAGGCGATTACCAGCCCTAAGGGCAACACGAAGCGTAATGAAAGACGGAGTAGGCGAAATGGCATGATCCGTTCCGTTATCGTTTTGAGATGCAATGCACGACCGCGCAGGCATGTGTGCTCACACTCCGGCAGAGCGGAGAAGGTATTGTAGAAACTGCTGGGAAGAGCCAGCTTCGCAATACGCGCAACATACAAAAGGCCGCGCAAGCAGCCGGATGCGGGATTGGAAACCCGCCAGGCGGGGTGCCGAAAAAGATAGGATGCAAATTAAGAAACGGTATGTTCATACCGTTATGGATTTCCTTTATGTAGATAAAAGATCATGAATCCAATCAATAGTTCCTGACTTTTATGTTTTTGCCTGATTTCCAGATTCTCGTGTACAAGTAAGTTGCTTACTGGACCGCAATCGAACTTGCATAAGCTCCTGAAGTGCCTTAAGAGCCATATCGCTCGATGAGAAGACGGCGCACCAGCGCTTCTGTTTCCTCTCGCTTGTCCTGCCCTTCTTCATGCTCGAACACGATCGTGTGGCTGGAGCGTGTAGATACCGTGCCCTTGTCGTCCAC
>DATFAZ010000282.1:0-3690 GCA_035254105.1 Noviherbaspirillum sp. | reverse complement strand
GCTTCATGCTCGAGTATCCGGTGGCCCGCGCCTACATCGACGCACGCGCCCAGCGCATCTACGGGGGCACGAACGAGATCATGAAAGAAATCATTGCTCGCTGCATCTGATCTTGCTGCATCTGATCTGCGCGCAGGTTCAGCTACCGGACGCCCTGTTTTGAATTTTCTTAGAGCCCGTTTGAAAACTGTAGCGAGCGGCCCCAGTTTTGTCCGAGAAGCGCAATCGTACGTGAGGGCGAAGCAGGGGTTTCGGGCAGCATGCTGCCCGCCTGCGAAGCCAGTATGCGCTTGCAAGCGCATACGCGCCCTGCAAGTACGATGAGCATCACAGGACGAAAATGGGGCCGCGCAGTAGGTTTTCAAACGGACTCATATTTCTTATGATGAATTCACTTCTAACGGGCGTCCGCGTCCTTGACCTGACGCGTCTACTCCCGGGCCCTTTCTGCACGCTCTACCTGGCACAGCTCGGAGCGGACGTCATCAAAATCGAAGATCCGCAAGACGGCGATTATGCGCGCAGCCTGTCGCCAGAATTGTTCGAACTGATCAACCGCGGCAAGAAGTCGGTGACGCTGGATTTGCGCCAGCCGGAAGCTGCCGCTGCGTTCCGGAAAATGGCCGAAGGCGCGGACGTCGTCATCGAATCCTTCCGCCCGGGCGTGATGGACAAGCTCGGTTGCGGTTATGAAGCGCTCAAGGAAATCAATCCGCGCCTGGTCTATGCCGCACTGACCGGCTATGGCCAGACCGGGCCGTACAAGAACCGGGCGGGCCACGACATGAATTATTGCGGCTATGCCGGTGCGCTTGACCAGACCGGCATAGCGGGCGATCCACCAGCGCTTTCCAATTTCCAGATGGCGGACCTGGCCGGCGGCGCACTGACCTGTGCAGTCGGCATTCTCGCTGCAATCATCGGTGCAAAGGCTTCCGACGCGGGCAGCTTTGTCGATGTCAGCATGCTCGACGGCACGCTTGCGTTGCAGGTAATGGCCCTGGCTACCATCCGCACGCTGGGCCATGCCAATGCGCGCGGCAGCGACATGCTCACAGGAGTGCTGCCCAACTACAGCGTCTATGAATGCGCAGACGGCAAGCATGTCGCCATGGCCGCGCTTGAGCCGAAATTCTTCTTTAATTTTTGCGCAGCGGTGAATCGACCTGATTTGACGCGGATGTCGCTCGCGCCCGGCGAAGGCGGCAGCGCACTGCGCACCGAACTGGCAGCCATTTTCAGAACCCGCACGCGCGACGCGTGGGACGATTTGTTGTGCGACAAGGACTGCTGTGTATCGGCGATCTACACTCCGGAGGAGGCGCTCAAGGATCCACAGGTGCAAGCACGCGGGCTCATCGCAACCGAGAATGGTAAGCCGGCATTCAGACTGCCGGTTCTTTTTTCCGGATCAGCCGCATCTACCGACAGCACAAAGGACAATCCGGGCAGCCCGGCGCTAGGTGCGGATACCCACACCGTACTGCAGGAAGCCGGCGTGAGCGCGGTGCAGATAGCAGCGCTGTCAGCCGCGCACGCAATCTGAGAGGCGCCCCAATGTAAAAAAACAATTCAATCGCAGCAGCGAGGAGACAATCGATGAACATAGAAAAATATCCGGTTCAAATGCTGCAACACTGGGCTTCGGTACAGCCCGACAAGCCATGGCTGTACCAGCCTCTCAATGGCAGATGGCAGCCAACGACATGGGGCCAGGCCGCCGACCAGGTAGCCCGCATGGCTGCCGCCCTGCAGTCGATGGGTTGGGAGCCTGGCAGCCGCATCTGCATCTCCGGCCGCAATACCGCACACTGGTTCATGGCCGATCTTGCCATTGCCATGGCAGGGTACGTCAGCGTCGGCCTGTACCCACGCCAATCGCCGGAAAACACGCGCTACATCGTCGAACACAGCGACGCCAAGGCAGTATTCCTCGGCCCCATGCCCGATGCCGGCAGCTTCAATTCGGCATTGCCGGACGGGATAAAGACCATCGCCTTCCCTTATCCGGAAGCACCGGCCGGGCAATTGCAGTGGAACGACCTGATTGCGCAGCATGCACCCCTGCTGTCGTATCAGCCGCCACCACCCGATACTCTGATGACGCTGGTGTACACCTCCGGCACGACAGGCAATCCGAAAGGCGTCATGCTGACATACGGTAATGTATTGTTTACTGCGCGCGGTGCGCTGGCGATGTTGCCGCCGGAGCCGGAAGAGCGCTACTTTTCCTATATGCCGCTGGCGCACGCGTTTGAACGGGTGGCGGTAGAGATGGCCAGCTTTTATACCGGCGCAGAAGTGCACTTTTTGGAAAACGTCGACAAACTTGCCGAGCAATTGCCGCAGGTCGCCCCCACCCGCTTCTTCGGCGTGCCCCTGGTCTATAGCCGGATCCAGGGCGGCATCCTGAAGAAATTACCAGAACAGAAACTGAACCGCCTGATGGCGATTCCGCTCGTGCGCAGCCTCATCCGCCGCAAGATACTGAAAGGGATGGGCCTGCAGAATTCGCGCATGTGCGTCGTCGGCGCTGCGCCGATGCCGGTGCCGCTGCTGGACTGGTTCCGCAAGATCGGCATCGATATTTACCAGGGCTACGGCATGACTGAAGCATCGGTGTATCCAACCGCATGCCTGCCTGCGCAAAACCGGGTCGGCTCGGTCGGCAAACCGCTGCCGGAATCCGGATTCCGCCTGTCCGAGGAAGGCGAAATACTGTTCAAGCATGGGGGCCTGATGGCCGGCTATTTCAAGGCGCCAGACCTCACCAAGGCCGCATTTACCGAAGACGGTTATTTGCGTACCGGCGACAAAGGACGTGTCGATAATGACGGTTTCCTCTATATCACTGGCCGCGTCAAGGATATCTTCAAGACCGCGAAGGGCAAGTACGTCGCACCTGCGCCGATCGAATGCGCACTGGCACGCAACACCAGCATCGACCAGCTGCTTTTCATCGGCTCCGGCCTGACGCAACCGATCATGCTGGTTACATTGACTGACGATGCACGTCGCAAACCGAAAGCCGAGCTGGAGAAGCAGTTGATGGCTGATATGGAACTGGTGAATGCGGGACTGGAAGCACATGAGCGGATCGCCAAATGCGTGATCCTGCGGGATGGCTGGAGTATCGAAAATGGCTTGATGACACCCACGATGAAGGTCAGGCGCAGCGAAGTGGAAAAGCGCTATGGCGCATTAATTGACCGGGAGATGAAAACACGTAACACGGTCAGCTGGGAATGATATGTTTTCAATTTGCGACTGCCCCATTTATTACGATGCGTACGAACTCGGCAGGATCGAAGAGCAAAACCCCGGCATCATGGCATCCAACTTTTGCGTGACTGGCCTCAACGCATAATCAGATCAAATCAAAGAGGCCTATTTTGATATTTTGGGAGTGTTCATGAGTGTTAACGATTTAATCAAGCAATTGCCTGCCGCACTGAATTCCGCTGCAGCGGCGAATATGCGGACCACAATTCAATACAGTATTTCGACACCGATGTATGTCGTCATCGATAACGGCCAGTGCACTGCGCATGACGGCGTTGCACCGTCTGCCGACGTCAACCTAAAGATGGCGGATGACGACCTGAAGGCCTTGCTCAAAGGGGAACTTAACGGCATCACCGCCTTCATGAGCGGCAAGCTCAAACTGGAAGGAGACATGATGCTGGCGCA
>DATFAZ010000281.1:0-16115 GCA_035254105.1 Noviherbaspirillum sp. | reverse complement strand
TCGAGCGTTTGTTCGCATGGCTGAACAAATTCCGACGGATATTGACCCGTTGGAAATATGACGACCAACGCTTTACCGGTTTCGTTCATCTCGCTTGTTCTATGATTTTGCTGCGCCGCTATTTATGAAATGAGTTCTAGTTTCGATGGGCGTCTCTTACTGGCCAATTCGGAATTCTATGCGCCGGTTACGTTTTCTGCCTTCTTCAGTGGCATTGGAAGCGATCGGCTGATCGGCGCCTATGCCGCTGGTGCCGATCAGTTCTGGAGATATGCCCTGTTCCACCAGATAAGTTTTAACGGAGTCTGCTCGGGCACGTGACAAAGCAAGATTGCGTGCCACGATGCCAGAGTTGTCGGTATGCCCAATTACGTCCAAACGCTTTGCCTTTACTTGCTTTAGCGCCTGCGTTATTTCGTTGAGGACAAGCTTGCCAGATTCAGTGAGTAATGCGCTGCCCGGTTCGAACTCAACGATTCGGTTGGCAAGTGTCTGATCAATCACAGCTTGGCTGGCTGCCGTAACTCGCAACCCGTTCTTTATTACATAGGTAGGATTTAGTGCACTTGCGACGTTGCTGGCGATCTCCTGCCGTACCGCCTCGCTCTCAACTTCACCTCGCAGGGATATGTTAGTGCCCTCTATTACTAGTTGCCCTTTGCTGATTGACTTGAGCTGCTGCGTCATCACTTTCGGAACGTGGGCGGCCCAATTTGGCGGTGCAATTACTCCGCCTACAGCGACGCGGTCATCGATTGCTGCTGCGCCGTAAATTTCCGCCAAGCGAGCCAGCAGTGCGGCTTTTGTTGCTTCGTCTGGCACTGTACCGGAAATAACGATCCGGCTAGGTGGCATAGTCGCCACTGCAGGGGATTGCGCGCTTTGTGCAACCGTGGGCCAGGCAATGATAAACAGGATAAGTGACGGAACCAAACGCATAAGGCTGAAGGATCGCATGTGAGATGGTATTAGGTATAAAATTCAACGATGTATAGGGGGACGGGGCGATGCTTTATCCGAAGAAGCTCTGACGAAAGGTTTCCGCCATTTGTCGGAGCGTCAAATTTCCGTGTTCCATATAACTGGCCAATTTGAATGTGGCCGGATCTTGGTGAACGTAATCTTCAACCCAGATAGACTGGCTGACGTCGATTAAATACTCCTGCGCGGCTTGTTCTTCAAACAATGCGAGGAAAGCATTAGGCGTTGTGCCGTTAAAGGTAATAATTAATTTCGGTTTGCCATAATGCGTGCATGAAAAAACACTTAGTTCGAATTCCGAGCGGCCCAGAAAAACGGAAACGAGGTCGAGCCATAAGGTTTTTACAAACGCAAGTTGTTCTTGGTCGTGTGGTAGCGGTAGTGCTAAACCTTTTTGCGGCGGGATAAGGTAATTGCTTAGGATCGGTTGCAGCAGATAGCCGATAGCCAGGACCATTCGACGTAATGCAACCTGTCCTTCTTCAAGATGAAGCGTTTCAGATAAGCCCGTGATAGATGTGTTGAGAAGGAATGCATCATAGGATTTCAGAGCATTGTCCTGGGCGGATTTCGTTTCGAAAGGAACATCGTTGAGCCTAAGCAGCGTATCGGCAGCATCGTACGTTTTGACAGCATGATGCGACAGCGCCCGCTGGTGGCCAAAGTGCCTTTCCAGCATGAGCAGGCTAAATGGCAGAAATCCTGCTGCATCATCAGTCTCGAACAGGGTGGCGGCAATGAAGGGAAAGCGCCGTGATGAGGCATCTTCACTAGGAGTCAGGCATCCGCAAATCGCGTGCTTCTTTCGCAAGGCGATAAACAGGAAGTCTATTGCGCCAGCATTATCGTAATAAGCTTTCCAGGCTGGGCTGGCGATCAGCATTTCCATTCCTTGTGCTACCCATTTATCGATTAGCGCGATGACGTGTGTTCCGGCGGCGCTTTTTACGAAATCGCCGCGCGAAACGACCTTCCCGAAATAGATCGAAGTCGGGTTGCGTAGATGAACTGCGGTGGAAGCGCTCATGATCTAATTCGTCTCCTGTCGTTTTCTCAGCTAGCTGCGCCTGCTACCGAGATAGGTAGTTGCAGGCCACGCAGTCCATTTTCGTTACTGGCACCCGATGCACTGGTGACGCTGCGCGAATCGCTAATGAGACGGAAATTAACGCTTACTCTGGTTCCATTTCCACTCCATGCCATCGTAAAAATGCCGTTAGCCTGTTTGTTGCGCTGTGCGGCATTAATTAATTTTTCCAGTCCAAACTGACCAGGGAAATTGGCAATTTCCAGGGATTGCCCATCTGGTGCAAGCGCTGTGATCTTTGCACCCGGTTGGCCAAGGGTGGAAGGCCAGGTGAAGTTAATCCAATCCTGATATCCATTTCGGTAACGCATGGTCTGCCCGTCAATTTCAATGGTGTATTCGACCAAGCCCGGTGTCGGTAATGGCTGTAACTGGAAATTGGTTTGGTTTTGGCCGGCGCCGGAGGCTGCGTTTGTCGCAGTGCCTTGTGCGGCGACAAATCTGGCGAGATTGCCAGCGAATGAGGAATTCAGCTTAATTCCCATGTCTGCCCATGTGCGTGCGTTCAGCGTATCGCCACGACGCACGACCAATGGGCCCATTGAGGTTTGCACGAACTTGGCGATTGCACCATCCGGGCCGAATACTTGCCCGATTTCCGATGCCGTCGCTTCAATACGAGCGTCCGGGGTGAATGGATATTTTGCTGCGAGTGACTTGCCAAAGGGTTCGAGAACTTGAGCATTCCATGTCCTGTTCAGTTCCTCCTCGGTCGGCGTGACGATCACCGCAAAAGCTTGTACCAACGGGCGCACAAGAAGTGGGCGGATGGCTGCACGCTCAGCGTCTGGCATACCAGTAAGCATGCTTTCATCGATGTACTTCAGTGCATCAGCCAACTCGGAATTGCTGCCGTCAAGGGTGGCCTGCATCAGTTGCCTGCTTGGCGGGCCGACATCCCCGGAGTTTTTTATTTGATTGAAACGCGTACGGACCTTGGAGAGATGTGCAAGATATCCGTTCATGAGAGATGCGTCCTTGTTATCGCTGCGCGTTACAACCAAGTTGGCAATTGAAGCGAATTCCTTGCCGATTGCTCCGGCCTGAAGCTGACCCGGTTTAGCCGTAGCCAGATCAATACTCAGTTGTGCCGGCGCCTGGCGCATGATAGTGGTGCGGAACCATTCGACGAAGCCGCGTCGTGCGTTTTGCAAACCGTGATTCACCAGTGATGGATTGTCCCAGGATGTTTCCCTGTATATCGTCTGCATCAATTTATTGAGTGGGGATGACAAGGGATCCCCCAACCGGTTCATGCTGGTTACAGCTTTATCGAACGTACCGAAGTCGCGTATGGAGATACCTTGCATGAACTTCTTCCACTCCATAGCGTATTCAGCTTTGTACATCCGTACCAGGTCTCTCTGAATTTGCTCAGGGCTTCCTTCAAGAGAGAGATCGTCACGCGCAGCTGTTTTCAAAACCCAATCGGTACTTTGAAGTTCGCCCGTGCTGGCCTCTTTGATTGCGCCTTCTATGAAGTGCTCCCATGCATCGCGTGTAAAGGCGCCGGGTATAGCATAACTGCCAGCGAAAATTTCCTCGTTTTCATTTTCGATCAGACTAGCCACCGAAACGGCTGGAAAGCGGGTAGAAGCACGGCTTTTTATCTCGTTGTATACGCGTTCGCGCGCCGGAGTTCCCTTGATAACTTCACGCAGTGTTTCACGCACCTGATCAACTAGCGCCAGCTTGGTTTCAATGAGAGGGAAATCCGCATCTTGAGATTGGGCGAGGTAGAAGACGATCAGCTTCTCTGCGCTTCGGATTACTTGCTCGCGTGATGCATTACCACGATTAGTTTCTAACCAGTTGCGCCAGAAACGTGTTATCTGATCGCCGAGATGCGTTTTGTCGACGCGATCTCGCTGCGACAGCATTAAATATGTTTTCAGCGCGTTATAGGCATCTTCTGGATTGGATGGAGATAAATCCTTATACGGTGAGGGGGCTCTTCTGGTTTGTCCTGCGCTTGTTATGGCTACTGCCAATACAGTTTCGGGGGAATGCTGTGGGCGACCAGCAGGTTCAAGTCGGGAAACGCTGTCTTTGGCTTCAGTAAGGAATGATTCCAGATTGGTAGTAACGGGGTCGAGCATCACCTGTCGCAACCCAGAAAAATATTCGGCACGTAATTTATATTCGATGCGTTCTCCCTGATACAGGCCAAACCCGAGTGATAAAGGTTTTTCCGTGCGATATCGGCGTAGTTGTTCCAGCCGGTCTTGCAGGAGCTCAAGTGCTTCGAGTCGCGATACCAGGTCGAATCTGGTCTGTTGCAGTTTCACTGCTTTATCCAGATCGGCCTGAATGTTGGTAATGTACTGGCGGTTGGCGAGAAAGGACCAACTCCAGACACCGAGCAGCAAACCTAGCATAAGTACAGCGCTGCAGAAACTAGCCTGGCGCCACAGCATCTTGCTGCGGCTGGCATATTGACGCACCAGATTTCGATCGTTAAAGATAACCGAAGAAAAAAGGTTCTTGAGAAAAAATCCCATATTTGAGCTGACGCTGGTTGTCATCCGGCGTCCGCTTGAAAGGCCGAACTGGTGAACTATGCGCTGGCCCGTTGCATGTGTGGCCACGCCTTCCTGTATCGCACTGGTGAAATAAAAACCGCGGAAGATCGGTTTAAACTGAAAAGGATTGTCTTCGAACAGTGTAGCGATGAAGGTACGTAAATGCTGTTTTACGCCGATAAACTCCATCGGAAAAGTCAGGATGCCGGGGCTTAGCGGCTGGCCCCGATTCAATGACATCCGTGTGTTGCCAAGTTCCTTGATGCCGTCGGCAAGCGTATCGAAATGCTGGTCGAATAATGCCACCGCATTTTCTGCCGCTGCGTTGCTAGCGCCTGACATCTCGTATGGAAGGGTCGCACCCCACACTCGGCTACGCTCTTCAGCATCCGAGTCTTCAAAGAAATCGATAAACCCGGCGATCAGATCTACCTTGGTAAACATGATGTACACCGGGACGAATAGCTCGAGGCGCTCGGTCAGCTCCTGTACGCGTTGTCGCAGCTGCTTGGCGAGGTTGATCGTGGCGTCGGGGCGATTACTGGTCAGTTCAGCAATGCTCGCAACAATTACAATTCCATTGACAGGTGCCTTCGGGCGATACTTCTTTAAGAGATCAAGGAAGCCGAGCCATTCGCTGCGATCTTCTTCATGGATAGCATAGCGGCCGGCTGTATCCAGCAGGATGCCTTCGGTGGTAAAAAACCAGTCACAATTGCGCGTGCCGCCAACACCTTGAATTGCCTGGCTACCTTTCTCCGAAAAGGGGAAGTTCAGGCCGGAATTAATGATTGCGGTACTTTTACCCGCAGCCGGGTTACCGATGACGATGTACCATGGCATTTCGTATAGCGCGGCGCTGCCGGTGGTTTGTCCCAGCTTTGAGGTCTTGATCTTCTGCACAGCCTCAAGTAATCGCTTGCGCAGTATTTCTACATCCGGCTTTTTATCTGCCGGAGCTGCCGCGACGGCTTCTTCTGCATGAGCATGAAAGACTTGCGCCATGGTGCCCGCGGCTCCTTGGGACCATTTCCATGTCACGAGCCAGAAGCCTATCCAGACCAGTACAACGCCACCGAGGATGATAAAGATCCACAATGATGGGATCTGGAGTAACGACGCGATCAGGTAGATGGTGGCAAGTGCAAGCAGCAAACCAATCGCAGAAATGGTGCGCGCGTTCCTGATGAAATTGATGATCCTGTCCATTGAAAAATCCGTTATGCAGCTTGTAACTGTTGTGAGCGGGATGCCGCGTCGTGACTATTCGCGTGAGTGAGGATGGCGGCGACGCGTTCTGTGGGATGACTGACGTTAAAGAGCAGAACAGGGCGGTCGGTGTTGCCAGACTGGATAACGCCTGTTGCCAGCACGCCCAGTACGGAGGCCGCCCCGAGATGTCCGCAAGCTTCGTTGATGGCGAACCGGTTTTGGATGGCATCCAGGCGAGGGGTTTGACTCAGCATTGCCTCAATGCTTTCCAACGTTCTGCTGGTGCGGTGATCGGCATCGCACACTACTGCGCCTATGGCGTCGCCTGAAATGTCGGTCGCATCCAACGCTGCGCCGATCGTCGAAACCAGGCATTCTGACGATGTTTTTGTGGCAGCATTCGTTTCGCGCTGCGCATGGATAACGCGCCCCATATAACAAATCGGGGCTGCTGACGCGCTCTCTAATGCCTTTTCATTTGCGCAAAGTACAGCGAAAGCGGCCTCGCCGGGCATGAGGCCGTTTGGACGGCGAGAATCAAACAAGCGCCCCTCGACTCCCCATCTGTCGGTGATCGTTGTGCAAAGTGCGGAGAAGGCCGCCAGGAGGAGCAATGCTTGTGGGCTCTCGCTGCGGGATTCGTCGAGAGCCTCGATACGGAATTCTTCGGCCAGCATTATCGCGGAAATATTTTCTCCCGCCGCGATGACGTCGATCTTTAATTGCGGTGCAGGTATTTTGTATGCTGTTAGACGTTTTGCAAGATAGTCTTGAACGGCATCCCTTTCGTGCAGTTCCAGTTCTTCGGATATGAGCAGCTTGACGCGCAGGCTCAGCTCCTTTGCCGAACCTGCGACAGGTGAAAGAATGCCACCTAGTGTAGGGATATGGTCTGCTGCCGAATCAATAGTGTCGATGGGGCTCAGAGGCCAATCGTATGCGACTTGTTCCAGTATGCATTCCAGTAATGCGAGTGTACGGAGCAATGCGTCGCGCGCTTCGGCTGGAAACAATGAGTTTTTCAGCGCAAGGATGGAGGCGGTGTGCAGCAGCTGATGCGAGACGAAACTAGTATCAAGGTGTTCCACTCTCCCGCTCAGTACGGGAAAACCTTGTTCATCAGTCAGGAGTTCGTCCGGGATTGGTCGTTTGCGCCGTTCGTTGAGGTTGTTCAGGAAGTCGTCGCCATTTGTCGCAAGGCTGGTTATTGCCCACGCTCCCAGGATCGGTAATCTCGGAGATCGCTCGCTCGCGTCCGATTCCATTTCTGGCGGTGGGAAAGGCAGGGCAGATTCCGTCGGTTGATTGAATTGAGAAGACGCAGAATTCCGCTGCGCTGCAAACGTCCAGCGGAGCAAGCCAATGCACAGCAAAATTGCGAGCGGCAGAGCGATCAGGTATAGGACCGCATCTTTTAAGCTCACCGCGCGCTGGGTCATTTGCCACCAAAAAATGACAGCGAACCAAGTCACTATAATTATGGCGAGCAGGATGGTTAAGCGACGGAATATGCTGCGGAGCCTGCTCCGTGGCCTAAGAGTGGATGGCATCTTAAGAACATGTTTTGCTAAATGAAGTCTTATTGAAGCGGCTGGCCGTGAATTCTCACAAGACGCCAGTTATTCGCTCCCGGTAGGAAATTGCGTCGATATAAGCGTTGCTCCACAGGCAGTCACATCTCCGTGCCTGGCTGCTGGGGAACCGTCAATAATTACAGAGTGGTCACCACTCGCAATCACCGTGGTGCCGCCGTGCCCTTTACGCGGGCAAGTTACTTGATCGCCCATGCGGGCAATTCGCTTTCCACTCGTCTCAGTAGTAGCTGCTCCGGTAATTACTTTGCCGCCATGATCCGTTATATCTCCCGTCACAATGAAAGGTCTTGTCATGAGTAATATTGTTTAAAAATAAAGATTGCAATTATGATAACTGAATGGATGTGTAAATAGCAATATTTATTGCTGGCGCTGTGCGAGCTTATTCGGCTTCCTAAGTTCCACATGCCCGAAATCCTTCATCTCCCATTTGCCGCCCCATACCAGGCCAACTGATTCTGCGTAGTGTCCATACAGGCGATACCCTTCCATTGCCCACGCATCTTTTTCAGAAACAACGATTCTTCCGTCACGATAAAAGGCGCTGTCTGCCGCGAGGCCGAATTGGTGATAACTCTGAAACGCTCCGGCGTTAGTGATATGCGAACCTTGTAAAGCAAGAGCTGTTTGACGCTGCGGACTTCGGTAGCCTTCCAGTAGCGCCATCTGATAGCCATGTTTTTCCATTAACTGGAAGACCGCAAGCAAGCGCTGTCGAAAGTCAGTTTCCAATCTCACCCACTCTCGGTTGGCCATGGCGATTCCCTTTCTTTCGACCTCGATTTCCTTCGTCATGAATACGTCTGGAGGCAGCGGCACAGGTTCAACCAGCCGTTCGCCGCGCAGCAGGGCAACGACGACAGGATCTGTGATGGCGGGAAGGTCATCGTAGCTCTCGAATGTTTTTTGCGATGCAATCAATTGCACGACGATTGCAGGAAAAAGGAGTAGGGCAAGAGAAGCTGCAGCGATGTATCGATGGCACAAGACGATGGTCTTCAAGGTTTCTGCGTGCATGCATGTTCTCGAGAGGAGCTTCTTCGTGTTCCGTGTTGTAGTGCGCATCTTCCCTTGAAGGTGCCTGTCAGCAGTTGTTATGAGAGCCTGTAATCGTCCTTGAATCCGACGGCGTTGATTTTCGTGCAGGACGAACCAGCCGCCGAATACGACAACGACGCCATAGATTGCAATAAGGGAAATAAAAAAGTAGGAGTGAAGCAAAAAGCGACCTTTAGATACAATTCATTGCAAAAAATATAATTTCAAATGTTATTATAAATGCAATTAATTGCGTTGCTGGCGATAAGCAATATCGTGTGTCTTTGTATGGATAATCAGCTCTTTTTATGACTACTTCCCCTTCAAGTTTCGCTAAGAAAAAGAATGATCTTGAGCGACCCTCCCTTTATGGAAATTCCCTGGGAGCGCGACAGAACCCGGAAATTTTTAGCATTCTGAAGGGACTTGAGTCACGACAAAAAAGACCTCAATTCATCAAGCGAATTACCTGGAGTGTCCCGCTCATGTCGCTGGCGGCCATTTTGCTTGTCGTGGGACTGAACGATGGAATGGGCTATGTGAGTTCGTTCGGTTCATCGGTCGCTCAATCATCGTCTGAGGATGTAGAGCGAAAACCAGCTTCAACGCCGCTGTCAGCTGTCGCGGCAATGCCGGCTGAAACAACGGTGGCGCCGGAAGTGGCAACGATCATAAGTGAGCCGGTCAAGGAAAAAGACGCGCGGGATACGCAGGGCAGTGAGCTTATTGCGGCTGAGCCGGAGGGGCGTCCGGCCGTGCCACAGGAAATTAATGGCGCAGCTGATGGTGCAATGGGGACGGTTGCAGAAACGACGAACATCACTCTTGAGCCGAAAGCTGATAGTCATATCAAAGCTGGGAGTGTGGCTGCGACTTCCAAGGCGGTGCGAGATCAATCAGATTCAAGCAGACGCACCCAGGCAAAATCCAAACTTGCTCAGGCTACGGCTCCGGAAAAGAATCGCGGCAAGGATGAAGACGTGGACTTGATTGCTGCGTTATTGTCGCGTGTGTCGAGCACGCCGAAAACATCTGCCAAGGAGGGGCCAAACAAGGCGACAAGTGCTGCGACTGCATCACGCAAAATTTCATCCTCTTCTGTGGCGAAGCAGGAACGAAATCAGGGTGGCAATCGAGACATTGTAGTGAAAGCGCCTGAGGAGTCGATCGAGTCCTTGGTCAAGCGTTGCAGGGCGCTTGGATTCTTCGAGGGAGAGCTTTGCAGGCTGCGCATATGTTCCGGCATGTGGGATAAAAATCCTGCTTGTGCCACCAATAATCAGGATTTGCCTATTTAACTTTTCTGGTGCGGAACGGGGAGGGTTAGTGTCACTTCCAATCCGCCATTCGGGTGATTCCGCAGTTGTATGGCACCGCCATGCTGTTCGGCGATATTGCGTGCGATGGTTAATCCAAGTCCAGTACCTCCGGTGTCGCGCGACCGGGAATTTTCAAGGCGATAGAATGGATCAAAGACTTTCTCCAGTTCGCTGTCGGGGATTCCGGCGCCACCATCCCTGATCCGGATTGCCGCTACTGATCCGTCACTGGAAGCGGTTACATTCGCGGACTGGCCGTACTTGACTGCATTGTCGATCAAGTTTGTCAAACAGCGGCGCAATGCGATGGGGCGTGCCATCAACGAAACACCTGTTTTGCCATCAACGGTAACGGCTTGCCCTGCATCCATGGCATCAGCGCAGACACTGTCAATGAGGGAGTCGAGATCGAGCCGTTGTGCCGGTTCTGCGGAGTCCATGCTGCGCGCGAGTTCGAGCCCTTCGCGTACCATTCCCTGCATTGCGGAGAGGTCGCCAATCAGTTTTTCGCGCAATTCCGTGTCTCCTACCTTTTCCAGCCGCAGGCGCAAGCGAGTAAGCGGTGTCTGCAGGTCGTGTGTGATTGCCGCCAGTATGTGGGCGCGCTGCTTGATGTGGTGTCGGATGCGTGACTGCATGGCATTGAATGCTGCTGCGGCCTGACGAATTTCCAGTGCGCCGCGTTCGGGCAGGGGGGCGCGCTCGATATCGTTGCCAAGCTCGGTTGCGGCTTGTGCAAGTTGTTTTAGTGGGCGCGTGGTCATGCGTGCGACAACTGCCGCGAGCGCACCAATACTAAGCAGGAACAGAATGCCGTAAGTCGGATAATCCATGCGCGGCGCAAGCGGTGGCGGTCGTGGAGGCAGAACTGTCATGCGCACCATCGTGCCGTCATTCAGCGTAACGAGTAATGCTTCGCAGGTGGCGCGGTTTTCCAGTCTTCTGGGGTGGTGATGCCTGCTGGCGATTTGCGCACATTCGGTGGGGCTGGCCGGAGAGGAAGCAATCTGATATTCCTTCGGCAGGCGTTCATTGAGAAGTGTGGCCAGTCCAGAGTGTGGTTGTTTCAAGGCGGTGGCTGGATCGGCGATTTCTGCCCGGATGCCGATGCCTGTAACGGTTGCCAGAAAGGGTGGGCGCAGTTGTGGGGGAACGGTTTCCAGGGAAAGAATGAATTGCTCGACCCTCTCCACCACCTGAATATCGCGGAATTGCCGGATCATCCCTTGGCGTTCGCCCAAGGCGAGGCCAAGCGCAAGCACAGCACTAAGGATGACACCGACGATCAGGATCAGAAAAATCCGGCTCGTCATTGATTGCAGGATGGTTCTCATTCCTTCGCCACCTGTGTCGCAAGTACGTAACCTTCATTGCGTACGGTTTTGATGATTTGCGGAGAGCGAGCATCTTCGCCGAGTTTCTGGCGCAGGCGACTGATTTGCAGGTCGATCGAACGATCGAATGGATCGGCATCCCGGCCCTGTGTCATGTTGAGTAACTGATCCCGGCTCAGGACGCGGTTGGCGTGTTCGAGGAAAATTTTCAACAAGCGAAATTCTGCGCCGGACAGCGCGACAACCACTCCCTCCGGGTTGATCAGATGGCGGGCGGTGAAGTCCATGGTCCAGCCTGCAAAGCGCATTTGGAGTGGCTCGGAGGTTTGCATGTTTGGCGGCAGTGCCTGTGTGCGCCGCAGCACACTGCGGATGCGTGCAAATAGTTCACGTGGCTCGAACGGTTTCGGCAAATAGTCATCGGCACCCATTTCCAGTCCGAGAATCCGGTCCAGCGGCTCACTGCGGGCGGTAAGCATGATGACCGGGATGTTGGAACGTGTACGCAGATTGCGACATAGTGTCAGCCCGTCTTCTCCGGGAAGATTCAGGTCCAGCACGATCAGGTCGATGCGCGTGTCTTCCAGCGTTTTCCACATCGCCTTGCCATCGCCGGCGATCAAGGCCTTGTAGCCGTTCCTCTCGAGGTATTCGGCGAGAAGCGTACTGATTTCACGGTCGTCATCGACAACCAGAATTTGGGCAGGAGTTTCCATGGACGAATTATGACGGGTTCGGATATGCCGGAGTTGGCAAATTGTATCGCTGTGTTTCGCTAGCTCTACAGGATACAACCCGATACAAACGCACTGCCGCGTGATACGTGTTGCTACAACAATCTGCCGGCGAGACACCCGTGGGATACATTGCTGCAGCAACATATGAACCGTGCATCGTGCACTATGGATGAATGAATTCTAGTAAAGGAATAAAGATGAGCACATTTCGAAAACGTCTGTTGATCGGTGTCGTGGCTGTCAGTCTTGGTGCCGGTTCTGTTGCCGCATTCGCAGGCAGGCCGGACTGCGGTTATATGGGTGGGGCGATGGGTGCCGGCGGCCCGGAAAGGGGTGGCGAGCGCATGAAGGAACGCATGGAGAAACGTGCAACCGAACTGCATGACAAGCTCAAGCTGAATGCCTCACAGGAGAATGCATGGCGTACTTATGTGGGAAAGATGAAGCCTGCGGATACGCTTGCCCGTCCGGATAGGGCCGAGCTTGAAAAGTTGTCTGCCCCCGAGCGCATGGAGAAGATGCATGCACTGATGAAGGAGCGGGAAAAATTTATGGCTGAACGTGTGGCCGCAACAAAGGAATTTTATGCAGTCCTGACACCGGAACAGCAGAAGATCTTCAATGAGGAGTTCCAGCGCGGCCGCGGCCGTCATTCCATGCGCCGATAAATCGACGGCTTACTGCTTTACTGCCGCCTGAAATCCTTCCGCAAGGCGGTTCTAGCACCGCCTTGCAAATACTGTAGCTGGGTATGCCAGCTACGCACTTGGTAATTGATCTCCCCTCGGTGCGAGCACATCGTTTCGCCCTGATCTCTCTACCTGCATTCCGGCGCCTCATCAGTGGCGCACATTCATATCCCCTGGGAGTTTTCGACGACGCTTGAGATCAAGCGCAGCAACAGTGCGCTTATTGTAAAAAAGATATTGCGTCTTCGTTGTATGAAAACCCCACCGCGCACTCTGTTATTACTGATCTAGAGTAAACTGCATCTCATCCCAATGACTTACCTGTCACATTCGTTCGTATTCGCGATCCTGCCTCGCGCACTGGAATTACGGATCGGATGACAGGAATCTGATGAAAATACTTATTGCCGTGGACGGCTCAAGTTACAGCAGCAAGGCGGTGAAACACGTGGTCAAGCATTTCGACTGGTTGCAGGGCAAACCGGAATTGCATGTGCTGCATGTCACATTCCCGATTCCGCTTGGGCGGGCTCGTGCCTTTATGCAAAAAGAATCGATTAACGACTATTACAGGAAAGAGGCGGAAGTCGCACTCGCGCCGGCAGAAAAAATTCTGTGCAAGGCCGGCATCCCTTATGTCGCCAGCTTCAAGGCGGGAGATATAGCGAGTGAAATTGACGCATATATCCGGAAAAACAAAATAGATATGATCGTCATGGGATCGCATGGGCATGGCGCGCTTCAGAATGTATTGATGGGATCGGTAACGACCAAAGTGCTCGCTACAACGAAAATCCCGGCTCTGATAATTCGCTAATAATTAAAAAACCACCTGGAATCTGCATTAATGAGTCATACCAAGATCAAAGTTAACGAGTTTCTGGCACGATTGCCCCTGTTTAATGAAATCGCTCCTGCAGAGCTGGATAAAATCGCAGCATCGGTCACTGAATTGCATATGCCACGCGGCGAAATTATTTTCCGGCGTGGCGATCCCTGCCTCGGCTTTCACATCGTCATATATGGTCAGGTGAAGCTTGCCTTTACTTCGATGGATGGAAATGAAAAGGTAGTGGAAATCATTGGCCCCGGCTTCAGCTTCGGCGAAGCCGTGATGTTCGTGGAAAAACCGTATGTAGTAACAGCACAAGCGCTGGCAGATACGATGCTGCTGCATGTGCCAAAGAGCGCGGTATTCGACGAACTGGAGCGCGACACCAAATTTGCACGCAAAATGCTGGCAGGACTCAGCCGGCGCTTGCACGGTTTAATTTGTGATGTGGAAGCGTATTCGCTGAGCTCGGGCACCCAGCGCGTGATCGGCTATTTGTTGAAATCGGATGCGCCGGCCGATGGCGATCAGGTGACGCTGCATGTCAGCAAGACCGTGCTTGCCTCACGACTCAATCTCACCCCTGAGCATTTTTCCCGAATCCTGCATGACATGGCAGGAAAACAGATGATCCGTATCGATGGTCGCACCATCACGATTCTCGACATCGAAAAGCTGCGCACCTACGAAGGACGATAATCGCCGGCGAAAGGAGGCCGCGCCCGCGGTTCTTGTTCTATTTTCCCTGCACGGCAGGAGCCTCTTTTGCGGTTGGCTCGCTTGGCGCCATGCGCCGGTAAACATGCGCTGCTTTTACCAAATTCAGCCAGAGCCATGCTGAGGATGCTGCGAATGCCAGTGCAGCAAGCTGTGCCAGCCATTGCGGATAAATGGTGCTGACTAGCAGCAATGAGAGCGCAAGCAGGTGTAAACGAAATTGATTTTCAGCTTGGCGATCTGGAAGTACCTGCTTGACGTTCGGCGCTTTCGTACACCCCCCAGCTAACTGGTTTTGCAGGTGATACCAGACCAGGAACGGCACGATTTTGTAGAGCATGCCGTTGACGACCGAATATCCGAAACCGACGATAAACATAATCCCCATTGCTAGAGGATAGGCAGGAGTGTTGGAGATATTCGGGAAAAAGACGCCAGTAATCCAGAGCGTCGCACACCCGAACAGACTGGTCAGGGCAACGCACCAGAACATCGTGGTCGCGTCTGGTTTTGGGCGCTTGCGCTGCCATAGCAGATAGAAGGTTGCAGCGCTGAATAGTACATAGGCGCCCGCAGCCAGAGCGGCGAGCATGACGCTCCAGGCTCCAGGGCGTTTGAGGGTTGCGATGGTGATTGCAGACCACAATACAAGTACAAGGAAAATTGCCTTGGCTAGCCACTGCGTAATCCGACGTGGATAGAGCGGCGTAACCTGAAACATCGGCACCACCTGGTAAGCGACGCCAACCACCAGCAAACCAACCCATCCAAGTAAGCCCCAGGCCGCGTGGATGTCGGTGATTTGCATCAGCGGCAAACCGAGTGGCCAGGTAAACGCACTCGCTGCGGTCAGGCCAAGCCCGACAGTGACGACGAGCGCAGCGAGCGCAAACCGAATTGTCAAAAGCATTGGGTTATCGTTGGTCGAGCTCCAGACCCCGCGCAGACCTATGAGGAGAAGCCAGGCAAAAGCCATCAGCAATAGCAGCATTGCCACCTTAAACAGCAAGGAGAAATTCAGCAGGAATCCGTTCACCAATGCAAGCGTTCCCAGTACCAGCAGGCCATGTACCGCACCGGAAGTTACGCGGGAATGGGGAATTTCAATGCTCGCAACCACTGGCAGCATCTGCAAGAGCGCGCCGATCATGCACATGGCAAGAAAGCCAAGTGTCATCAGGTGCGTAAGGGCCAGCGTGATGGGTGACCAGCGGGATGCCAGCGCGCTCGGTCCATGCCATAAAAGGAGGAGGGCGGCGGCCAAGGCAAATAGTGGCGCGGTCAGAAAAAAGCGCAGGGGTACCGATAAAGGTGGTGTCTGCTCAAACGATAGAACACGTTGCATCAGATCTTGTCTTTTTCCCAGATCAGGACTTCGTACAGATAGTCGTCGCGACAGCGGGTTTGGTAGTTATAGTTATTTCTTTGCAGGATCTGATACAGCGGAATCGGCTCCCTACCAATGATCATTCGCACCCGTTGGCCGGGCTCCATGCGTGACAGGGCATCCAATACCCGCTCCAGCGGTTCGGGAGGCTCCAGGCCACAAACATCCAGAATAATGTCGTTATCGTCTTGGTTCATGCTGGTTTCGCTGTGCTCATAGCGCTGATTATTTCATCTTGACGGCCTGACAATACCCGGTCGGTCATCTGATAAAGAATGCTTTCTTCCTTCATGTTGTGCTGCTGCATCATCGTATTCAGGGTTTCTGAGTACCCCAGAAAATCTTCTGTGCTGCACCGGTCAGCGCTGTCGTGGAGCATTTCCACGATTGAGCGCATCTGCTGGTGCTCCATACGCATGACGCTGGTTGGACCTTGAGTGCTTCCGGTTGCTTTCTCAAATTCGGGGAATAAGACGGTTTCTTCCATTCCGAAATGTCTTTCCAAGGCAATAGCGAAGTCTTTCAGGTAGGTTTGTGCCTCGTCCCATTTATTTTTACCCGCATTTATTTCCGCTTTGGCAAATAAATCATCGCAGCGTTTGTGGTCGCTACCCAAGTATTCAGCAATGCTGGTCATAAATATTTTTCCGCTTAAATTGATGCTT
>DATFAZ010000280.1:0-3046 GCA_035254105.1 Noviherbaspirillum sp. | reverse complement strand
GCTACAACGTGGCGCTGACCAATTACACCCTGGCGCCGGAAGCCTCGATTGCGGATATCGTGCGACAGCAGTTGCATGCGCTGGCCTGGCTGTACCGCAATGCCGAAAAATACGATTTCGATCCTCGTCGTATCGTGGTTGCCGGACATTCCGCCGGCGCCCACCTGGCGGCGATGATGATGGCGACCCTCTGGCCGGTCTTTGCAGCCGACCTGCCGACAGATCTGATAAAGGCAGGCGTGCTGCTTTCAGGTATCTATGACCTGGAGCCGGTTCTCCATGCCGAGTTCGTCAATGTTGATCTGAAGCTGACCGCAGAAGATGTTGCCTTATTGTCACCAGCATGGATGCCGCAGGCGCATGCTGCGCCCTTTCTTACTGCGTTCGGCGGGCAGGAATCCGAGGAATTCAAGCGCCAGACAACATTGATGGCCACTGCCTGGAAGCCGAATCATCGCGCCGACATTGCCTTGCCGGATTCAAACCACCTGACTATTTGCGACGCATTTGCAACACCTGGCGAGCCGCTGTGCGAGGCGACGCTTCGCCTGCTCGCGGAAGTTTGCTAAAAAGTGCTGATCCAGACCCGTCGCAGGCCGGATAAATCCCCGATGGGCACTTCCCCACAAAGAGTTATAGACACCTGTACAAGTATCCCTTTCCCGTCCTTTGTCGCAAAGCATCCGGGCGGCACGATGTTTAAGTTGCAGATAGGAAAGACGTAGCTGATAATCCTTCTGAAGTGTCTGCAAAGCGCACACAAGAATTGAGCAGTAATTTGAACCCCGTATTTTGTAAGAAAAAGACCGACAACAAGGATAGGAAGCATCAACATGAGCGACGCAGCAGACGATCTTGAAGCATTGTTCGACGAAATCTCCGCTCAACGCGTCGAGACAGTCGTCCAACCTGTCTCCAATCAGACACCTTCCGTCGAAGCCGAAGGCTCCGAGGAAGACTCTTCGGCCGATAAACCGATGTACGAGCGCCTTGGCGGCATCGTGCGCATGCTGCACGACTCGCTGCGCCAGCTTGGCTACGACCGTTCGCTGTCCGATGTGGCCAGCCAGATTACCGATGCGCAGGGCCGGCTGGAACATGTCGCCTCGCTCACCGAGCAGGCAGCCAACAAGGTACTGAACACCATCGACACCTGCATGCCGGAGCAGGAAACCCTGTCTAAAAAGGCAGAGGATATGGAGAGCCGCTGGGCGATGCTTTTCGACGGCAAACTCAGTATCGAGGAATTCAAGGCGCTGGCTGGCGACTCGAAGCAATTCGCCTCGACGGTCATGCAGGCTAGCGAAGCGGAAAAAGCGCGGCTGCTCGATATCATGATGGCCCAGGACTTCCAGGATATTACCGGGCAGTTGATCAAGAAGATTGTGGCCATTACCAGTACCGCCGAGCATGAACTTGCACAGTTGTTGCGTGATAACGCCCCGCCCGAGGTAAAAGCCGCGATGGCAAGTGGAGAAGGCAAAGCCGAAGACCTGATGTCGGGCCCGGCCGCACCGGGCGCCGCCATGGCGCAGGACGATGTTGACAGTTTGCTTGCTGACCTGGGGTTCTGATGGATGACATGCTCAAGGAATTCGTCGTCGAAGCGCTCGATCTGGCGACGAATGTAGAAGAACACCTGCTTACGCTGGAGCGGCGTCCCGACGACACCGAAACGCTGAACGCGCTGTTCCGTTCGTTCCACACAATCAAGGGCGGCGCCGGGTTCATGAATCTGGCGGCCATCGTGTCGGCATGCCATCTCACGGAAAACCTGTTCGATGCACTGCGCACCGGCAAAGTGCCGGTGACACCGACCGCGATCGAAGCCGGGCTGCAGGCCAGCGGTTTTGTCGCCGATCAGCTCGGACAGCTGGCAAACGGCGCGACGGCTGAGTCGCTGCAAGCCATGCCGGCTTCGCTTGAAGAGTTGCTGAAACAGGCAATCGAAGGCAAGGCTACCGAACCTGTTGCAGCCGCCCCCGCAGCGGTGGCGCCTGCCGCTGCTGCAGCCGAATCTGCCACGGCAACGACATCCGCGGACGGGCTGGATTGGGAAGCGCTGTACCGCGCCGTTGTGCCAGCCGGCACCCTGCCCGCTTCGCCAGCAGCAACAGCGCCGAAGGCCGCTGCGGCACCAGCACCAGCAGCTACCAAGCCTGCGGCAGACGAACACAAGCCGGTCGCCGCACAAGTCAAGGAAGACAGCATCCGCATCGACGCCATCAAGCTCGATGCGCTTCTCGAAGTGGCGGGCGAGTCGGTGCAAGCTGCCAACCAGGCCTCGGTGCTGGTTGAAAAGCTCTCACAATTCAAGTTCGACGGCGCGGCCGCGACCTTGATGTCCGCCCTGCAGGAAACGCTGAGCCGCGCCTCGCGCTACTCCACTGAACTGCAGCGCGCCACGCTGGCCACCCGCATGCAGCCGGTCGGACGCCTGTTCCAAAAATTCCCGCGCATGGTGCGCGAACTGGCGCGGGACCTTGGCAAGGAAGTGGAACTGGTGATCGAAGGCGCCGAGACGGAAGTGGACCGCGTGGTGGTCGACAGCCTGTACGACCCGCTGGTTCACATGCTGCGCAATGCGCTCGACCATGGCATTGAAACAGCCGAAGAACGCGCCGCAACCACCAAACCAGCGAAGTCACAGATCCTGCTGAAAGCCTGGCAGGAAGGCAGCAGCGTCATGATCGAGATTTCCGATGACGGCAAAGGCATGGATGCCGACAGGCTGCGCGCAAAGGCGATTTCAAAGGGATTGATCAGCGAAAGCGCGGCGCAGACGCCGGAAGAAGCATTCCAGTTGGTATTCCTGCCCGGTTTCTCCACCAAGGAAGTCGCCTCCAGCGTTTCCGGTCGCGGCGTCGGCATGGACGTGGTCAGAACCGCCGTCGAGAAGCACCGCGGCGCAATCCGCATCGATTCCGTGCTGGGCGAAGGTACGCGCTTTACGATCCGCCTGCCGATCGAACTGTCGATCGTGCCCACCATGCTGGTACGCACCGCAGGTGCCGCGCTGGCATTGCCGATGGCAGTGGTCGAGCGT
>DATFAZ010000279.1:0-8129 GCA_035254105.1 Noviherbaspirillum sp. | reverse complement strand
GCGCTCGACCAGCCATGCATAGATGCCGATGCGCAGCAATTGCATGAACACGCCGCTGACCTGACTCAATATGCCGAGGCTCAGACTGTTGATTGCATCGTTGAGACGATAGGAATTGCGCCGGCGCAGCAAGCCGATGATCAGCTCGATGGCAATCAGAACGAAGAAAACCGGTGTGGCGAGGATGATGACCTTTTCCTGCATCGCTGTCTCCGAGCGCGTTTATTCCGGCAATCGTAGCGGAACATGCAGGACAGGAAATGCCTGAAAGCAGCAGGCTTGATTATTCTCATGCAAGAGAATAGCGGGTTGACAGATTGCGCTTGCCCTACCGGGAATAGAGATAGAGGAAGCGCATCTTTAGAACGATGTATCTGGGTAGCTGAAATTTTCCCTGTAGTTACAGTTTTGCCGCGAGCTCCGCTCCTTCCCTGATCGCGCGCTTGGCATCCAGTTCAGCGGCCAGTGCGGCGCCGCCGATCAGGTGGAAGCGCGGACCATTGTTGTCCTGCTCTTTCGGCATCAGTTCGGTCAGCGAATCCTGACCGGCGCAGATCACGACATGATCGACTTCCAGCACGCGCGGCTCGCCATTGACGGTGATATGCAGGCCCTGATCGTCGATCTTCCGGTATTCGACGCCGCCGATCATCTTCACGCCTTTGCGTTGCAGCGTTGCGCGATGTACCCAACCCGATGTCTTGCCCAGCGATGCGCCCAGTTTCGATGCTTTTCGCTGCAACAGATAAACTTGGCGAACCGGCTTCTCCGGCGTCGGCATGCGCAGGCCGCCATCGACGCCTGCGTTCAGATCCACGCCCCATTCATCGAGCCAGTTTTCCAGCGGTACGGGCAGGGAGACATGCGGGTCATGCAGCAGGAATTCGCTGATGTCGAAGCCGATGCCGCCTGCTCCCACCACCGCAACCCGTTTCCCCACGCTGGCATTGCGCTTCAACACGTCGAGGTAGGACAGCACTTTCGGATGCCCGATGCCGTCGATCTTTGGCGTGCGCGGAACGATGCCGGTGGCGACGATTACTTCGTCGAATCCTTGCTGCAGCAGTCCCTCGCGCGTGACCTTCGTATTCAGAACCAGCTGCACGCCGGTGACTTCCAGTCGCCGCCGGAAATAGCGCAGCGTCTCGGCAAATTCTTCCTTGCCCGGAACACGCATCGCGAAATTGAACTGACCGCCGATGCGATCGCTTGCATCGAACAGCGTGACGCGATGGCCGCGTTCCGCGGCGACGGTAGCGGCGGACAAACCCGCAGGGCCGGCGCCCACTACCGCAATGCGGCGTGGCTGCGTGGTTTTGACATACACCAGTTCAGTCTCGTACCCGGCGCGTGGATTGACCAGGCAGCTTGCACGCTTGTTGGCGAAGGTATGGTCGAGGCATGCCTGATTGCAGGCGATGCAGGTATTGATTTCGTCAGCGCGGCCGGCCGCCACCTTGTTCACGAAGTCCGGGTCCGCCAGGAAAGGCCGGGCCATCGATACCATATCGGCATCACCGCTCGCGATGATGTCTTCGGCAACGTCCGGTGTATTGATCCGGTTTGAGGCGACGACGGGAATCGAGATTTCCTTGCGCAGCCGTCCTGCCAAGGTGCGAAATGCGGCACGCGGCACCGAAGTAACGATAGTCGGCACGCGTGCCTCATGCCAGCCGATGCCGGTGTTGATGATGTTGACCCCGGCAGCTTCCAGCGCCTTCGCCACGGCAACCACGTCATCCCAGGTATTGCCGCCTTCAACCAGGTCGAGCAGGGAATGGCGATACATGATGATGAAATCGGTGCCGACTGCTTCACGCACCTGTCTGACGATTTCCACCGGCAGGCGCATGCGGTTTTCGATCGCGCCGCCCCATTGGTCGGTACGCCGGTTGGTGCGAGCACACAGAAACTGGTTGAGCAGGTAACCTTCACTGCCCATGATTTCGATGCCATCATAGCCAGCCCGTTTGGCGAGTCGTGCAGTGTTCACATAGTCGCGGATCGTGCGCTCGATGCCTTTCTCGTCCAGTTCACGCGGCTTGAATTTCGAGATCGGTGATTTGATCGGCGACGCAGACACCACGAAGGGCTGGTAGCCATAACGGCCTGCATGCAGGATCTGCATTACGATTTTGCCGCCTTCTTCATGCACCGCCTCTGTGGCGCGACGATGGTTTGGTACGTCGAACATGCTGTTGAGCGTACCGCCCATTGGCAACAGCCATCCTTCGCGGCTGGGCGAAATGCCACCGGTGACGATCAGGCCGACTCCGCCTTTTGCGCGCTCGCGGAAGTAGGCGGCCAGTTTCGGATAGTTGTAGAAGCGGTCCTCCAGCCCGGTATGCATCGAGCCCATGATGACGCGATTGCGCAGGGTGGTGAAACCAAGATCAAGCGGTGCAAGCAAATGGGGATGATGTTGTGTTGTCATTTTCTTATCTGTCTGAAATTGTCACAGCGTTGAGCCGGCTCAGTCTACAGGAGGCGTCCGCGCTTTTCTTAGTGGCAAGCCACTAAACTGAGCCCAAGCATAATGTTCATCTCCGCTGCACTCGCGCTGTATTGTTCGGCGTGGAATGAGGATTGGCAAAGTGCCGTCGATTGCCTATCATCGGCCGGTTCGTGCGACTGCAATAAACCGCTATGCGAAGGAAACCACATGCCCAGATTTGCCGCCAATCTCACTCTGATGTTTAACGAAGTGCCTTTTCTGGAGCGCTTTGCCGCGGCTGCACAGGCAGGCTTCAGCGCGGTCGAGTTTCTGTTTCCGTATGAGTGCGCCGCCGAGGAAATCGCCACGCAACTCAAAGCCAGCAAGCTGCAAAACGTGCTGTTCAACATGCCGCCTGGCGACTGGGCAGCAGGCGAACGTGGCATGGCATCGTTGCCAGGGCGGGAGGCGGAATTTCGGGCCGGTGTCACGCGCGCGATTGCGTATGCGAAAGTGCTCGGCACACCATGCTTGCATGCGATGGCCGGCCTGCTGCCGCAAGGCGCCGATGCACTAATGCATCGCGCAACGTTCGTCGAAAACCTCCGCTATGCCTGTGCCGAAGCGGCGCGGCACGGCATCACGGTACTGATCGAACCGATCAACACGCGCGACATGCCGGGATATTTCCTCAACACGCAGGCCGACGCGCATGCGATTCGGGAAGAGGTGGGCGCGGACAACCTGAAGGTGCAGATGGATCTTTATCATGTGCAGATTGTCGAGGGCGATATCGCCATGAAACTGAGGCAGTATCTACCGCATATCGGCCATATCCAGATTGCCGGCGTGCCTGAGCGACATGAGCCGGACAGTGGCGAGGTCAATTATCCGTGGCTGTTTCGCCTGCTTGACGAACTCGGCTACGACGGCTGGGTCGGATGCGAATACCGGCCGCGTAGAGGAACGCTGGAAGGGCTTGGATGGATTCAGCGGTTAAAGGCATCTCACGCATGAAACTGTTCCGCCGGTAAGGGCTTGCTGAACAGGTAGCCCTGGTAGGAATGGCAGCCGTTATCTGCCAGGAAACCACGCTGGCCTTCCGTCTCCACACCCTCCGCGATCACGTCCAGTTCCAGTGCCTGGCCCAGTGCGACGATGGTGCGCGCAATCGCAGCATCGTTGGTGTCGTCCAGAACGTCCCGGACGAAGGACCGGTCAATCTTGAGCTGATCCAGGGGCAGTCGCTTCAGATACGACAGCGAAGAATAGCCGGTTCCGAAATCGTCCAGTGAAAAGCCGATGCCGTGCGACTTGAGCGCGCTCATCTTGGCGATGGTGTCGTCCAGATTTTCAACCAGCACGCTTTCGGTGAGTTCCAGTTTCAGGTTGTGCGGATTGGCGCCTGAACTGTCGATGACTGCCAGTGCCTGTTTTACGAAGTCGGGATGGCGGAACTGGCGGGCGCTGACATTAACGGCCAAGTTCAGGGCGGACTCCGATGGCATCGTGGACCATGTCACCAGTTGAGCGCAGGCCTTTTCAAGTACCCATTGTCCCAGGCGCGTGATCAGGCCGGTTTCTTCCGCGAGCGAAATGAAAGTATCAGGATAAATCAGGCCGCGTTGCGGATGGATCCAGCGCACCAGTGCCTCGGCCCCGGTCACTCGGCCGTTGCTGTGGAATTGCGGCTGATAATGCAGGACGAATTCCTGTCTGTGCAAGCTACCTCTGAGATCCCTTTCTAGGGCGACGCGGGCATTGACCCGCGCCTGCATCTGCGGATCGAAAAAGCGGATGGCATTGCGTCCGGAGGCCTTGGCCTGATACATGGCCAGGTCGGCACGCTTGAGCAGTTCCTCAACGCTGTTGCCGTGATGGTTGAACATGGCAACGCCGATGCTGGGTGAGCTATGGTAGTCATATCCATCCAGTTGATAGGGGTCTTGAAAGCTGGCGAGTATTTTTTCCGCAACCAGCTCTGCCTGGGCTGCCGCTTCCCACGGGTCTTTGCTCAGGTTTTCAATCATGACAACGAATTCGTCGCCACCAAAGCGGGCTACCGTATTGCTCTTTCTTACCGAATGTTCCAGCCGCTCTGCAATTTGCGTCAGCAGCATATCGCCCTTGTCATGGCCCAGGGTATCGTTCAGGCTTTTGAAGTTGTCCAGGTCTATGTAGAGCAATGCTCCTGCATTGCCGTTGCGCGCCGCCACCGCCACCGCATGCTGCAGCCGATCCAGCAGAAGCCGCCGGTTGGGAAGTCCGGTGAGGGGATCATAGAAAGCAAGGCGTTCGATTTCCTGCTCGGTGTTCTTGCGATGGGTGATGTCGCGTTGAATGGCGGCGAAATGCGAGACCCTGCCAGATGGGTCCGCCACCGGCACGATATCGGTTTCGAGCCAAAATTCCTTGCCGCTTCTCGTGTAATTGATCAGTTCCGACCAGACTGGTTTTTTTTGCTGCAATGCTGCCCGAATCCGGTCGAGTTCCTGGCGTTGCGTGTTAGGACCTTGCAGTATGCGAGGCGATTTTCCCAGTACTTCTTCGCGCAGGTAGCCGGTATGTTTTTCAAATGCGTTATTGACAAAGACGATGCGCGGGCCGGGTTCCTCCAGTGGTTCGGCTTCGGTAATCATCACGATGTCATTGAGCCGCGAGATGCAGGTGTGCAGCAGATGCAGCTGCTCCTGCGATTCGCGCTGCTCGGTAATGTCCTGCACCGTGCCGGACAATATTTGTCCGGCCGATTTCATGTGCAGCTCCGCCCGTTCACGTACATATCGAATCTCGCCTCCGGGCCGGACGATTCTGTGCTCGATATCCAATGACTGCTCGCCTTTGAGGACTCCTTGCAATGCATTTTCCAGATGCTGCCGGTCGTCCCGGTGCACCGAGCTCATGAAAGCCGAAAATTCTTCCGTTTTGTTCTCTTTTTGCAACCCGAAAATGCGATAAATTTCTGCGGAGCAGGTGAGGCTTCTCGTCGGCATATGCATCTTCCAGCTGCCGATCCGTGCTATCCGTTGTGCTTCACTAAGGTCCTCGGCCTGGTGTTGCAGATCGACGTTTGCACGGTCACGTTCCGCCGCAACACGCTCAAGTTCCTTGCGTTGTTGCCGCAGTTCGATATGAACAATGATTTGCTCGGCCAGCATCTCCAGTGTTGATATCTGTGCGTCGTTCAGCGTTCGTGGAACCCTGTCCATGACGGCCAGCGCTCCCAGCGCGAAGCCGCCAGATGTGATCAGGGGAATGCCTGTGTAAAAGCGCAAATCGGGCGGGCCGGTGACGAGAGGATTGTGCTGAAAAAGCGGGTTTTTGCTTGCATCATGCACCACAAAAGGATGCGTTCCCTTGATGGTGTGTGCACAAAAAGCAACTTCCCGGGCGGTTTCCGTTACCTCCAATCCCACGCTGGACTTGAACCATTGGCGATGCTCGTCGATCAGTGTGATGGCGGCGATCGGCACTTCGCAGATCCGTGCTGCGAACTGCGCAAGCTTGTCGAATACGGGTTCCGGCGGCGTATCGAGAATTTCGAAATAGTTCAGTGTATCGAGCCGGTTCAGCTCATCCCGATAATGCATGTTCATGTAGCCGCTCGTTGATATGACAACTGGAACTTTCAAGGAAGGGGCCGTGCCCGGAGTCCGCTGCGGCCACTGAAACAATCACTAAGCAATCACTAGGCAAGCATCAAGGCAATACCTGACACTTCGTTATTAGTAACTAACTTTTGGTCATTGTGCGCGGTGGTAGACTCGGACTTGTCATGCATCAAACAAGTAATTTACATCCGGTAATTTTTCCTGATCAGCACTACCTTTTCTTTAGTAATAAAGCATCAGCTATGCCATTTAGCGAACTTCTTCCGATTATTATCAAATCACTTGCTGTCGCCCTCATTCTCGGAGGCGTCGCATATCGCTGGAAGCAACGGAGTTTTCTGGGCTGGGCAGCCATCGGCGCGGCAGCAGCAGTCATTTTCCCCGGCCTATCCCTGATTGCCTTGATTGTTCTTGCGTGGCTGCCTAAAGGAAAAAACTGAAGGCAGGCAGAAATTGAGCCTTCCTTATCCTGTCTTTCAGGTGACAGTTACAGGATTACGGTATTACTTCCTGCGACCTTGCGCTTCCTGCTTATTCAGGTAGGAAAAGCGGGGCTTTTCTTCTTCAGGGCTCGAGCGTTTTTCTGCGTATGCCTGTTCTTCGATCACATCATGGTATTGACTACCATCGAGCGGCTTGCCAGCGAACGGACTTGGAGGCGGAGCAACTTGTTTTGAGGCTGCCTGACGTGCGGTTTTTTTCGGAACTGCGTGGTTGCCAACTTTTGCGGTATGGCCGGTTTTCATCTGAAACTCCTTACTCGAAGCACACTTACTTTATGAAGTGCAGTGATGCTGAAGAAGATGATTTCAGTATAGGCGATGCTCAAACGATATATGGGGCAAGAGGCGCCGATTTACTTTCCTGATTTCGGCCTGCAAAATTTTTATTGCCGGATTCCATGCTACAAAGAAAAACCGCCCCGAAGGGCGGTTGATGACAGTAACTGGGGACGCGCTCAGAATTCTTCCCAATCGTCGTTGCTGGTTCTTGCCGGGATTTGCCGTGGCTTGGGCGCTGCGACCGAGGTTCCTGTCTTGGCAGGTGCTTTGAGGGCAGACGTTGTATTTCCGCGTGGCTGCGGTGCACGTACAGCAGGAGCAGTCTTTTGCACGGACATTGCCATGCCAGAACCACTGTTAAGCTTGAAGACGCTGACGGCCTGCGACAATTGGCCTGCCTGATCCTGCATCGCTTCCGATGCTGCTGCTGCTTCTTCCACCAGCGCCGCATTCTGCTGCGTGACCTGATCCATCTGCGTGATGGCCTGGTTGATCTGCTCGATGCCGGCGGTCTGTTCCTGGCTGGCAGCGGTGATCTCGCCCATGATGTCGGTCACGCGCTTGACGCTTTCGACAATCTCTTCCATGGTGGTGCCGGCCACATTCACCAGTTGCGCACCGGTATTGACCTTTTCCACCGAATCATCGATCAGCGCCTTGATTTCCTTGGCCGCACCGGCCGAGCGCTGCGCCAGGCTGCGCACTTCAGATGCGACCACTGCAAAACCACGCCCTTGTTCACCGGCACGCGCGGCTTCGACGGCGGCATTCAAGGCGAGGATATTGGTCTGGAAAGCAATGCCGTCGATGACGGCAATGATGTCGACGATTTTCTTGGACGAATCGTTGATCGCGCCCATGGTATCGACCACCTGCGCCACCACTGCGCCGCCCTTGCCGGCGACTTCCGAGGCGGAAGCAGCGAGCTGGTTGGCCTGGCGCGCATTATCGGCATTCTGCTTGACGGTGGAGGTCAGTTCTTCCATCGAGGACGCGGTTTCTTCCAGCGAACTGGCCTGTTCTTCGGTGCGCGACGACAGGTCCAGGTTGCCCGAGGCAATCTGGCCGGAGGCGGTGGCAATTGAATCTGTACTGGTTCGCACCTGACTAACGATGTTGACCAGGCTTTCGTTCATGTGTTTCAGCGCCTGCATCAGGCGACCGGTTTCATCTGTTGAACGGACATCGATTTGCTGCGTCAGGTTGCCGCCAGCGATGCCATCGGCGATCTTTACTGCAGCGTCGAGCGGCTTGGTAATGGCACGCACAATCCAGATGCCCACAAAGGCTGCCAGCACCAGT
>DATFAZ010000278.1:0-13845 GCA_035254105.1 Noviherbaspirillum sp. | reverse complement strand
CGGACGCAGCACCAGACGGTCCTTATAGCGGCCGATGTTGCCGAATACTTCCTGGCTTTTCTGCGGCGACAGCGTGATTGACGACCCGGATGCGAAGTCGAGCTTGCCGGCGTCGAACAAATCGAATGTGGAATCCTGCAGCACCTCGGAATACATCGTCAGGCCGGTAAACGGGCTGTCGATAAAGCCGGTCATTACCGCATTGGCAATGGTCCCGATGCCCGCCTGCAGCGGCAGCAGGTTTTCGGTGAGGCGTCCCTGCTCGACTTCTTCCTTGAAAAAATCAACCAGGTGCGATGCGATTGCCGCAGTTTCTTCGTCCGGCGGCAGAATCGTGGACGCGCTGTCCGGCCTTTCCGTAATCACGATGGCAGCGATTTTTTCCGGCGGGATCTCGATTGCCGTAGTGCCTACCCTGTCATGCGTAGACATGAGCGGAATCGGCTCTCGCAGTGGCCGCCGTTTCGGAATAAAAATATCGTGCAAACCTTCCAGGTCCAGTGACTGGGCTAGGTTGATTTCGACAATGACCTTGTCAGCAAGGATCGCAAAGCTGGCGCTGTTGCCAACCGACGTGGTGGGAACGATGGCACCGCTTTCCGTAATCGCGACTGCCTCGATGATGGCGACATCGATCGGTGCAATCTGCTTGGTACGCAACATTTCGACCGTTTCTGACAGGTGCTGATCGACGAACATCACCTCGCCGCGATTGATTGCGGCGCGCAGCGTCGGGTCCGCCTGGAAGGGCATGCGCCGTGCCAGCACTCCGGACTCCGTCAACGCTTTGTCTACATCATTGCCGAGCGAGGCGCCCGTCATCAACGTGATTTTCAGATTCTCATGACGCGCGCGCTCAGCTAGTGCGAAAGGGACCACCTTGGCATCGCCGGCGCGCGTAAAGCCGCTCATGCCGACAGTCATGCCGTTATGGATACACTGCGCGGCATCCTCGGCTGTAGTGATACGCTCTTGCAACAATGGCAAACGGATTCGGTCCTGGTACTTGTACTGCATATCTGAATTCCCTTCCTCGTTATTCGCCCGCCCAGAAACAAGGGGGAGGCCGCCCGATATTTCTCTAACATATTAGAGATATTAATTACTAATATATGAGGGAGTCAAGCGAGGTATAATTTTTTTGGGAGACATTCTCAAAACATTGAACTGGAGTTCAAGATGACGCATCGAATTATTTACCGCAACCTGCCCCAGCTATTCCTGAAGGCGCGCGAATCACTGATGTCGCACTTCCGGCCCATCCTGAATCACTACGGATTGACCGAACAGCAGTGGCGCATCCTGCGTTCACTGGACGAGCATGGACAACTGGAACCGTGGGAAATTTGCGACATGTGCCAGATCCTCAGTGCCAGCATGGCGGGAGTTCTGTCGCGCATGGAAGATACCGGACTGATTCATCGTACCCGCAGCAAGGAAGACCAGCGGCGCGTCCTCGTCCGGCTGGCGGAAAAGGGAGATCAGCTAATCGCCGAGATCGCCCCGCTGATCGACCTGCAGTACCACCACATCGAACAGGCATACGGCAAGAAGGTCTTCGACGATCTTTTCAAGATCATGGAAGTATTTGTCGAGGCACGAAAGAAGCCTGTCGAGCATGTGGAATTGACAGAAACAGCTGTTGCTGCTGAGCGCCGCAAATCCGCCAGTGAGGATACGGAGAGCCCACGTTCTACTTCAACCCGCGTGCAAAAAAGCAGCAACACCGGATAAAGCTATGGGTTGAACACCCGTCAGCTGTTCGCGCCGGTCAACTGTACATACAGGCGCGGCAGCACCTGAGGCAGCATCGCTGCATTCCTGACCACGACATAACCGCTTGCGCCAAACAGGTGCGGCAGATAATCACCCGCCTTCTCGTCGATCGTCACGCAGAACGGCGTCAGGCCGAGCCGCCGCGCTTCCTGAATCGCCACACGGGTATCTTCGATGCCGTAGCGGCCTTCGTACTTGTCCAGATCGTTCGGCTTGCCGTCGGTAAGGATCAGCAGCAGGCGCCGTGCCGTTTTCTGCTTCGACAATATGGCCGCTGAATGGCGGATCGCCGCACCCATGCGGGTGTAAAAGCCGGGCTTTAGCGCTGCCAGGCGGCCACGGATCGTATTGTTGTAACGCTCGTCAAAACCCTTCAGCAGGTGATAGCGCACATTCTCGCGCCGCACCGACGAAAAACCGTACAGTGCAAAGCGGTCGCCGGTCGCGGCCAGCGCCTCGCCGAACAGCAACAGGCTGTCGCGGATCACGTCGATCACTCGTGCAGAATTGTTAATCCACGCATCGGTCGATAAAGACAAATCCGCCAGCAACAGGCAGGACAGGTCACGCTGCTGGTTGCGGCTGTCGATGTACAAGCCGGGTTCGGCAATCGGCAAACCGCTCGCCTTTTCCGCAGCAAAACGCACGCAGGCATCCAGATCGAGATCGCTGCCGGATTGCTGCGCACGCAGCCGCGAGCGTTGCGGCGTCAGTGCCTGGAACTGGCTGCGCAGGCGCTTGGCCGTCGCCCGCAACGCAAGCGGCAGTTCGCATGGTTCAGCATCACGCGCCAGCATCATCTGCAGACTGCAATGGGCAGGCAGCAACTGCTGTTTGCGGTAGTGCCATTCCGGTAGCATTATTCCGCCAGCCAGCACCAGATCGTCTTCCGCTTCCGCTGGCAGGTCGAGGTCAAAACGTACCCTGCTGGCGGTGGTTTTGCCGTCGTGCGTGACGCTCATGAAATCGAGATCGTTGGCAGCCTTGGCCGCATTCTCGTTCTCGTCTTCGTCGAGGTCACGATTGACCTTGATATATTCCGCCCAGGTAAACAGGCTCTCGGCGCGAAACAGCAGCACGAACGGGCTGTCTGGCTCCGGCGTCTCGACGCGTTCGGCGGCACGCTTGCGCTGATCCTCGTCGTTTTTCACCTGGCTGCCTTCCGGCTGCTGGGGTTCGCCCTGTGTGCGCTTGCGCAACTCGCCGCTCCCCACCGGCGGCTGCGGATGCATCCACAGCAATACGGGTGCCGGCGGCTTGCGGCCCGGGATAAATTCACTGATAGAGCCGGGCTCACGCAAGGCTGCCTGAATCGTTATTTCTGCGCTTGCATCTGGGCCGGTCATCTTGGCAGGGTCAGGCCGCCGCGCCAGTTCCGCGTCAACCAGCCGGCGATAGCGCGTCATCATACCAGGCAGTGCTTCAAGCGTGGCAAGCGTGGCGCGTTGGTTGCGCACGATCCAGCCTTCGTCAGGCGCAACATCGTGCGCTGCAAGCGCGATCAGCCAAAGATAAAGTTCACGATTCAATGCCCGCTCGGGAAAAATGTCGATCGACACCGGCAAGTGCAGGGTCGTTTCATCCGCCCAGGCCAGCTCGATCTTTTCGCTGATTCCGGCGACCCGCTCAAGCCATTTGCGTTGCGAACCATGTTCGGTAGCGGTGCCAGCGCGCACATTCAGCGCCGCATCACCTCCGAGTGCACGAAAGAAGATCGGCGCAATGCGCTCCATTTCCTTGAGCTCGACTCGCGCCTTCGGAAAGCCGCGATAGGCGGTGCGCGTGATCAGCTTGTCCCACAAGCCCCCGACGAATTCTTCCATGATCTATCTTTCAGTCTCGGCAGGTTCGCTGGTCACCTGCCTGATCGGTATTGTGCGCGCAGCCCTGACGTTGAACGCCGCTTCGGACTCGGCCCGGATGTCATGCACCCATTTGAGCAGGGAACCATTCGGATTGTTTTCCTGCGTATGGTCGCAGGCATCGACACACTGGCCGCACTGCACGCAGGCGAACATCGCACGCTTGACATTGCGCGGATTCAAACGCATCGGACACACATGGTCGCAGGCCGAATAACAAGTCGAGCAATCCTTTGCCTGTTCGCGCTTGAAGCCCACCACCATCGCCTTGTCATTCGCCATCCATGCCAGACTCTGAAAAAATCCGACAGCGCATGCATAGCGGCAGAACAAATGGCGGGCGAACATGAACTCGACGAAGAAGGCGATGCTGCCAGCCGTCAGGAAAATAGTCTGGTTACGCGTCAGCGTGCCGTTCCAGATGTTGCCGTAGATTTCAGCTGGCGGCAGCAGATAGGTCAACAGCACGACCGCCCACAGGACCGCACAGCAGACGACCAGCGGAAGTACGGCGAACCACCAGATCGCATCGTACTTCGTCTCGCTGCCATCAGGATTGCGCGTCGGCAGCCGCTTTTTATCCCACAGGCTTTGCTTGCCGATGGCGCGGCGCAAGGTCTGGTTGATGGTTTCGACGATGGAAAAATGCGGGCACAGCCAGCCGCAATACAAGCGCCCCCACTTCCAGCTCACATAAATCAGCGTGCCACCAATGCCAATGAGCGGCAGAAAGCCTCGCAAAACGATATTCAAAGAAGCCTGCGCTGCCGACGCACGACCGGCCAGCATGTCGTCCAGGCCAAGCGTCCAGTCGAAGCCGAATAAAATGAAATGTTTGACGTTCAGGTCGAGCCGAAAAATATCGAATACCGGCGCAAAAATAAACAACAGGAAAAATCCGGCTTGCGTGATCTGGCGCCAGCGCTGCAGCGGCACGCCAAGCCAGCCAATCGTTCCTGCGCCGGCTTTCGGCCCGGTCGCAGGCGTTACCCGCGGGCCGGTCGATGGGCGGCCAGCTTCGGCCGCCCGTTGAAGCCTTACCATTTTCTGCTCCCGATGAGCGGATAGACGAAAACCTGCCCTGCCATGGCACGCGCCAGTCCGAGTACGCCGAACAGCACCAGTACAGCATGACAGCAGGTGAAATAAAGAATCAACAAGACCCAGGTAGCCGGTTCGTGCAAGCCGCCCAGCAGCAATATGGCAATGCTCACCAAAGTGAGCAATCCGCCGGACCATAGACTGGCAATGATGGTCTGCTTCATATGGCAACGCGTCAGTCGGTTGACACTGCCGCTATGGCGGCGGGCCAGCCAGAGCAAGCCAAGAAAGGCCAGTCCCGGCATCAGCAGCAGGTTGATCAGATAGAGCGCCTCGGCCTGTACCGCAGTCGAGGCATCGTCTTCTGCGGGGTTCATTTTCCGAAGGTGGCCTTGATCACTTCCAGCAGTGCAGCCGCGGTATCGGCATCGTCAGTCAAAGGCTCCACCAGTGCGGCCTCGCAGGCGTCGACCGGGTCGCATCCGGCGCGCATCAGGCTCGCCGCATATACCAGCAGACGGGTCGAGACCGCCTCTTCCAGATCGTGGTCCTTGAGCTGACGGAAGTGGCCGGCCAGTGTCACCAGCTGCAACGCGCGCATCTCGTCGGTGCCGGTTTCGGCGATCAGGACCTTCTGTTCCAGATCTGCCGGCGGGAAGCCGAAATTGATCGCGATAAAACGCTGGCGGGTCGAAGGCTTCAAGCTCTTGAGCAGGTTCTGATAGCCGGGGTTGTACGAAACCACCAGCATGAATTCGTCCGGCGCCTGCAATTCTTCGCCGGTGCGTTCGATCGGCAGAATGCGACGATCGTCGGTCAGCGGGTGCAGCACTACGGTGGTGTCTTTGCGCGCCTCGACAATTTCATCCAGATAGCAGATGCCGCCTTCGCGCACTGCGCGCGTCAGCGGGCCGTCCGACCAGACCGTCTGGCCGTCACCGATCAGATGGCGGCCCACAAGGTCGGCTGCAGTCAGGTCGTCATGACAGGCCACGGTGATCAGCGGCCGCGTCAGGCGCGCGGCCATATGTGCGACGAAGCGCGTCTTGCCGCAGCCAGTCGGCCCTTTGATCAGCAGAGGCAAGCGGTTCCGATACGCATATTCGAACAGCTCGCACTCATTGCCGACAGGCTGGTAAAAAGGGATATTCAGAGAAGCGGCCAGGCCGGGAGCGGTTAGGTCGTTCATGGTATTTCTCCGGTTAATTCGGTGTGGAGCGGAAGGCATAGGCGATCAGGCCCAAAACAATTACCAACCAGCCTAACACAACCCAGCGCCAGGGAAGTACCACCCCCTGTAGCGCCATGAAACGGTCGATCACGATGCGCCCCTTGAGCAGGGTGGCCAACAGAACAGGAATGAGCAATGTACTGCCGGGCAATCCCATTTCCGCCAGAACGACCGTGACTGCGGTCAGGCCGAGCAGGGCCAGCCATTCAATAGTTGCCGATTTGGAGCTCATGATTGTCAGTGCAATACGTAAATCAATGGGAACAGCACGATCCACACGAGATCGACCATATGCCAGTATGAGGCACCGGTCTCGACACCAACGTGGTCATTAGAGCTGTAGCCGCCATTCCTTGCTTTCAACGCGACGGCGCCAAGGATGATCATGCCTAGCACCACATGCATGAAATGGAAGAATCCGAGAAACAGGTAAAACATGTAGAAGGTATTGGTCGACATCGATATCCCGGCCGCCACCTTGGCGCCGAACTCGGTCATTTTCAATACCAGAAAAGCACCACCGAAGACCATCGCGGCCATCAGCCAGTGTGCACAACGCTTGCCTTGGTCGCGCCGGATTGCCTCAACGGCACGCACCACGAAGTAACTGCTTGTAATAAGCAGAACCGTATTGATTACGCCGCTGGTCCGATCAAGCTCCAGTTGCGACGCATTGAATAATTCGACATTGCTTGCACGCGTAAAAGCGTACACCAGGAAAAAAATGCCGAACACTAGCAGTTCGGCAAGTATAAAGCACCACATTGCGAAGTCGCCTGGCAGACCGTTGCGACCTTGATGTGATACCGAAGGAGACTGTGAAGCGTTCAAGGCTTTTTTCCGTATCCGCCCGGCGGGAGCCGGGCGGGTTATTTCAGCTTATGACTTAGGCGGCAGCCGTGTCATTGCCCTTGACGAAGAAGCTCAGGACATACAACACGATACCGACCAGAAACACCAGACCGGAGATCTCGCGCAGCCAGTAGAACAGGGAAACCTGATCTTGTGCGGCCATGAAGGCCATCGGCGTAGCCGAAACGCGTTGCAGCCAGACTTGCAGGATACCGGCAGCAGTCAGGAACAAGGTGATGAAGACCATCGAGATCGTCATCAGCCAGAACGACCACATTTCAAGCACTTGCGCAGACTTGCTGTTGGCGGCACGACCGCGCATCAGCGGCATGGTGTAGCTGATCATGGTCAGGGTGACCATTGCATATGCACCATAGAACGCCATGTGACCGTGTGCAGCAGTGATCTGGGTGCCGTGGGTGTAGAAGTTCACCGGTGCCAGCGTATGCAGGAAGCCCCACACGCCTGCGCCGAGGAATGCCATCACGCCAGTACCCAGTGCCCACAGAACCGCAGCCTTGTTCGGATGCTCGCGGCGACGACGATTCACCATGTTGAATGCAAAGACAGTCATCATGAAGAACGGAATCGGCTCAAGAGCGGAGAACACGCTACCCCACCATTGCCAGTATTCCGGTGCACCGATCCAGTAGAAGTGGTGGCCGGTACCGATGATGCCGGTGATCAGTGCCATAGCGATGATCACATACAGCCACTTTTCGATCACTTCGCGGTCAACGCCGGTTACCTTGATCAGTACGAAGGCCAGCATAGAGCCCATGATCAGTTCCCAGACGCCTTCGACCCAGAGGTGAACCACGAACCACCAGAAGTACTTGTCCTTGACGATGTTCGCCGGGTTGTAGAACGAGAACAGGAAGAAGATCGCCAGGCCCCACAGACCAATCAACATGACCAGGTTGATCGCCGTCTTGCGGCCCTTCAGCACGGTCATCGAGATGTTGAAAAGGAACACCAGTGCAACGACTACGATGCCCACTTTGGTCGGCAGCGGCTGCTCCAGGAACTCGCGTCCCATGGTGGCGAGCAGGTCGTTACCGGTCATCTCGGCAAGCGTTGCATACGGCACGAAGAGGTATCCCAGAATCGTTGCCGCACCGGCGACAAGGAAAATCCAGAACATGGCCAGAGCCAGTTTCGGACTATGCAGCTCCCGCTCCGATTCTTCCGGGATCAGGTAATACGCCGCACCCATGAAGCCGAACAGCAGCCACACGATCAGCAGGTTGGTGTGGACCATGCGGGCCACGTTGAACGGGATCGCCGGGAACAGGAAATCCCCGACCACATACTGCAAGCCCATGATCAGGCCGAATAGAATCTGCCCGACGAAGAGGCCGATCGCCGCGATGAAATAAGGCTTCGCGACCGCCTGTGATTTATATTGCATTGTTTTCTCCGCTTATTGCGTTTATCGGTATGCCGTGATTAGCCTTCGATATTTGGCGGCCACTTGCTGGTGTTGACTTCGGACGTGTACTTCAGGAAGTTCACGATGTCATCCAGCTGTGCATCTGTCAGATGGAATTGCGGCATCTGACGGCGTCCCGGCGCACCGGTCGGCTGTGCCTTCATCCAGGCCTTGATGAAGTCAGGGCCACGGCGGGTGTACACGTTCATCAGTTCAGGTGCGAAATAAGCACCCTCGCCCATCAGCGTGTGGCAGCCGATGCAATTACGCGTTTCCCAAATGTGCTTGCCACGCGCCACTGATTCGCTCAGGTTTGCACGGTTATCACGCTTGGGAAGCGTCTGCATCGTGTCAAACGTCATCGCAAGAAATAGTAAAAAGAAGAACACCGAGCCACCATAAAAGATGTTGCGCGCTGTTGATTTTGTAAAAGCTGAGCTCATGTTAGGTAAATTCCTTTCGTCGTGATCCGCAAGTAACGCGTCCCAAGGATTGCTTGTGTGGCAGCAGTGCAATGCGAATTATCTGCCATCGGACTAAATCATACATTACAAATACATGTTTTTGCAAAGCAGAAATTGGGAATGTTGCGTTGCCGCGAATGCCGTGAAATTGCAGGAAAAGCGATAGTCATTGGTCGAATCTGCCGGAATCGATCAAGACAACTGAAAACAAGCATGGACCGTCGCGCGTACGCGGTTTGTGACAAGCCCGGATGGGCGCAAAAACCTTCTCGCGCCCTCCTGCAAAGACCCTTACCACGCTCGCTCCAGCCTCTGCCCCATTGGTATCCATGGTTCTCCTTGAGCGTACGTATTTTAAATACAGAGGTGTCCCCCTGCGCCTTAGATTGCAAACGAGAAAGTGACGATGCAGTGTAGCGGAAGCGATTTTGCAAACTCATTGATACGTATCAAGTTTTTAAAGCGAAATGATGCGTTGAAAAATGAGGGAAGGAAAACTGGTCGGCGGGATACTACAGTAAGCAGGAAAAGATTTCTTTATAAACTTGTTGTGCCCCGCATAAAGACGATCAACGCGTTGATCGCTATGCATTTGCACAAATGGATATAAGCAACTGAAGTGCTGACCGCTGAACCAATGCAGGCATTTGATGATCACCTTATGCGGTGCACCTGACATGAACACCCTAACGCAAGCATGATGCTGCATGGGGTAAGGAAAGAGCGAAGAGATATCCGGCACTTGCGGATGTGGCAGCCCTCGCGCACCAGCCTGCCAGAGCTTTTTTAGCTTGACCGCACAGGAGCCAGGATCGGATCGAGAGGCGCAGCCGTCCATGAGGTACGGCAAGCCATGTAAGTCAGGCGAAAAATGCTCTAAGTTGCTTTTTCCAGGCGATTACGACCCAGTCGCTTGGCCTGCAACAGCGCGCCGTCTGCTGCTTCGGTGAGAGCGGCAGCGGTATCGGCGAGCGGATAGGAAGCAATACCGGCACTGAAGGTGGCGTAAAGCGCGCCTTCGGGATGAGCGTGCGGCAAGGCTGCAAAATCGATGCGTATGCGATCAATCACGGAACCGGCCTGTGCGGGACTGACATCAGGCAAACCCAACAGGAATTCCTCGCCACCGTAACGTCCGATCAGATCAACCGAGCGCAGGCGCCCCTTGAGCAGCCAGGCCAGTCCGCGTATCACCTGATCGCCGACGGGATGCCCGTAGGTATCGTTGATCGACTTGAAATGATCAATATCGATCATCGCCACAGTCAGCATTCCTTGCGCGGCAGTCTTGCCGACCATCGTATTCAATTGCGACTTCGCAGTGGTGTGATTCAACAGTCCTGTCAATCCATCCAGACGGCTGGAGCGGCGCGTTTCGCGGAAACGTTCAATCCGGGTTTTGACCACGGCAGCCAGAAGAACCGGATTGAAAGGTTTGATCAGGAACTGATCGCCGCCCAGCCGCAACGCTTCGACCTGCATCGCAACATCGGATTCACCCGACAAGTACACGATGGGGAGCGAACTGTACGCTGCCATCTGCCGCAGCACACGCGTTGCCTCGACGCCATTGAAGCGCGGCATGTACATGTCCATCAGGATCAGGTCCGGGCGATAGGACTCGAGCGCATCGAGCAGCTTGCCAGGATCGTTGATTGCCTGCGTATCAATGCCATGTTGCGCCAGTGTGCGCTGGATCAGCGCGACTGCAACACGCGAATCCTCAACCACCAGAACCCGATATTGTTCCTGCTCATTGGTTTGCACCAGATCGAGAACGCGATTAAGCACCATAGCCGGCTGGTCTTCCGCCGGGATGGTGATGTCGATGCCTGCGCGCATGAGCGCGACAATCGGCTCGATGGCCGAGCGTACGCCCAGATAAAGCAGCTGGCTTGCAGGACAAGCGGCGCGTATTGCAGTGATGCAGGCAAGCTCCTCAGGCTGGACCTGTTCCTGCGCAGGGATGAAAAGGACCGCAAGCGGCATGTCCTCGGGCAGATTTTCACAACCGCCGGGCAAGCTGAAAACCCGAAAGCCAAAGAACTCGAGCTGGCGGGATAAGGCATCGGCCATGTCGCGCCTTTCCGGCGCAGCGATCATCCATACTGCACGCGGCTTGATCCAGTCGATATCGGCGATCACCGGTGCCAGCTCTTCAGCGCGCCGTTCAACCGAAGAAAGACGCAAGGTCTGCACCGATCCAAGCAGCGCATCGATCTGCCGCTGCAGCGAGCCAATATCCTGGGACGCCAACGGATGCGTCGACACGTCTCCCAGTTTTGCCAGTGCAGCGACTTCGAGTCCCTCGCACAAGCGCACCAGCCCCGGCAAACGCAAGCGATTGAAATACTCGGCCAGGCTGTTGACCGCTACCGCGAATTCAATGAACTGCTCGAATCGTCCTTCGGAGACATAGCTTCCCCAGCGCGTGCGTAAAACGTAGAGGCGGTCTTCAATTGAATGGGGAAGCGGGGCAGTCATGATAGGAATGACAGTCAAGTGGCCGCATTATCAAGGTGAAATGTTTCACAGGCAACATTCCCATTGTATGGGCAAGGTCACTCCTGTGCCGATCCTAATGCCGAGTGCCGCCTCTATTATTCTGTTTTCCCGAATAAACCCTTCCCCAAACTACGCTTTTTTCAGAAACAGCGGCGCAGTATGATGCGCTTTTACGGAAATTGCCCGGCTGGAGGCGTCATCTGTGTGGCACAGATACCTTGATAGCCGCATATTGGCGACCACAAGTCACCTCATCACAGGAATCGAAATGACTGAAAAAGCGGAATGGGAACTCGTTGATGCACCCTTACCGGGTACACGACCGACGCTGCGCGAGGTTTTAAGAGCGCTGCTTGGCCGGCACTGGGGGTGGAAACTCTTTGGTGCGGCCATTATCGCAAGTCTGGCTTTGACATTGATGCTTATGCTGACCGGCATGGCGGTGTTGCTTGTGACCGCCACTGCACTTTTATCGCTCGGTATCGGGAAGCTGCGCCAGTGGCTGGGTCGCAGGCAGCGCTCGATAATGCGATGAATCGCGACATGCTTATTCTTCTCTTATCCTCGCCTCTTATCTGACGGCTAACCAGGATGTAACTACCAAGCCGATCGAGGTAAATGCGATAAAGGCACGCAGCACCCAGGCAATGAACGGATGCGCCAGATGCGACTCGATGAAATAGCGTGCCACGATATTTGCCTTGAGCCAGATGATGGCGGCGACGATCAGCGGCAACCAGGAAGCTGTGCCGAAGCGCGCGCCCAGTGCCAGACTGATGACTGTAAGCAGCAACAATCCCAGCCAGCCCAGCAATGGTGGAATCAGCGGACTTGTTTTATTCATGATTCAGGCCAGTACATAAAAAAGCGGGAAAATCATCAGCCAGACGATATCTGTCGCGTGCCAGTAACTGGCCAGCGCTTCCAGTCCATCATGCTGCTCGGCCGAATAGGCGCCAAACGACATGCGCGCCAGTACCCAGCACATGCCAAGAATGCCCCAGCATGCATGCACCAGGTGATTGAAAGTCAGGTAGTAATAAACGGTGTAGAAGATCCCCGCGCTGCCATCAATTCCGTGCGCAAGATTCCAGCCGACTTCATACATTTTCATCACTGGATAGCCGAGCGCCGTGACGATGGCGGCGATCAGCCATTGCCTGGAACGGGATGACCGTCCGGTACGCATTGCGACAACGGAGCAGGCAATAAAGAAACTGCTTGTCACCATCAACACGGTATTGATGGCACCGGCAGTGGTCCAGATTTTTTCCGGCCCTGCCTTGAAGGCATCCGGATAATGGAATCGTGCGACGAAATAGACGGTAAACATCAATGCAAACTCGACCAGTTCACAGGTGATACCCACCCAGATTCCCTTGTTGCCAGGGATGCGTGCGGTACTTTTGGTTTCCGCATCCGGAAAAAATGTTGCTTCCGCCACCATGCAATAACGCTCCCTTGTATATCTGGATTATGTCTGGATTTGCGCATTATCACTATTCTCGCAAGCCAGTTTGCCGGAACGGCAACCAATCACAATAATGAACTTCTAATCGGGTGTCCATTCTCCTTTGGAAGGGGGCGGCAATGCCATATAGCACCGAAGCCATTCGCACCATTGCCCTGCTTGGGCATACCGCCAGCGGCAAGACCAGCCTGGCCGAAGCGCTGTTGCATGCTGCCGGCATGATCGCCGCACCGGGCAGCCTGGAACGCGGCACCAGCGTTTGCGATTATGATCCGCTGGAACGCAAGTACCAGCACTCGCTGTATTCTGCCATCACCCACCTGCATCATCGTGACACCCGCATTCATCTAATCGATACGCCCGGTTATCCGGATTTCCTGGGCCAGGCGATCAGTGCGCTGCCGGCGGCGGAAACTGCCGCCATCGTGATCAACGCGCAAACAGGGATCGAAATGATCACCACGCGCATGATGGAACTGGCGCGCCAGCGCAACATGTGCCGCATGATTATCGTCAACAAGATCGATGCCGACAATGTCGATCTGCCCGGCCTGATTACGCGCATCCAGGAAGAATTCGGGAAGGAATGCCTGCCGATTAACCTGCCTGCGGCAGGCGGTACGAAAGTGGTCGATTGCTTTTTCAACCCCGCCGGCGAATCTGATTTTTCATCGGTTGCAGCAGCGCACCGCGCGCTGGTCGATCAGGTGGTGGAAGTCGATGCCGACCTGATGACGCTGTATCTCGAACAGGGCGAAATCGAACCAAGCCAGTTGCATGCGCCGTTCGAGCAGGCTTTGCGCGAGGGGCATTTGGTGCCGGTCTGCTTCGTATCGGCGCGTAATGGCACAGGTGTGAAGGAGCTGCTTGATGTCTTTGTCAAGCTGATGCCCAACCCGACCGAAGGCAATCCGCCGCTGTTCTACTACGACGAGGAGAGCACCAAGGGAAAACAGAAGGAAATCCATGCGGTTGCCGACCCGGCGCGACATGTGCTTGCGCATGTCTTCAAGGTGACGGTCGATCCGTATGTCGGCAAACTCGGCGTCTTTCGCATTCATCAGGGCACAGTGCGGCGCGACAGCCTTTTGTATATTGGCGACGGCAGAAAGCCTTTCAAGGTCGCCCACTTGTACATGTTGCAGGGCAAGGAACAGATCGAGGTGCCACAAGGCGTCCCGGGCGATATCTGCGCCGTGGCGAAGGTGGAA
>DATFAZ010000277.1:0-13995 GCA_035254105.1 Noviherbaspirillum sp. | reverse complement strand
CTTCAGCTTAGGTTCAACAACGCAGGCACACAATGACTCCATGGTCGAATTCCGGCCACATTGAAATTGAAAGGGTCATGCCATGCGTACCTCACGTCTTTTTTCCATTCTTGCCATCAGCGCCGGCCTCATTGGCGGCTCCGCACTCCTGTCGCCTGCCTTCTCCCAGAGCGGAACGCCAGCCATATCCTATGCACAGAGCGACCTCTCGATGGCCCAGGTTGAAGTCCTGATGATGGCCGCCGGTTACGGCAACATCGACAAGATCGAACGCGAGCGCACTGCGTTCGAGGTCAACGCGTCGGATAAAAACGGCGCGCGCGTGCAGCTGTATGTCGATCCACAAACGGGCGGCATCATCAAGACAGGCCGGCAGGAAAGAACCATCGATCACCGTGCCGGCGACCTTGCTTCGGCAAAGTAAATTGCACTTGTCGGGCAACAGCGCCTGCCGGTCGCCCCACTCCCGGGCGTCATGGCAGGCGCGATTCTCCATCCGGTTCCAGAATGAAGCCATGAAGATCCCGCTGCCTGCCTTTTCCCATAATTGCGCTGACAAGGCCTGCTTGCAGGATGGCCTGATAGGGAAATATGCAGAGATATGGCGGGCCCGGCTGCCTGATCCGCCGTGCATCCGAAGGCGGAATTTTCGACAAAATTGCCTCAATCCCTTACAAATACCCTGCTCAATGATGGCTACCCGCGCGCCGGAGCGGTAAAATGCCCCCTTTTGCTGGTCTTTGAGGAACGGAAACAATGAGTGCCATGCACGAAGAACGCGTCCTGAGTGTCCATCACTGGACGGATCGTCTTTTCACTTTCACCACTACGCGCGACCCGACGCTGCGCTTTTCCAACGGCCATTTCACAATGATCGGCCTGCGCGTCGAGGGCAAGCCCATCCTGCGCGCCTACAGTATCGTCAGCGCCAACTATGAGGACCATCTGGAATTCCTCAGCATCAAGGTACAGGAAGGTCCGCTGACCTCGCGCCTGCAGCATATCAAGGTCGGCGACAGCATCATTGTCGGACGCAAGCCGACAGGCACGCTGCTGATCGATTACCTGCTGCCCGGCCGCCGCCTCTACCTGCTGTCCACCGGCACCGGCCTGGCTCCGTTCATGAGCATCATCCGCGACCCGGAGACTTACGAAAAATTCGAGCAGGTCATCCTGGTGCATGGCGTGCGTCAGGTAGACGAGCTGGCATACCACGACGTGCTGATGGAGCACCTGCCCAACCACGAATTCCTCGGCGAACTGGTCACCAGCAAGCTGCGTTACTACCCGACCGTCACGCGCGAGTCCTACAAAAACATGGGCCGCATCACTGACCTCATCGGCAACGGCAAGCTGTTTACCGACCTCGGCAACCCACCGCTGGACCCGAAGGAAGACCGCGTGATGATCTGCGGCAGCCCGGCCATGCTGCGCGACCTCAAGCGCATGCTGGAAGAGCGCAGTTTCAAGGAAGGCAACACCTCGACACCAGGCGATTTTGTGATCGAACGCGCCTTTGCCGAACAGTAATGTAGTTCTGGCTACCCAGCCGTTCTGCGGCAGGGGTAGCCGACCGTCATTTGCCGCACTGGTCAAAATGACAGAAAAAAGCCCGCTGATATCACGTCAGCGGGCTTTTTTATTTGAAGGGTTACGCCACACATAAGTGGTCACCAAAACTCTTCAATTCCTTGTTTGCCCCACGCATTGCTGGCCGGGAGCTTGGGCCGCTTTCTAAAGCGGCAGACGACGTTTCCGGGTGAAGGGATCTGTGCCAAGAAACAGTGGCTCCCCTGACCCTGCCTGATTGTGCGGATACGCGAAACGCACTATGCGCTCGCAAGGGCTCAGATCAACAATGAATCGCGAACTGCCTGCTTCGCGCCGCCGCTTTCTGCTCCTTTATCCAATCCTGCATATGGCCGGATTGTGGTTGCCGGGCCAGCGAATCCAGATACTCGATTCGTTTTTCGAGCCACTGGCATTCGTCCCTGTTCGATGATGATGCGCGCACAACTCGCTGCTGCGCTGCAAGTTCTCGTTCAGCGGCAAGTTCTGCTGCTTTCCGTTTTGCAGTCAGTTCGCTGAGGACTTCTTTGGGTGGACTGACGATGCCTGCGGAATCGTGCAGCTCGACGCTCTTTACTTCCGCACCCGTCGGACACTGCGCATTGGAGTAGATCGTTTTGCCGTTCAAAACACATTTATTGATCTTGCCCGGCGTGGCACTTTCCTGCGTGATGATTTCCGGTTGATGCGGCACTTTATCGCGCGCCTCTTCAAACGCCGGTTTCGGTTGCTGCCTCGATGATGAAGACTCAGTTTCGTGCGAGTAGCCTTTCATCCTTTGCGAAAGCGGTCCGTCTAACAACCAGAGCGCTCCAGCTACTACCACTACGGCCAGCGCAAAAGACAAAATCAGTTCCTTCTGCATATGCAGGTCCTCGGGGCAGGATTCGAATTATTTAAGACAAACGCGACTGCTTTGCACCATCGCTTATGTCGAGTCTGAACCCATCAATACGGATGAAGGCATAATCCACAAAATTTGTAGGGTCTTGCCACATTGCGCAATAAAAGCTAATAATGTTTCTTTTTATCACGTTTCTAGTTAACAACAATCGGGAGAGGCAATGGCAAGGACGCTCAAGAACAATCCGCCGGATAAAGACAGCACCATTACCCAGCGCAAGCGCCCGCCTCGCCGTGCCACGCCGGTAATGAGACTGGTACGCGAGGTGCCAACGCCGACCGATCCCGTACAGGCGCGTCCGTCCGATCTGGGCGAAATCCGCACGCTGAAACGCGAAGCCGCCGCGGTTGCAAAACCGGCCAAGACGCCTGTACGCAAGCACGCCGATTCCGAATTGAATGACGACTGGGAAAACGCCAGCTATCCCTACAAATACCGGCTCTCGACCCGCGCATACGAGGCGCAGAAGCGCCTGTTGCAGGTGGAGCTCCTGAAACTGCAGGCCTGGGTCAAGGAAACCGGCCAGCGCGTGATGATCCTGTTCGAAGGCCGCGATGCTGCCGGCAAGGGCGGCACGATCAAGCGTTTCATGGAGCATCTGAATCCACGCGGCGCGCGCGTGGTCGCGCTGGAAAAACCGTCCGAGGCCGAACGCGGGCAATGGTATTTCCAGCGCTATAACCAGCATCTGCCGACCGCCGGCGAAATCGTCCTGTTCGACCGTTCCTGGTACAACCGCGCCGGTGTCGAACGGGTGATGGGCTTCTGTACCGACAACGAATATCTGGAATTCATGCGGCAGACGCCGGAATTCGAGCGCATGCTGGTGCGCTCCGGCATTCATTTGTTCAAGTTCTGGTTCTCGGTGACACAGAAGGAACAGCGGCTGCGCTTCGAGCAGCGCATGACCGATCCACTGAAGCAATGGAAGCTGAGTCCGATCGACATGGCCTCGCTCGATAAATGGGACCAATACACCAAGGCGAAAGAGGCGATGTTCTTCAACACCGACACCGCCGATGCGCCGTGGACCATCATCAAGTCCAACTGCAAGAAGCGCGCGCGCGTGAACACGATGCGCTGCGTGCTGCACAAGCTCGATTACACCAACAAGGATGCGTCAGCCGTCAGCATGCCGGATCCGTTGATTGTCGGATCGACAAAGACGGATGCCCCGAAGAGCAAGAAGTAGGCGACACGCTTTCCCGCACCAGTGCCGGCGTGTCGGTGGCCGCAGCCTTCTCGGCACGGTTCTGTTCGCACCGCAAATCGTCGGCAATCGCATCTCGCCGTGCCAACAGCGTCCGCATAGTTTTTATGCGAACTAAATCCTAACAAGGAGCATCATTTGAATACGCTTTCGAAACTCTTACTCGGCTTAGCATTGGCCCTGTCCGCAACAACAAGCTTCGCCGCTAAAGATTCCGCCGACGGAGAAAACACGCAGGAACATCCCGCGATCACCCGGTTCCCCGGCTTCTACCTTGAAGAAAGCAAGACGAATGACTTCAATGAGTTCCGGTTCTCCACCAAGAGCGAGGAAGGCGAAGATGGCACGCTGAAGGAAGGCAAATTCTGGTTCCTCGACTATTGGCTGAAGGAGAACCAGAAGCAGCCCAGCACGACCGAGCTGATCCGCAACTACGAGAACGCATTCAAGAAACTCGGCGGTGCCATAGTCAAGCGCCATCCGGAGACCGCGGTATTCCGCATGCCCTTGGCTGGCGACAGCGAGCGCTGGGTACAGCTGAACGCCACCAACGACGGCGCGCACTACCGGCTCGCCATCATCGAGACCGGCGCAATGGCACAAAAGCTGGAGTTCTCCGCAAGTGAAATGGCGCAGGCGATTAAGGCCAACGGCTATGTCGCCCTGAACGGTATTCTGTTCGATACGGCGAAAGCCACGATCAAGCCGGAGTCCGAGCCGCTGCTATCAGAAATCGTGGCAATGATGAATGCGGACAAAGGATTAAAGCTCTCCGTAGAAGGGCATACCGACAATGTCGGCGACAAGAAGATGAATCTGGACCTGTCGCAACGGCGTGCCGAGAGCGTCATGAAATATCTGGTCGGAAAAGGCATCGATGCGAAACGCCTCAAATCAACAGGCAAAGGAAACACCGCGCCTGTCGCCGATAACCGTTCCGAAGCGGGCAAGGCGAAGAATCGCAGGGTTGAACTGGTGAAGTTCTGATTTTTGTTTACATGATGGGACCTGATATGACGCCGTCATACCAGGTCCTGTCTGATCCTATAGATCCGTTGCCATCGATGCGACGGATGAAATCCTCGATGGAGGGTGCTCAGAACGCACGCTTATCCGGCACTCGCAACGTCGGCTGACCATGGCGAACGAGGGCTGAGCCTTTTATCGCCGTAACAACCACTTTGCCGGCGGGCTGAAACACCGCTTCCTCCCTGGCCTTCAACACGTAATCGTCATTGTCTCCCTGGGTAATCCAGACGGTCCCAGCATCGCAGGCAATGACCAACCGGCTGCTCATCGGCAGTACGAGCGGCTGCCTGGGTTCTATCCATTGGCCGGAACATTGCGCACTTTTGCTGTCTTCAGCTGCAAGCGGCCGCGCAGTACGCGCATGAACCACAGGCGGCACAAGCGCCAGCAGGCCTTTTACGGCACGACGGAGCGCCGCCCCCATTGCATGCGGGAACGCGGCGGTCGAACGTTGTCCAGCCATGGCCGGCATTACTGGATCAGGCACCTGCGGAGAAAGGGAATGGCGCGGGTTCATTTGAGGATTCCTCAATATCTGGTTGTGATGACCAAAGAATAGGCCTAGCATGGAAGCCGCACAAAGGAGCATTTCTAATAACTTTATTGAGAAAATCTCATGCATGCGTCCATGCCGCCGTTGAGCGCACTACGAGCATTTGAAGCGGCCGCCCGGCATCTCAGCTTCACCCGCGCTGCCGAGGAACTGAATGTCACGCCCGGCGCATTGAGCCATCAGATCCGAGGACTGGAAGAGTTCCTCGGCATGTCCCTGTTTGAACGAAAGACGCGGGCCATCGCGCTCACGGCCCAGGGAAGAATGCTTTATCCCGGCCTGCAGGCGGGCTTCGGCTTGATACGCGACGCAGTCGCCTGCCTGCGCGCAACTCCAGATAAGAGAGTGCTGGTCATTAGCACGTCGCCGGGCCTGACGTCCAAGTGGCTCATATCCCGGCTGTACCGCTTTACCGACGCGCATCCGGAAATCGACGTGCGGGTCTCGTCCTCTCCGGCACCCGCCAATTTTCTCGCCGAAGGCGTGGACATCGCCATACGCAACCTGCCGCTACCGCGCGAGGAAGACCCCGCCTTAAGCTACGACGAATTGACGAAGGTAGGCGTCGCGCCCGTATGCAGCCCGAAACTGATCGCCAAGTTCGGCCCGCTTGATGCGGAAGGCGCGCTCGCGCGTGTGCCGCTCATCCAGGACGATTCCCTTGCCGGTAAGCGCGGCGTGCCGACCTGGGCCGACTGGCTGCAAGAGGCGGGCCTGAACGGCGGCGATGTCGCACGAGGGCTGCGATTCACCAGCGCCGACCACGCCCTCGACGCCGCCGCGGAAGGCGCCGGCCTGCTGCTCACGCATCTGATGCTGGCATATGACGATCTGCGCAGCGGAAGACTGGTCATGCCGTTCAAGGTCGTGCTGCCGGCGCAGCGCGCCTACCACTTCGTCACGCCCAAGGTGAAGCTAAAGAATCCGACGGTGATCGCCTTTAGGGACTGGCTGCGAAGCGAAGTGGCGGAGATGGATGAACGCGTTACTGATGAATAGGCATGCGCAGGATCGCGAGCCAAATCAGCAGCCAATCAATCTATGACGTAGATATATAAGGTCAACGCCTTATTTCGAGTCTGCCCCCATATATATGTACGTAACATATACCCGCAGAGCAGACCTTACATTTGCTAGCGAATTGAACGCACTAAGCCTGCTTGAATGAAAACACGCTTTTACACTTCGGGTAATGCATGCATCCCCAAAATGCACCCCGTTTTCCTTCACGCTCCACCATTTTAATTCCGCATGATGGGCAGGTTGGTGTGCGGAAGTCGCCTTCAAACGCAAACCGTAGCAAAGACCGTGTGCTTTCTTCGGGCAGCGCACGTATCTTCTCAAGAAAGGCCGTACCATCCAATAACTGAATTGGATTGTTCGCGCCAAACGCCAATGCATCTCTAGTGTATGTTCCTGTGGTGATAAAGATCCCCCGCCCCACTTTTTCGTGCGCCATCACACCAAGCAACTCGCGAATCTCCTTGACACCCACTGCACTCGTATTCCATGCCTTGCATTGAACGACTGCGATTGGATGCGATGGATCAGTCTTGAATAGTTTTACATCAATGCCACCGTCAGCACCGCAACGAATGGTCTGTGTCTTGAAGCCGACGGCCTCGTAGTATCTGGCGCAAAGCAGCTCAAAGCGCTTCCACTCCAAGGCACGCAATGCATCAAGACTCCAAGCGTTAAAACCTTGTTCTGGCGAGGGCAGTATGGATTTGGAGACAGTGGCGTCCATGCGCACGCTCTCTGGTTTGCTTGATAGCTGATCCGATACCGAAACCGGTGCAATCTTGCGCCTTTTTGTAGACTCATTCGGCTGCCGACTTGGGTTTGCGTACCGGTCGCGAACGAATACCACGACTGCAATAATCGCGAACAGCGCGAACGGAAGCCAAGCAATGGAATGCAGGCCGAGTGCGACGCCCTGCAGCAAACGATTCTCCGCTAGAGAGCCAGGAATCACCCACCGGAGTGCAGCAAAACTAATGCAGGCCGCAATAGCACTTGCCCACCATGGCAGTGACATAAATACGTCTACCAACCCCGCATCTTTCCTTCGGCGTGCCATCAAGGATTTCCATTTCTCTATGTGATTTCCGAATGCTGGATTAAACCGCTAATGGAAGCGTCTCGAAAATGCCATGTTTATGGGATATGTAGACATTGAAAGACCTGGGTTTCCATTTGTGTATTCCGAGAATCGGGGAACCGGCGAAGAATGATGAGTGGCGGGATGAGGCGCGGCTGCTTTATGTTGCGATGCCGCGACCGGCGTATGAACTTGTGATGACGCATGGGGATGCATCGGTACTTGTGGAGAAGTTGGAACGAGCGATGGGGACGTTAGCGGTATTTTGATGTGATGCCAAGTATGTTGAGTCTGACCCGTCATATCTTCTTGGGGCGGCATTTGAATTATTCAAGACAAACGTGACTACTTTGCATCATCGATTATGTCGAGTCCGACGCCATATTTATATATTTATTCTGGTCAATCACCGCGCTCAATCCTGGTAAGCGATGCAGCTATCGCTGCAACATGTAATAAGCTTTGATCGTCTTCCGATAAAGGCTCGCCATGGAAAATTCGCTCTCCCAAGTCAAGAAGATCCGACACCAAGCCGTATTGGCAGCCAGCTTGTACGAGCGTTTTCACTTCTTTAGCCGCCTCATCTGTCAGTCGAAGGGAACTCCTTTCAACTGGACTCGATTGGTACGACTGGCCTATTCCCATTTGAACATCAAGAAGAAAGGATGCCGCTAGCGCGTCCAGACCGGTATTCGGCACAGCCAGTTCAATGACTAAGTCGAGGGACTGCTTGAACCACTCAACTCCCCGCCATGGACCATCATGGACGTTGCTGAGATAGTCAATCGCTCGTTCGACAATTTTCCAGTCTCCCCTCTGCTCCTGCGCCCATTGAGCATGGAACTCCGCTTCCTTCGCCAGCTGTCGGGCTACCGTTTCAACCAAATCGGTTGATGCTGCTCCCTGACCCCAAAGTACATTCCGAAGAAAGCGCAAACAAGCGTAATACAAACCGCTTTTCCAAGGTTCGCTGTTGGATGATTCGTTTTCCCTGCTATCCATCTTATGATTCCTTCCGTTCGTCGAAGGAGACTTCAGAGTCAGACTCGACATAGAAAAACACCCCCTAACCACCCATATTCTGGTGCCATATACAGGTTCGCCCACTTCGAGATGAGCGGCTTACCGGCATTACAGCTTTAGCGGCGTTTGAGCATGCTCAGGATTTGTTCTTTCGTAAGCTTCGGAATCCGCGACGAATTTCCGAAACACCCACCAATGTGACGCTGCCGTATCAATCCCTTTATTGAAGTTTTCTCCGTAGCGAGCGCGCCTAGCGTAGTGCCCAAACATGTAATACGCGACATCGGGCTTAATTTTCTTGGAATTGACAAGAAACGCAATTTCCTCAATAAAGGTCAGAAATTTACGTTTTTTGTCCCACATCTCCAAATTCAAGAGCCAAGGGTCATCCCCATCTAAATAACAAAGCACTTCGTATAAATCTTTATCATCGAATAGTCGTCGGTGTTGAGATAAAAAGAACTCTGTCCGTCGAAGCGATGCCTCCTCTTCTGTCTGATCTAACTGCTCTTGTCGTTGCTTGCGTAGCTGTCCTAATTCCCAGAAGAGCTTTGCTCCCCCTCCAAAGGTGACGATGATTGTCACTATTACACCGAATGCCGTCCAAAACGTAGACCATTCCGCCATAGTCAAACATTGTTCTACGAAGGGGGCATGGATATCTGCACAATAAAGCTGGTCTGCCATGGATCAGAAGAATTGATTGATTTCTTGGACGACAATCCGCTTGATTCTGCCTAGCGAGTTGTATACCGGGAATCCGGCGATCTTTCGCTTTCCTCCTTCCTCATTGACTCTTTCATTTAGCGATGCCGCCGCCGCCTTGTGTGCTCGCTCGTTCTCTTTAAACCTCCAGATTCTGAATGGAAGTGTGTGTCCTAGTTCGTCAACATACATTCGTCCGAAGCCAGAAAGGGAATTGTACTTAGTCACATTTCCTGTCCAGTTTTCTAACTTATCGGCTTGCTCTAACACACTTACGTATTCAAGCGTTTCCTTATCTAGCGTGAAAACATCACCAGCTTTAGGGCGAGCAAACGTGATGGTCTTCGCTCCTTTAGTCTTGATTGGTCGATGTAACTTTTGAAGAGGCCCTTCGATTTCTTCTGCAATTTCTTCAAACAGTGCTTCCTTCTTTTGATTGAGAATTTTGCGAACCATCGCAGTGTGCGGCTGATATTCGCGCCCGACGGCCACCGATACGCAGCATGCAAAATAATCCCAAAAGTTGGGAACGATTACAGTTGGTTTAATTCTTTTTATAGCGGCGTCCCCAAAGACGATTTCTACGCTTTCCTCAAAACAGCCTTTCTTTGCTCCAGTTAGGTAGGTATCTGCTCCTACAGGACCACTTAGCCGCTCTCGCACCTCGTTATTATTTACAAATGCATGCACTATCACATTTACCAATCGGGTAGTGCCCTCAAGAGATTCTGACGCTTCGTACAGATTCAACCTTCCGGAATCCGCTGTTGAACCGTCGTATCGCACTACAATTTCTGCCCCTTTTTCCATACTTATCCTCGATATGTTTCTTATTGTGGAAACGTAAAGCTTTATACGGGTATGTGTCGCCGACGATAAAGCAGTGAAAAAACCGACCCGGCCGTAAATTGCCTATTGAAACTAATTTTCCCTTTGGTAATTTTACAATTAGTAACTACGTTGCTCCAGCACAATAAAAACTCAGTCGAGAGTAGAAATGGAAAAAGACCTAAGCCAAGTCATTAATTTTGATTTTGTTCTGAAACGCTTGGTGACCGAGCGAAACGGAGCGCGCTTCCCTTCATCGGTATCACAACAACCTGGCATCTTGTCTCCTGTGGGTCACATGACATGAGGGCATAGAAAAAGGGCTCCGAATGGAGCCCTTTTCCGTGATGCATCAATCAGTTCCATCTATTCGATAGAACATCAGAGGCCATTAACCGCAGGCCCCAATCGCCCCACAAGACGTACAGAACTCACACCCATCCTTCTTGATCACCGCCGCATTCCCGCACTCCTTGCACACCTTGCCGTGCATGGTCGGCGCAGCTTTCGCCGGATGCGTCGGCTCGGCGGTGACCACACCCATCGACTTCACCGGGTTGCCTTCTTCGGTGAGGATGCCGAGCATCGCGTAGCGGTGGATCACCAGTTGCGCGATGTACGCAACGGTGGACGGGTAACTGGCCTGCTTTTCGCTGCCGGGGACGCGGGCGAGGAAGTCGCCGCGCGGCTCGGCGTAGTTGAGCAGCTTGCGCAGCTTCATGCCGATCCATGCCGGATCGACCACGCGCATGTCGTGCGAGAGCAGCTTGCACAGGCCGTCGAGGGTGTGCGGATGGCCGCCGGTGAGCCACATGCTGTACGGGCGGCGAGTGCCGTCGGGCATCTGCAGCTCTTTGAGCATCAGCACGAAGTCGTCCTCGGTGGCCGGGTTGCGCACGTCGGCGACCCAGGCGAGCGTGCCGTCGGTGCCGGTCTTCGGCTCATGCGGCGCGAACAGTGCGTCGAGCACCGGGGTCGGGTCATTTTCCTGCTTGTCGAGCGCGCCGAGCTGGTTGTAGCGGAACTCGACCAGCTTGGCGAAAGCGGCGGTGGCGCTGGGCACCTGCACCATCTGGCCGTGGGGCGGCATCGGCATTTCGAACGGGTCGCCGTAGGCGTTGCCCAACAGGGCCAGACGGCGGCGCATCCAGCCGCGGTCGTTGGCACGCATGTCGGCCGACAGGGTCTTGGCGAGCGCGTCGAGACCGCGCGGCGGCTGGCCGCCGAGTACCCAGACTTCGAACGGCACGCCGCCTTTGTCGGATACGGCAACCGCGAATTCGCCTTGCGGGGTCTCGATGATTTCACTGATCCAGGCGTTGGAGCCGGCTGGCAGGCCCGGGCGCGACGGCCAGCGCAGCGAGGCGAGGACCGGCGTGGTCGCCAGTTCCTTCAGCACCAGGCGCTTGTCCTGCTCGGGCAGCTTGATTGGCTCCGGTGCGGCGTTGGCCGGCGTAACCGACAGCACTGCGCCCAGCACGCCATTCGGGCGGTAGGTGGTGATGCCTTTCAAGCCCTTGTGCCAGGCTTCCATATAGAGGCCTTTGAATTCCTCGTACGGATAGTCTTCCGGCACGTTGACGGTCTTGGAGATGGCGGCGTCGATGTAGGGCGCGACACTCGCGACCATCAGCATGTGGTCGGTGGCGGAAATGTCCAGCGCGGAAACGAAGGCTTCCGGCAGCTTGCTGGTGTCGTGGCCGAGCGCGCGATAGACGCGGTAGGCGTGGTCTTCGACGGTGTAGTCTTTCTTGGTGCCGTCAGGCATGCGCTTGGCACGGTTGTAGAACCAGGAGAATGCCGGCTCGATGCCGTTGGATGCATTGTCGGCGAACGCCAGCGAGATGGTGCCGGTCGGCGCGATCGAAGTCAGGTGCGAGTTGCGGATGCCGTGCTTGCGGATCTTGGCCTTGAGTTCTTCCGGCAGGCGCGAAGCGAAACCGCCGCTCAGGTACTTGTCGGCATCGAACAGCGGGAACGCGCCGCGCTCCTGTGCCAGTTCGACCGAGCTTTCATAGGCTGCATCGCGCATCACGCGCGAAATGTCGGCGGCCATTGCGCGGCCTTCTTCGGTGTCGTAGCGCAGGCCCAGCATGATCAGCGTGTCACCGAGGCCGGTATAGCCGAGGCCGAGGCGGCGCTTGGCATCGGCCTCGCGCGCTTGCTCCTGCAGCGGCCACTTGGTGGCGATCAGCACGTTATCGAGCATTCGCACAGCAATCTTCGTGACCTTGGCAAGCAGGTCGAAATCGAATTTCGCGTCGTCGGTAAACGGCGCTTCAACATACGCGTTCAGGTTCAGGCTGCCGAGGCAGCAGCAGCCGTAGTCCGGCAGCGGCTGTTCGCCGCAGGGATTGGTTGCTTCGATCTTTTCGCAGTAAGCGAGATTGTTTTCCTGGTTGATGCGGTCCATGAACAGCACGCCCGGCTCGGCGGCGTTGTAGGTGCTCTTCATGATCAAGTCCCAGACTTCACGCGCCTTGATCTTCTTGTATACCCACTTGCCATCTTCGCGCTTGTAAGCGCCCTTGCCCATGATGTCGTTGTTGGGTTCGGTCGCGTGCGCCAGCTCGAACTCGCCGTCCGTATCCACTGCGCGCATGAAAGCGTCGGTAACGCCGACCGAGACGTTGAAGTTATTCAGTTGCCCTTTTTCCTGCTTGACGGTGATGAAGTCGATGATGTCCGGATGATCGACATTCAGCACGGCCATCTGCGCGCCACGGCGGGCGCCGGCGGATTCGACGGTTTCGCAGGAACGGTCGAACACCTTCATGTAAGAGATCGGGCCGGAGGCGCTGCTGCCGGTGCCTTTGACCTTGGCACCTTTCGGGCGGATGGCGGAGAAGTTGTAACCGACACCACCGCCGCGGCGCATGGTTTCGGCGGCCTGCGCCAGCGCAGTGTAAATGCCGGGCTTGCCGGCCTGGTCTTCGGTGATGGAGTCGCCGACGGGCTGCACGAAGCAGTTAATCAGCGTGGTCTGCAGGCCGGTGCCGGCGGCGCTGGAAACGCGGCCAGCCGGGATGAATCCGTTTTGCAACGCCCACAGGAAATCGTCCGTATGCTTCTTGCGCGTCTTTTGCGGCTCGACTTCCGCCAGCCCCCGCGCCACCCGAGCATGTACCTGCTCGACAGTGGTCTCATCACCTTTTGCGTACTTCTCGATTAGCACTTCGGTGGAGATGTCTTGGGGCTGGGCGAGCGCAATGGCTGCGCTTTCTAGTTTATGCATGAGGGACTCCTTGAAGCCGGCGCGCGCCGGCGGACTTAGAAAAATTATAAGAAGAGTGAAAACTGGAGTGATACGAACTTCGGGCCTGGCGATGTGACTGGCAATCGTCAGGCCGAGCTAATGGTTACCGCGGCAGTTGCCAGGACAATGGTCGATATCGAAAGCTGAATCGCATTCATGGGGTCATTCCCTCTTCTTGTCTTATTTGGCAAGTGCCTGGGTCAGTTGGTTCTGCGGTGCCTGACTGGCGGTCATTTTATCGAGGCCGAAAGTACTGTTATCTATTCTGGAAAAACTATTTCCGGCCCGACATAGTCTCATAAAAGCGGCTTCAGAATACCAACAAATCCGACCCAAAACAACTAGATATAGGGGTTTGTTTCAATTTTTTCCCAGAGGTTGTGGCAGGGATAGTGTACCGCAGGCAGGAATTTTTATTGACGTAAGGCAACATTGTGAGCTAGGCGCGCTGCGTTGATGTTGGCCGGAAAGGATGCAGAAGGCGGCGCCATGCGGGTTCCGAAGAAAACAGTCAGCTTGCACCGGCAGGTTCAGGCAGCGAGAGACGCGATCTCTATTGCGAGCGGGCAAAAAAAACCCGCTGACCTTGCGGTAGCGGGTTAATCCAATTCTAGGAGAGTTGGAGGAGACAGGTGAACTATAGCGCCCGGCTTTGATACCGTCTGCTTTATTGTCGTGATAGCCGTTATATCGTTTATTTATATCTTGTAGCATTGGCCCCAAAACGATTTCACGCTTCTTGTTACCTGTTCCCTCAGGGATAACCCCGGAATTTTCGGCATAAAAAAAGCCCGCCTAAGCGAGCTTTATCACCAAT
>DATFAZ010000276.1:0-10208 GCA_035254105.1 Noviherbaspirillum sp. | reverse complement strand
GATTTTTTTCGCCTTTCCATCTTCGCTGGTAATTCCTTTGATACTCCTGCCGCAGTATTCCAAAATATATTCGAGGCCCTTGATGGGATTGCGGTCGGCATCCAGAAAAAGGGCTTCAAGCCCACACACGGCTTCTTTGCGCAGGGCGATTTTCTGCCCGATATCGAGTCTGTTCGGGTTCCGTAGATCATTGAGTTTTCGAAGCTCGGTAACGGTTGTTCCGTATTGTTTGGCGATTTTGCTAAGGTTGTCGCCTTTTTGTACAGTGTGGAAGTTGCTCATGCCGAGGGCTCCTCACCGTTAAGATCATCGTACTCATAGTGCTCTTCAACCTGCCAGCTCCCGGTTTCTATGGCGACTTTGATTTGCCCTGCCTCATTCGCATAAATACGGTCCGTGACACCGTCTGCATTTGTTTTTCCATTTGTCAGAAAGGTGCCATCTTTTTTGAAAGCCCAGTACGCTTTGCCGGCGGTAGTAAGGCCGAGTGCATCGTTTCCGGCAAGATGTGAGAAATCAATCTGCTGGCTGAAGAGTGGAAGACCATGGTCGATTCGCAATTGAGGTTCGCTTTTCGGTAATGAAGGAAGTAGGTTTGCCTCGCTCGCCGGCCCACTCAACTCCTTCATCGCCGCCTTGAACTCCACCTTCCCCGGCGCATGAATCTCGATATTGCCGCCGCTGATCTTCACATAGGCGCCACCGGCGGTGAGCAGCACATGCTCCCTTGCGGTCGCTTCGACTTTTGCGTGTGTGCTGGTGATATGCACGTCCTTGTCCGCTGCCGATCTTAGTTCCCCGCTCTGCGCCTGTACATCGACTTTGCCTTGCGCGGCATGCAGTTTGATGCCTTTATCTCCTTTTTCTTTCCTGTCCGCCTTGGCGTCGCCGTAGGTAAACAGGCTGATGCCTTCCTTGACCGCGACTGCAAAGTTGCGACCGATGGTGGCACTGGTGTCGATGCCGCCTGTGATGCTTACGTCACTGGCTGTGGCGTGCAGGTCCTGAGGTGTCATGAGTGCGATACCGGCAGGTGCGCTGATGACGAGATCGGGGCGGCCGAAGGTGGGCACTTTCCCGGCGCCGCCGTGTTCTGGCGTGCCGATGCCGTCGGTGGTTTGTGAAAGCGAATCGATCGTCTGTGCGAGTGGGGTTTCCGGACGGGTGTGCTGCTCTTTATCGAACGTGCTGCCGACGAAAGCGTTGTGCTTTTGTGCGGTGTCTCTCAGGTTTGTTTGCAGTTCGTGCGCCTGCTTTAGCTGGTCACGGGCTTCTTTCGCGTCCATTTGCGCGCCGCTGGCGCCGGGGCGCGTATCGGCGGTGAGCAACAGGCCTTGTCCGGCGCGAAGGGCGCCGAACGCTTCGGTAGTGAGTTCGGCGCCGTGACCGTGGCTTTGCTTTCTTTCGTTGTCGCGCTGGCGCTTGATGTGGCCGAGGTTCAGTTGTGCGCGGGTTTGTGTGGTTTGCAGGCGTACGCCGACTTGGCCGTTGCTGTCGTCGAAGATCAGTGCATTGTGGCCGCCGAATCCGCTTTGGCTGTGGCCGATTTCCTGGGTCTTGAACCCGGAGAGGATAGCGTTGTGCGCATGGCCACCGCTGGCGCCCGCAAACCAGGCTGGCGCGTTGCCAATGGCGGGGCCGGCGCCCTGTGCGACCTGGTTGCCCTGTGCATCTTCTATGCCCTTGCCGTTGTACAGGCTTCCGGTGACGATCGGACGGTCAATGTCGCCTTCGATGTAATCGAGGACGACTTCCTGGCCGATGCGCGGAATGAAGCTGCTGCCCCAGTTGGGGCCGGCGGCGGCTTCGGCGACGCGCACCCAAACGTAAGCACCCTCGTTGCCCGGGGCATTGTCGCCTTGCGGATGGGCCAGCCGGCTCTGGCTTTGGGCGCCGCGCTGCCAGTGCATCTGCACCTTGATGCGATGATCGCGTTCGGTGCTGAGGTCCTGTCCTGGTGTTCCGACGACGATCCCGGTATGGATACCGCTGACGGTTGGTTTTGGATGCAGCAGCATGCCATGTCCGTCATGGGTCATGGGGCGCCATGGGATGTCGGCGCGAAGTATAGTGAACTGGTTGCTGTACAAGGGATCGTCTGTTTCCTTTTCCGTTTTTCGCAGCGTATTGGCGAACAGTTTGGCGATCAGCGTGCGTGCCTGCGAGCTGAGATTGTTGTGGCCCTGGTGCTGCACGCTAATGACGGCGAAGGTCGCCGTCTTGTCGCCGCTTTTTCTGCGGTCGGCGTCATGAACTGCATGGTCTGTAAGGAGGAAAGTGCTGCCGGGCGTCAGGGTTCGGACGGTGCTAATGCCGGTGTAGATTTTGTTGCGTGCTTCGAGTGCTTCCAGCTGCAGGCGGACGCTGCGTTCTGCCTCATCGTGATTGGCAAAATGGCGCTCGCCTGGGTGATCGACAGAGCGCAGTTGCGGTACGTCGCCGTTGTCGTGAGTGGACTCGATTTCGGTGTCGATGAGCTGTGCGAGACTTGCATTCCAGCTACCGAGCGTGATTGCGTTGGTGGTGATCTGCCGGCGCGCATGCCATGTCGTGATGCTGTCGCTTTGTTCAACGGCGCTGGCGCGGTGATAGCGGATCGTGCTCTGCGTGTTCGGCGTAAAAGCCTCGTTATTGTCGGCAATAACGAGGGTGTGGCAGCCCAGGCTGCCGCTGCTGGTGTCGGCCTGGTGTTCGAACCAGTAGAACAGCCCTTCTTCGGCCAGCAGGCGCGTGATGAAGGCGTGATCGCTTTCCTCAAACTGGGTGCAAATGTCTCGCGCCTTGTATTGCTCCGTATCCGCAAGCGCGAAGCGCCATGCGGGGGCGAGCTTACCCTTGCCATGATAGTCGCTGAAAATTTCGTCGACGATATCGAGCACGCTTTTGCCCTGCCAGATATAGCTGTCGCGGCGGTGACGCAAAAAGGCCAGCCAGGGTTCGAGCGTAAGCCGGTAACGGGCGAAGCCGCCCTCGGAGCCGAGCCGCTCGAAGGCAGTGATATGACCATGGATCGGCCGCAACTCGGTACGGCTGTGCTGCGTGAGGATTTGCAGCAGCGCGGTCTGGCCAAGCATTGCTGCGAGATCGAGGTGGGCATTGGTACACAGCGCCGTAATCTCAAAACGGAAGCCGTCGCTCAGGCTCTCGTGTCCATCGATGCGTTCGATCAGTAAATGGTCGCTGCCGAGATGCGTTGTGAGGCGTAGGAGGCGCGAGTCTTGCGTGTATTGCGCAAGCAGCGCGCGCAATTCGCTTGCCGCGCCGGACAGTAGGTCAATCATGGAAGGTGCTGGAATTGTTATTTTTCGAATAACAGTATTTCACCACGTAATTGCAATATTGACAATTAAAGTTCGTGCCGCGCCCTAATCCAGCGTGACTGCACGCAGACGGTTTACTTCTGCGGCGGAGACCATGGGCGCCTCGTTTCCCCAGGCGTTGCGGATATAGGACAGCACGGCGGCCGCTTCTTCGTCGCTCAGGATATTGACGAAGGGCGGCATGCCGAACGGTCGCGGGTTGCCTGTGGTGCTGGGAGGGTAGCCGCCGTGTAGTACCGCACGGATTGGATTGGTCGGCGGGCTAAGCGTGATGCTGCGGTTGCCGGCGAGTGGCGGGAAATGCGGCGGCGTGCCTTCGCCGGAAGCCTTGTGGCAGTCGGCGCAGTGCTTTTCATACAGCGTCGCGCCGAGTTTCAGGACTGTTTGATTTTCCGGTTGCTTTGCCGGTGGCAAGTCCATGTCGATATTGCGTGCGCCCTGCGGCAGCGACTTCAGATAAACCGCGACCGCACGCAGGTCGCCAGCAGCCATGTACTGCAGGCTGTCGCGCACCACTTCGGCCATCGGACCTGATACCACGCCGTGCATCGATACACCGGTCTGCATCAGATCGACCAGATCCTGCACTTCCCATTTACCCAGTCCGGCAGCAGTCTCACCGGTGAGCGCGGCCGCGTACCAGTTCACCATCGGGATCATGGCGCCAACCAACTCGCCTTGCACTTGCGTCGCGCCCAGCAGGTTACGTGGCGTGTGGCAGGCGCTGCAATGGCCGAGGCCTTGCACCAGATAGGCACCGCGATTCCACTCTGCATTTCGGTCTGGTTGAGACTGGTAGACGCCGGGGCGAAAGTACAGAGCGCGCCAGCCTGCCAGGAGAATGCGCTGGTTGAACGGGAAACGCAGTTCCGGCGCCCTGTTCGATTGCGATACGGGGGCGAGTGACCGGAAATACGCGAATAGCGCATCCGCATCGGCACGCGTGACTTTGCTGTAATTGGAATAGGGGAAGGCGGGATAGAGCAGCGTGCCGTCTTTCGACTTGCCGTTATGCAGCGCACGCCAGAAATCATCCCCAGTCCAGGTGCCGATGCCGGTGTTCCGGTCGGAGGTGATATTGGATGAGTAAATGATGCCGAAGGGTGTCTGGATCGCGCGCCCGCCGGCATATGGCGCACCGCCGCGCACGGTGTGGCAGCCCCGGCAGTTGCCGGCGCGTGCCAGATAGGCGCCGCGTGCAATGAGCACATCCTTATCGATTGATGTGCCCTGGGCATGGGAAGCATCATCTTCTCGCAAGCCGAAGTACAGCACCGCTGCTATGGCAGCGGTTAGCAGCAGCGAGGCGGCAATCACGATAGGTGCAAAACGTCGCATGCGGTTCATCGCGGGACACTTCCACATTCAAGAGGCAGCTTGCCGGGCAGCGCCGCAACCGGTGCGGCATTGGCTGGCACCGGCTGTAGCGCGAGCCAGGCGGATATCGCACTGATCTCTTCTGTACTCAGGCGCTGCGTGATCTGTGCCATGCAATCCGGCGCTGCGGCCTTGCGCACACCTTCGCGCCAGGCACCGAATTGCACATTGATGTAATCGCGTGGCAACCCCAGCAGGCCGGGGATGGCAGGTACAACGCCGGTCAAGCCATCTCCGTGGCAGGCGGTGCAGGCCGGGATTTTTCTTGATTGATCGCCTGTCGTGGCAAGTATCCGCCCTCTTTCCAGCGTGGCCGGTGCGACGTCAAATGCCTGCGGCGCCGGATACGGAAAATGCTGGCTGGCGAAGAAAGCGGCGATTTCCCGCAGGTAGGCGTCCGACAGGTGCTGCACGGTGTAGGTCATCAGCGGATACTGCCGACGCCGGCCATCGCGGAAGTTGATGAGCTGGTTAAACAGATAACCGGCGGGCTTGCCGGCAATACGCGGATAGTAGCCATCGCTTGCGGCACGTCCTTCCTTGCCGTGGCAGGCCATGCAGGGCGCAACGCGCTTCACCATATCGTCGGTCTGCGGAGTTTGCCCGGCTGCAAATGCAGCCGCAGAAAAAGCTGCAAGTGTGAGGCTCGCCCGGGAAAGATGCCGCGCCCGTTTCGTGAGCAGCGACATGAGTGCAGGCAATTTCTGTCTCGGCAGGGTCATGCAGGAATTGTAAGTCCTGACAAGACAGAGGGGCGTGACGAATCTCCAGTCCGGTCGGGATGAATCCGGCAATATGAGATTGCCCGTCAAACATCGCCAGCGCGGGTCGATTGCCGTAGAATCGGGCGCCATCAGTAAGCGTTCAAACACGCATTCAAACACGTCTTAAACGCGTATTTCGCGAGGCAGCGCATGTACCACAAACCGATTGTCATGCTCGATTTTGAAACGACCGGCCTGAGTCCGGCCGCTGGTGCACGCATCACCGAAGTGGCGGCGCTGCGCATCGAGGGCGGACAGATCGTCGATCGGTACGTGTCCCTGGTCAACTGCGGTGTCCACGTGCCTTCATTCATCACCGGGCTGACCGGCATTACGCAAAGAATGGTGGATACTGCGCCGTGCGTGTCGCAGGTGATGCCCGAGCTCCTGCGCTTCATCGGCACCGACACCCTGTCGGCGCATAACGCCAGTTTCGATGAAAAATTTCTGCTGGCGGAAAGCCGTGAACTTGGCCTGACGCCCGGCCACGATGAACTGGTCTGCTCCCTCAAACTGTCGCGCCGCCTGTTCCCCGGCCTTGCAAGCTACAAACTGTCCACATTGTCGTCTGCACTTGGCATCCGCTTCAGCGGCAAGGCCCACCGTGCGGAAGCGGATGCGGAAGTCAGCGCGCACGTGCTGATCCATATTGGCGAGCATCTGCAGCGCACCTATGGCGTGGACCGCATCGACACCGGCCTGCTTGCGCGTGTCTCTGCAATCAGTGCGGCGAGGGTGCCGGAGTACCTCAGCCGGGAACTGGGCGCGTCGAGGCAGTGCGGCCGCACGGCGTAGGCTAGGGCCTGTCATCCATTAGTTTGGGAGTGCGAACGGGTCGCAGGCGTTGCAGGCCCAGGCGCGGCGACGCGACGTAGCGGTGCTACGGCAAGGAACCGCAACACCGGCATGCGACGCCTGCGACCCGTTCCCGGAGGGTTCATGTCAAAACGCGCACTACGGGCGTTGCATGGCTAGCAAAGGCGCCCAGCCTTTGCGTCACCACGCGCCACCCGTAGCACGCGTTTTGACATGAACGCATCTCCCAAACTAATGGATGACAGGCCCTAGTTTTCACATATTCATGGGATGCCCTGCGTGGGAGCCGTATGGTAACTTCGCAGGCAAAACCATGACGCGTTCATGGGCATGTGAAATGATAAGCCGCACACCGGAGCGACACCCTGAAATCCTTACTCATCATGTTCATCGTGGCGATCTGCGCCATCGCCTGGCGTAGTCCGGATATCCTGTCCGCGATCGGTTTTGCAAGTGCCGCCCAGGATCCGTCGGCAATCTCGATCGACGCGCTGGCAGTGCAACAGCAACAAGTACAGGGCAAGCAGCCAATGACTGCCACTGAATTTGCCGAACTCAGCAAGACCGATCCCGCTGCCTACCAGAAATTCCTGAGCAGTTATCAAGTGGAAGAAGGGCGCAGCGAAGTGGACAAACTCTTCAACTTTCTTGCTCGCGGCAAATATGAATAAACGTGAATACGAATAAAGTCGAATAACTATAAATACTGCGGGCCGCGCTGTGAGGCCAGCTCCGCCACTGACAGGCCGGCCGGTTTCCCTCGATTCCAGTGCCGGTTTTTTTTGCGGCAATCTTTCATGTTGTGGCGAGGCGGTAGCAAGGATGCAGGAGAGACTGACAGAAATGACAACGCTATTTAAGGCCAGAAAAGGTAGCATATGACTCTTGTCCGATCGTCAGTGCGACTCCCGGTTCTCGGGTACGGGCAATGCCACACCCATCGCAACAGGAGTTCATCATTTCCGCAAGCAACGAAGCCGCTCCGCAGCCGGACACCAACGTCCTGCTTCGCCAGACGCTGCTGGAATACCAGGCCATTCTCGAGAATGCTTCGCTCGGGATCACGTTTACGCGCAAGCATGCGTTCTTGCATTGCAACCAGCGCTTTTCTGAAATGTTCGGCTGGTCCAGCGACGAACTGATGCATCAGCCGACCGATATCCTGTATCCGTCGCCGGACATTTATCAGGAGTTTTCGCGGATAGCCAAGCCTGTCCTCAGCAGCGGCCAGCGGCTCGATACCGAGGTGCTGATGAAGCGGCGCGACGGCAGCACTTTCTGGTGCCGCCTGCTGGCCAAGGCCATCGACCCGAACGATCATGGCAAGGGCACCATTTACCTTACTGAGGACATCACTGATCGCAAAAATGCGCAGGAAGCGCTGTTGCGCGCTCGCGACGAGCTGGAACAACGGGTGCAGGAGCGCACTGCCGAGCTGGCGCTGGCCAACGCACGCCTGCGTGCCGAGATCCAGGAACGCAAGCTGGCCGAACAGCAGATCCGGTACCTGGCCCATCATGACGCGCTGACCGGTCTGCCCAACCGGCGTCTACTGGAAGACCGGCTGGAACAGGCGATGGAACTGGCGCGCCGTAACGGCAACCAGGTGGGAATCCAGTTCATCGACCTCGATCAGTTCAAGCCAGTCAACGACCGGCTCGGCCATCGCATCGGCGACATGCTGCTGCAGGCAGTTGCGCAACGTTTACGCAGCTTGCTGCGCGCGGTCGACACGGTTGCGCGGGTTGGCGGCGATGAATTCGTTGTCGTTCTGCCCGAATTGCATTCGTTGGCGGCAGCCGATGAAACCGCGCAAAAAGTTCTCCATGCCCTCACGGCGCCCTATTCCATCGAAGGCTATGAGCTGTTCGTTACGCCCAGCATCGGCATCAGCGTCTATCCGCGCGATGGCGAAGAGGCCGAGACGCTGATTTGCCGTGCCGATGCTGCAATGTATGATGCCAAGCAGGGCGGGGGCGGTAGTTATCGCTTGTCTTCGACAAAGGACGAGAGCTGAAGCCAAGGCTTGAGCCGATCACAACGCAATCATTTTCAACAGCATCACGAAGACGCGCCAGAAAAATATGAGCAATGCGCAAATGACCGAGCCGCTTGTCAGTGAGGACCTGTTCCAGCGGATGTTCCGCAAGCATAGTTCCATCATGCTGCTGATCGACCCCGCAAGCGGCATCATCACCGACGCCAACCTGGCGGCATGCGTTTATTACGGCTATCCCGAGCAGACGCTGCGCGGGATGAACATCCGGCAAATCAATACCCAGCCGTGGGATGACGTCCACGGTGAAATGAAACGTGCGCTGGAAGAACAGCGCAATTATTTTGTCTTTGTGCATCGCCTTGCAGGAGGCGAATTGCGTACGGTCGAAGTGCATTCCTCCGGGATCGACTTCAAGGGAAAGACGCTGCTGTTTTCCATCGTCTTCGATGTCACCGATCGCAAGCGCGCGGAAGAACTCATGCGTCTTGCCTCGCTGGTGTATCGCACCAGTGGCGAAGCGATGTCGGTGGTGGACGCCGACGGCATCATCATCACCGTCAATCCGGCATTTACCGAGATCACCGGTTATACCCAGGGCGAAGCGATCGGCAGCAGCATCACGATGCTGAACTCGCCGGGCAGGGAGCCGGCTGAATACGATAATTTGCGCACGGCCCTGGACAGGACGGGCCGCTGGCAGGGCGAGCTGGGGTTACGGCGCAAGACTGGCGAAGATTTCCTGTGCTGGATGTCGGTCAACACCGTTTTTAATAATGATGGATCGGTACAGAGCCGCGTCGCCCTGTTCTCGGATATCACGAAGGCGAAAGAGTCGGATGAGCTCATCTGGCGCCAGGCCAATTACGACGCACTGACCTGCCTGCCCAATCGCAGCATGTTTCTCGACCGCCTGACGCAGACGCTGAAGATCGCGCAGCGCAGCGGCCAGCATGCCGCCCTGCTGTTTATCGATCTCGATACCTTCAAGGAAGTCAACGATACCTTGGGGCACAGCGCGGGCGACCGCCTGCTGCAAAGTGTCGCGCAACGCCTGCGCGCATGCGTGCGCGAATCCGACACGGTAGCGCGCGCGGGCAGCGACGAATTTGCCGTCATCCTCGGCGAACTGCGCAATACCCATGGCGTCGAGCGCACCCTGCAGGTCATCCTGCATGCCTTGGCCGAGCCGTACCATATCGGCGGCGAACAGGTGTTTATCACGGCCAGCATTGGCGTTACCTTTTATCCGGAGGATGGCGCAGAGGCCGAAGTGCTGCTGAAAAACTCGGACCAGGCGATGTATGCCGCCAAGGCGCAGGGGCGCAATCGCTACAGTTACTTTACTTCCTCAATGCAGGAGCTGGCGCAGGCACGCAAGCGGCTGATCAGCGATTTGCGCGTTGCCTTGATTGAAAAGCAGTTTTGCGTGTTCTATCAGCCGATCATGGACCTTGCAACCGGGACCATCCACAAGGCTGAGGCGTTGGTGCGCTGGCAGCATCCGGAACGCGGCCTGGTGAGTCCGGGAGAATTCATCCCGGTCACCGAAGAAACCGGCATGATTACCGAGCTTGGCGACTGGTTGTTCCACCAGGTTGCACGGCAGGCAGCGGCTTGGCGCAGCAGGTACCATCCTGCGTTCCAGATCAGCATCAATGTGTCGCCCGTCCAGTTTCGCGAGCCTGGCATCGACAATGCGGGCTGGCTGCGTCATCTGGAAGCACTGAACTTGCCGGGACAAAGCGTGGTGGTCGAAATCACCGAGGGCTTGCTGATGGATGCAGCGCCGCAGGTCACGCAGCAGTTGCTTGCGTTTCGTGACCGTGGCGTGCAGGTTGCGCTTGATGATTTCGGTACCGGTTATTCATCGCTGGCGTACCTGAAGAAATTCGATATCGATTACCTCAAGATCGATCAGGCTTTCGTACGCAA
>DATFAZ010000275.1:0-15177 GCA_035254105.1 Noviherbaspirillum sp. | reverse complement strand
GTTGACCCGCGATGCGGCAAGCGGGCCAGGGGAGGGCATCGGACCTTTTTTTGTTGAGAACTCCTTGCCACTCGGCGGTGGTTCGAATGTGGTCAATGTGATTCTGGTGGATTTTCGCGGCTTCGATACGTTTGGCGAAATCACGGTGCTGGGAATTGTCGCGCTCACCGTGTATGCACTCTTGCGCCGTTTCCGCCCGGCGCCGGAAAGCATCGACCTGCCGCAGCACGCGTCACGCGTGCCAAGCGATCCGCGCGCCTTGCTGCCGCGCGGCCATATGATGGTGCCGGCAGTGCTGGTGCGTATGTTGCTGCCGATTGCGGTACTGATCTCGCTGTTCTTCCTGCTGCGTGGGCACAACGCGCCGGGCGGCGGCTTCGTGGGCGGCCTTGTCATGGCAACGGCAGTTATCCTGCAGTACATGACCAACGGCACCCTGTGGGCGGAGGCGCGCACCCGCATCCGTCCGCAGTCCTGGATTGCAGCCGGCCTGTTGAGCGCGGCAGGAGCCGGGCTGATGGCATTCGTGGTGGGGCGTCCTTTCCTGTCGGCGCTGGCCTGGCACGGCACTTTTCCTTTACTTGGCGAACTTCATCTTTCCAGCGTGCTGCTGTTCGACCTCGGCGTTTATCTGCTGGTGGTTGGTGCGGTGACGCTGATACTGGTTGCGCTTGCGCACCAGTCGCTGCGGCGGCATCGCAAGCCGCTGGCGAGCGTGCCTGCGGGAACGGTGGTGCCGGTCGTGCCGGTAGCTCCCGGCTCAGCGAGCAGCGCAACAAACACAGGGAGGGCCGCCTGATGGAACTGATCTATGCGCTCGCCATCGGCGTGCTGGCTGGCTCTGGCATCTGGCTGCTACTGCGCCCTCGTACCTTCCAAGTCATCATGGGGCTGTCGCTGCTGTCGTATGCGGTGAACCTGTTTATTTTCGGGATGGGCCGCTTATCTAGTGGCAAGGCGCCCATCGTTTCCGCCGGCCATATTGATCCATCAAAATACGCTGATCCGGTGCCGCAGGCCTTGGTGCTGACCGCGATCGTGATCGCCTTCGCCACGACTGCACTGTTCTTAGTCGTGCTGCTGGCCTCGCGGGGACTGACCGGGACCGACCATGTGGACGGCGAGGAGGACGACTGATGGGCGGCTGGCTGCAACATCTTCCCATCCTGCCGATTGTCCTGCCTTTGCTGGCCGGGGCGGCCTTGCTGCTGATTGATGATGGACGCTACAAGACGCGTACCGCTGTTGCTATCGCTTCGGTGATCGCACAGCTGGCCGTGGCAATTGCTTTGCTCGCAGTGGGGGCGGGCGTATTCCCGGATCTGTGGCCTACCGGTGTCGCGGTCTATAAGCTCGGTGGCTGGGAAGCGCCGTTTGGTATCGTGCTGGTCGCCGACAGGCTGTCTGCGGTCATGCTGACACTGGCAGCGGTGCTGGCGATCCCTTCGCTGGTGTATGCGTCGGCGCGTTGGGACAAGATCGGCGCGCATTTCCATACGCTATTCCAGCTTCTGCTGATGGGGCTTAACGGTGCATTTCTGACCGGCGACCTGTTCAACCTGTTCGTCTTCTTTGAAGTGTTGCTGGCTGCTTCGTACGGCCTGGTGCTGCATGGCTCCGGTGCACGGCGCGTCAAGGCGGGTTTGCATTACATCGTGGTCAATCTGGCTGCGTCGCTGCTGTTTCTGCTCGGCGCGGCACTGATCTACGGCGTGACCGGCACTCTCAACATGGCCGACCTTGCCATGCGCGTGCCGCGGCTGGATGCAGACGGTCGCCTGCTGTTCGATGTTGGCGTAGCACTTCTGGGCGTGGTTTTCCTGATCAAGGCCGGCGTCTGGCCGCTGAATTTCTGGCTGCAAAACTCTTACAGCGCGGCCGCCGCACCAGTAGCGGCGATTTTCTCGATCATGACCAAGGTCGGGATCTATGCCGTACTGCGAATCGGCACGCTGCTCTCGTTGGCGGGAGCTCCCGCACCGTTCGATGGAAACACCCTGTGGATCGTCGGCATTGCGACATTGTTTTTCGGGGCAATTGCCATGCTCAACGAGCATCAGCCGCAACGCCTCGCTGCCTGTTGTGTAATCGTGTCGGCCGGAACACTGCTGTCGGCGCTTGGCCTGGGCGGTCCGGCAGTTGTCGGTGCCGCGCTGTTTTACCTGATCAGCTCGGCGCTGGCGACGGGGGCATTTTTCATGCTGGGCGAGATGATTGAGCGCAGCCAGCAATTCGGCGCCGGCATGCTGGCGGTGTCGCTCGATTATTTCGGCATCGATGAGGCGCCGGACCCGAATGCGCCGGAAGAAGTGGTCGGCGTCGCGATACCGGCCGCACTGGCATTTCTCGGGCTTGGGTTCATTTCGTGCGCGCTGCTGATCACCGGCCTGCCGCCGCTATCGGGTTTCATTGCGAAGTTTTCGCTGCTGTCCGCCACGCTGGGCGATGCCTCACTTGATGCAGTGCCGCCTGCGGCGTGGGCGCTGGTGGTGGGCGTGCTTGGCTCCGGGATGATCGGCATTATCGCGCTGAGCCGAATGGGAACGCGCATTTTCTGGAATTCCGGCGAGTGGCGCGTGCCGCACCTGCGCGTGATCGAAGCCGGGCCGGTGGTGCTGCTGGTGATGCTGTGCGTCGGATTGACAATGGCCGCCGGCCCGGTCGCGAAATACCTCGATGCCACCGGGCTCGCGCTGTATCAGCCCCATTCCTATATTGATGCGGTGCTGGCCGGACAGCAGGCGTCGGTGACCGCAGTTGCGGGAGGCGGACGATGAAGCGCCGGTTGCCCCTGTCGCTCTTGATCCTGATTGTGATATGGCTGCTGCTGAACAGGGAGCCGAGCTTCGGCCAGCTCGCACTCGGCGCACTGCTGGCGCTCGCCGTCCTGGCCGCGAGCGCACCATTGAGGCCACTGCGCCCGCACCCGAGGCGGCCTCTGGTGGCAATCGTCCTGCTGCTGCGGGTGCTGGCCGATATCGTGCGTTCCAACATCGCAGTGGCGCGCATCATCCTCGGCCCGAAGGAACGGCGTTCTAACGCGGGCTTTATGGATATCCCGCTGGACCTGCGCGAGCCGCATGGCTTGGCCGCACTGGCCTGCATCATCACTGCCACACCGGGCACGGTCTGGGGCGGATTATCCGATGACGGTTCGACACTGACCCTGCATGTGCTCGACCTGCAAGATGAGACGGTGTGGATCAACACGATCAAGCACCGTTATGAACGGCTCCTGATGGAGATTTTCGAATGAACGCAATATTGCCCCTAGCCCTGTCCTTTGCCGTGTTTTGCTTTGTCACAGGCATGCTGTTCGCCGCCATTCGCCTGATGCGAGGGCCGACCGCACCGGACCGCGTGCTTGCACTCGATACCCTGTACGTGAACGGAATGTTGACCGTGCTGACGCTCGGCATCCGGTTCAGCTCGTCGGTCTATTTCGACATTGCACTGCTGATCGCCTTGTTCGGTTTCGTCGGTTCGGTGGCGATGGCGAAATTCCTGCTGCGCGGGGAGGTGATCGAACCATGATGACTGTCGATTTGCCGATCTGGGCGGCGCTGCCCGTTTCTCTTTTACTCGTTGCCGGCGGCCTGCTCGCAGTGATCGGCTCGCTCGGCCTGTTGCGGCTGCCCGGATTCGAGTCGCGCATGCACGGGCCGACCATGGGCAACACCCTTGGTATTGGCTGCATACTGCTTGCGCTGGTGCTGGCCGCTTCCGCGCAAGCGCATCGCCCGCTGCTGCAACCCCTTCTGATCGCGCCGCTGGTAGTCCTGGGTTCTCCCGCGACGGCACTGCTACTGATACAGGCGGGAATATTCCGTAACAAGATCAAGGCCGGCGGTGCAGTCGCTGGTAACGACGCCGTACCCATCGATGATGCCGACGCAACACCGCGTGAATGAAGGAGGGAAAGAAGTAAATGGAGAATTTGAAACACCTGCTCGTAGCCACGGATTTTTCCGAGCGTGCAGCCAAGGCGGAAACACGGGCGGCGATGCTGTGCTCCGAACTGCATTGCCATTCCCTCGAACTGCTGAATGTCCAGCCTGCAGCCATTGATCCGGTTCTGGTGTTTGCAATGGATCACAGCAATTCTGATGGCGCTGAGCTGATTGTACATGGTGCCGAGCATGAACTTGAGCAGAAGTCGATGCAGTTGAAGGAGATTCATCAAGTTGATGCGGCTCGCAATATGCGTTTCGGCGACCCCGCGACGGAAATCCTTGCGCGCACCGAAGAGATACCGGCTGATCTCACGATCATCGGTGCGCATGGCGGCAATCCGCTGACAGATCTATTTGTTGGCAATACGGCGGACAAACTCGTATGTAACGCAACACGCCCTTTGCTGATCGTGAAGCGCAAGCCGGATCACCGCTATGAAAGCGTGCTCGTCACCGTCGACTTTTCCGAGGACTCGGTGCTGGCGGCCCGCATGGCGCTGAAGGTCGCACCCGCTGCGCACATTGTTTTCCTGCACGCTTTTACGGTGCCCTTCGAGGGATATATGCATGCGGGCGGCATAGAGTCGGACGTCATCTACCAGTACCGCGTCAAGGCGGCCGAAGAAGCGCGCTGCAAGCTGAACCGCTTCATCGATGAACTTGGCCCGCGCACGCAACTGTTGTCGCGCACGATTGCGTTCGGCCATCCGGTCGCCGTCATCAGCGAGGCGATAAGCTCAATGAAGCCGCAGCTCATCGTGCTCGGAAAACATGGCCGCTCCCATGTCGAAGAGTTCGTCCTTGGTAGTGTCACGCGCCGCATCGTCGATCAGGCGGAATGCGACGTTCTGGTGACTACAGCACCCTGGAATCCTGATGTGTTTGATGCGGCTGCATAGCATCAATGTTTTATTGCTGCGCCATTCCAATCCATTCCGCCGGATTAGCCAATTCGGCGGATGCCTTTTGTTCTGCTGACTTGAGCGTAAACTACCGTGGATATCCGGCTGTATGCGCTGCTTGGAGACAAAGATGGAACAGTCATCAGTAAAAGTAATACGCCCCGATACCGAGGTCATGACCCGACAACGCCTGCCGTATTTCATAGGTATTTCCGGCCAGACGGTCGGAGCCAGGGGCTTGTCGATGCACATTGTTGTGATCCCGCCGGGCGCACGTGCCCAGCCACATATACATGTCGGCTATGAAACGGGTATCTATGTGCTGGAAGGCAGGGTCTGCACGCGCTGGGGTGAGTCGCTCGAAAACGAAACCATTAGCGAGGCAGGCGACTTTCTCTTCGTTCCGCCCGGCGTCCCGCATGAAGCGATCAACCTGAGCGACAGCGAGCCGGCGCGTGCGGTCGTCGCCCGCAACGACCCGGCGGAGCAGGATAAGGTCGAACCGTATGCCGGACCCTCACTACCGACATAGCAGGTTGTTGGAGCTCTTCTGCGCGAACCAACCTTGTGAGCACTCGTGCCCTTCGTGCGAAGAAAGCCCGCGAGAAACGACAAGGAGATGCAACTCCTCCGTCAAGTGACCAAATTGCGTATGCCGCAATTTGGTTCTTACGTCGCAGATTAAACGCTGAATACTAAAAATTAGAACTGCGCGGCTCCCTTTTCACATTTCCCATAAAGGTTACCCGCCTTGGCAAGTTGTGATTCAGACAGATCGACTACCATCTCTGCCGTAATTCTGTTGATGATATGCAAGGCAGCACCATTATTAAATCTAATTTCATTAGAATTAATATGCACATCAGTGTAAGTAGTTTCCTCATTATCGTAGACACTATTATTTGATTTAACCGTATTACTAGATGTATTTACGGTGAATACAGGATTCCATTTCTTGCAATTTCCCGATTTGCAAGATTGAAATGCGACTTTGCAGGCAAGCGTAATTGTTTCAGCGGCAGCAGGCTGGGTGAGCGCCAATAAAAATATGCTAATGATTGAGAATTTAAAATTTTTCATAGGGTATTTTTGTCTTAAAAATGAAGAATTTTCGATCAGCTTAACTACTTAAATAAGATTAACCACATTCAATCTTCTCGATCAAATTGCTTTTCCATAACAGACTGCAATCAGAAGAAGTAATCTCTGCAGGTCTGCAGCAAGAGGAGCCACCTGTTGCAGAAGAGAGTTCTCCAAAATCCGTAAATCCCTCTCTAAGTTTCCGGCCCGCGTTTAAGGAAGAAGCCCCTAAGTAACCTAACGGGTCCTACTTTAATTTCCTAATTGTAATTGAACCTCGACTGAGCAAAATAGCTGGCGTTTGTTAAACCGAAATCCCAACAAAAGGCTGCCGCAGTAGGAGGCCTAGGTTTGTTGTAATACTGGCGCCAGCCGCACATTCATGTCGGTATTGAAACACCGCTGCATCAAACGATCATGCGGCGCGCTGCGTATTGCTTGTAAATAGTCCTTCCTTACCCGCGATCCCGGCTGCAAGTTACGGACGTATTTTCGGTCTCACTCCGTGAGCCATCTTCTCTACAGCATTAAAATATTACCGATCGGTCACTTATTTATTCAAAATCAGCTAGTTTGCCGTGAATTTTACCGCTCGGTCATTTTTCTTGAGTCCCTCCAGGAGATTGTGTATTATTTTACCGAGCGGTCATTTTTCCGCCAACAAGGGCCTACTATGAGTGAAAGTCTACCGAGCGGGAAGAAAGCTGATTTGCCCGTATCCATCTCAACCGTGGCCGAACTGGGCTCCCTCGTAAAGGCGGTCCGAAAGGCGCAGGGAATGACCCAGATCGACGTCGCCGGTCTCGGCGGCCGTGGCAACCGGTTTATTGTCGATCTGGAGAAAGGCAAGGAAACCGTCCAGATGCAAAAAGCCATGGACGTGCTTGCACTTTTAGGGCTTGAAATGGTGATCAGGAAAAAGGGCTCGCAATGAAAGCTAACGACAGGGCAGGGCTCATCAGCGAGATGTCGGTCTATATGGACGACCAGCTCGTTGGCATCCTGCACAGGACGGACCCGCTCAGCTTCACCTATGACCCGGCATGGCTCCCCAGGAGCGATGCAAGGGCGCTTCATCCTACGCTTCCTCTCTCCGCAGAAAGAATCAACTCGCCGCAACTGCATGCATTTTTCGAGAATCTCCTGCCTGAAGGCGACCAGCGCAGGATCATTGAGCTGCGCAACCATGTCTCGAGTGTTTTCGGCCTGTTGACCGCCGTTGGCGGAGACACCGCCGGCTCCATCGTACTTTTGCCGCAAGGGCAGGCACCGCAACAGCCGATCTACCAGAACCTGACATGGGAGCAGGTCAACGCTCTCTTGCACAGCGATGGCAAGTTGTCCCGGGAACGCGAGGAAATCGAATCCGCGATATCCGGCATGCCCAAGCCAAGGCTCTCCATCTCGGGCGCACAATTCAAGATGCTCCTGTCGCTTGATGAAAATGGCCAACCGTTACGGCCGCTCGGAAACTCTCCTTCGTCCCATATCCTTAAACCCGACATCGTGCGCACGGACATCAAAGTCTTTGCTTCTTCGGTGAACGAAACGATAGTCATGCGCGCGGCAAGGCTATGCCAGCTACCCACTGCAAACGTCAGCTACCAGCCCCTCGTCAATGCTTGCCTGGTGGAGCGGTATGATCGTCTGCGCCGCCCGGACGGCACGCTCGCTCGTCTCTGGCAAGCCGACTTTTGCCAGATTGCCGGCAAGCCATCCGACGTGAAGTACGAGGCAGACGGAGGACCCTCATTCAAGGACTGCTTCGAAATTCTGGGGGCATCATCCCAGCCCGGAGTCGACCGCCGCAACCTGCTGCGCTGGCTGTTTTTCAATCTTTACATAGGCAACAACGACTCGCACGCAAAAAACCTCTCCCTGCTTGCAACAAAGGAAGGGCTGCGCCTTGCCCCGTTCTACGACCTGATGAGTACGCGCGTCTATACCGGACTCGCTCCGAACTTTGCGTTGAGCATCGGTGATAATTTCGAACCGGGTGAAATGGCGCCCGAACATCTGGAGAAGTTGGCCAGGTCCCTTGGCATCAGTCCCAAATATGTAATGCAGATTGCCAGAGACACCGCAGACCAGGTAGCGGCCGCAATCCCGGAGGCGGCAAAGCAAGTGATGCCTTCCCTTGGCCCGCCCGAGCAGGTCATGGCTGAACGCATTCAGAACAAGATCGGCAGCCTGGTGAAAAAGATGCGGAATCGGATGATCGGGTAACACCTGGGAGTCGCGGTCTCACACCACGTCCCTTGTTCAGCACATAAAATAGGTCATGTTTGTGGAGATATCGGCGGCAAAGCTGTGTCGCACTTTCTTGTTCAGGAATACCTACAATGTTGAGGCTGTAGAAAAAGTCAAACACGTCGCTCTAGCAAAATTTCACGCCAAAGGAATCAATGACTTACAACATTCAAAAATCTGCAATAAGATTTTATCTACAACCTCGTTAGCAGCCTATGAACTATCCGCGCTTCAACGAACTGTTCTGGGAATTCTCAAAGTACATCGAGGATGTTCACGCGCTTTACCTAGATAGCGTCGTTGGCTACGAGTTGCTTTACCAAAGTCTAGAGCGGCATCAGGAAGAGGTTGGTGTAATCTTAGGAAACCACGAGTACGCGGATAGGGAGTTTCAAGATACGTGCTCTATTGCCTATGAGAGCTTAGGCGGGGGAGACCACCGCATAGTATCTACGTCACCAGTAATGAGGCAGGGCGATCTCCGGGCCCGAATTGAGGTGGACGGGCGGAATATCCAGATTCTTGGAAACATGTTGGTCGTCTCCGCGTACGCATACTGGGAAGAGTACCTGAGAATTGAGATCGGCAAAGCAAAGGGCATTCTGCCTGTAGATGCGAAGAATTCAGATGAGACTCGAGCAATCCTAAACAAAGCGGTTGTTAGTGACTTTTGGGGAGACCTAAGGTATCTGAGGAACTCCATTGTTCATTCTCACGGGGTTGCAAACAGCCACATGGCGAAGTGCAAAGTCATTAAGTGGTTCAAGCCAGGTGACAAGATCGTACTGAACTACCAAATGGTACGAGCCCTATTTCTGTGTATGGGTGCGTATCGTAATGAGATTCACAAAATGCAGTTTCCGCCGAGGCACCTCACAATTCCTTACGGCGGCTGCTAACCAGTCGCTGCAGGTCCGGCGGCCCTGACGAGCCGCGGCCGGAGTTCAAACGTTAAATGGCTATAACTGTATGAAGCAAATTTTGTTTGCACTGTTGTTTGTCGCAGCACAGGCTTCTGCTTCAAATCCGCCTGTCTCCGGTACTTTTAGTAATGCTTCGGAAAACGCTGCTTCCGGAACATATAACCTCGTTGTTACTGCAACTGAGAATGGACAACAGTTTTTTATCCAGTGTTTAAAGGACGGGAAGGCAGGTTTCGGAAAGCTTACCCAGCTTCCCAAGCCAATGATCAACGCCCAGATCGATGCTGGAGCACAGTGCCCGGTATCGAAGATTGAAGTTATGTTGGACTACGAAGAGGCGTACATAACTGTGAATGGGAAGAACATCGCTTTGCCGAGGAGAGGGATCTATGTGCCGATTATCGACTAAGCATTTAAGGCATCACCGGACACCGACGCTCGGCGCTGGCCAGCTTAAATGTTGCGTGTCGCTGGAGGAAACGCGATGATTGAGATTCTAAGTTTTCGGAAGGAGCACCAGAGAGATGTGCTTGAGCTGATCCTTGAGATCCAGCGCGAGGAGTTTGGGTTTAGCATTCGGGCTGAGGACCAGCCGGATCTGTCCGATATTGAAAACTTCTATCAAAGTGGCGCGGGCGGCTTCTGGGTTGCGGTCGCCGAAAATCGGGTAGTCGGCACCATTGCGCTTCGCGACATTGGCAACGACCAGGGCGCGCTGCGGAAAATGTTTGTGAAGGCATCGCATCGGGGCAAGCAGTTCGCTGTTGCTCACCACCTTCTGGACCACCTCGTTTTATTCGCACAGCGCAAGGGCGTTCATGAACTCTACCTTGGTACAACAGAGAGATTCCTTGCAGCGCATCGCTTCTACGAAAAGCAAGGATTTGTCCAGGTCTCGCCTGAATTGCTTCCGCCTGCCTTCCCGCGAATGGCAGTTGATACACGGTTCTATCATCGTGCCATTACATAACATGACGCCCAGCTCTTTCATCGGGAGACTTATCCCGCAACCCGGATTACGCCTCCCATCTCAAACAGTACGCTGATAGCTACATAAACCAAAAGGAGATGTTGTGATTTCTGGAAAATTCGATGTGCTTATGAAACCGTTGGAAACGTATGCCACCGGTGCCGATGGCGTAAAGCTGGGAAGAATGTCAATTGACAAGACCTTCTACGGTGGCTTGTCCGCTACCAGCAAAGGGGAGATGCTTAATGCGTTATCTCCGGTTGAGGGCTCGGCGGGCTACGTCGCGATAGAGCAGGTAAGGGGAGAGTTGGAAGGAAAGCAGGGTAGCTTTGTTCTGCAGCACTTCGGGCTCATGGGTGAGAGTGGAAGGCACCTGACTCTTGGAGTTGTTCCGGGGTCGGGAACTGGTGAGCTCGAAGGTTTGAAGGGGAAGATGGATATAAGAATCGATAACGGACAACATTATTACGATTTCGAGTACCAGATTTAAATTCTCGGCACAGGACAAGGTGCGCGAAGTGACGCTGGAACGCTCAGCGACTTCTTCGTGCCGCGGCAACGATCAATTCTTCTCCGTCGATTCGATTCTCGTGCCTTCAGTGATCAGGTTGCTGGGATAGCGCACGACCGTTGCACCCGGATTCAGGCCAGATAAAATCTGCGCTTCATCCTGATTTCTCTGGCCAACTTTGACCTCCACCTCGCGTGCGCGGCCACCCTCGACAACAAATACATGCCATGCGTCTCCGACGCGGAACAGGCTGCTGCCCGCAAGCTTGGTGACATTGTTTTCCGACCAGATCACGATGCGTGCCTCGATCCGGTAGCCGTCGCCGAGCGGGCCGAGCGGATCGACCGGGTCTGCGATCACATTCACGCGCTGCTCTTCGACGCCCAGCGCCGATACCTTGGTGAATGCCACCGGCTCCACGAGCCTGACTTTTGCCTGCAATACCTTGCCGCCGCCCCAGCCTTCGAGAAGCATGGTATTTCCCGGGCTGATCTTGACGGCATCGGTGGAGAGGACATCGACCACGATTTCATAGCGGTCCGGGTCGCCGACTGTCACCAGTGGTGCGCCCGCGTTGACGGTGCGCTCGCTTTTCTCATGTATCTTCAATACATAGCCGTCCACCGGCGCGTCCAGCTGTATCTGCCGGGGCCGACCGCCGTTCATGCTGCTGTCGGCGATCAGAGCGGCTTCGGCCACTTTCACGTCGGCTTGTGCCGCCTGCTGACGGGATTTGGCCGCATTCCATTCGGAGCGGCTGGTTTTTTCGGCAGTGAAAGCTTTTTCCGCGGCCTGCGGCGAGATGAAGTTGTTCTTGATTAGGTTTTCGACGCGGCCCCGTTCACTGATGGCGAACTGCAGGTCGGTATATGCACGATCGGTGCGCAGCGCTGCCTCACGCGCCAGTGCCTTTGCGGCATCCAGTCGTGCGACAGCTTCCTGCCTTTGACGGGCATCCATCGGCAACGGGTTCAGCGTGGCAACGACCTGGCCGCGCTTGACCGCGTCGCCTTCGTGCAACTCGATACGCAGCAGCTCGGCTGCGACCGGCGCCGCCACAATGTATTTGTCATGCACGCGCACCTGGCCCTGATTGTTGACGGTGACTTGCAGCGGCCCTTGCGTAACCTGCGTCAGTTCAGCCCGGATCGGGGCCGGGGAAAACAGGAACCAGCCGAGCGCCAGCAGCACCACGGCACCGGTCGCACCGGCAAGCCAGTTGCGCGAACGCTGCGAGCGACGCGCTTTTGCTTTGGCGGAGGAGACTGGCTGCGTTTCGGTACGTGTATCCATGAAATTTTCTTATTCGCGGGTTTTGAGGACTTGAATCAGATCGAGCTTCTGCACCTTGCGCCAGACAATGAAGCCGGATGCGGCGGCCGACAATACAACCACGGCAATCGACAGCATGAAAGTGCGGCTGCTGACGACAAGCGGAATACGGAACAGTTCCTGGCTGAGAAGCTCGGAGAGCAGGGCTGCCAGGCCGTAGCCGAGCAGGCAGCCGAGCGGAAGCGCCGCCAGCGTCAGCAGGCTTTGCTCGCCCAGCAGCATTCGGCCGACTTCCGCCTTGGTGAAGCCGAGAATGCGCAGGCTTGCAAGCTCCAGCGCATGCTCGGACAAGGCAATGCGCGCCGAGTTATACACCACGCCGACTGCGATGACGCAGGCAAACACGACCAGCACGATGGTGTTCATCCTCATGTTCTCCGCCACCGTTGCCAGAAAGCTTTGCAGCATCGCTTCGCGCAGGGTGACGCTGCGGATTGCTGGGATGGACTTGAGCGTGCGGTAGAGTTCCGTCTGATGTTTCGGATCAACGGCGAGATAGGCGCCGGCTGCCGTTTCGGAGCGCGCTGCCGCCCGAGACAAGGCCGCGCTGTCCATGTATGACATTGCACCGATCGGCTCGTCCACGATGCGCGCGACCCGCACTTCGATGGTTTGGCGCTCGCCTTCGAGCAATTCCAGGCTCAAGATTTCGCCGGGATGCACCGCAAGCAATTCCGCCAGCATCTTGGTGAGCACGATGCCGTCCTGCGGAAGTTCTACCGACTGCTCGTTTTCATCCAGCACGCTGCGCAACTGGCGCGACGGCCCGAGGCCGATCACCACGGTCTTTTTCGAACGGTGGGCAGACTTCATTTTTACCGGAATGCTCTGGAACGGTTCGACCCGCAGCACTCCCGGCAGTGAGGCGAGGTTATAGGCGACCGAGATGTCGCGTACTTCGTTGAACGACACAGTGACGTCATCGCGCTGCGCCGTGCGGAACTGGATGCGGATAATTTCGTCGAGCGCATCGAAGGTGTACTGACCGGTAATCATCAGCGACAGCGCCAGTGCAAGCCCGAGGATAGACAGTAGCGCCTTGACCGGATTGCGTTCCAGATTGCGCATGACCATGCGCACTGGCAGCGGCATGAAGCGTTGCAATCCCAGCCGCTCCAGCGGCCCCGGCTTGAAGCGTGCTGGGGATTCGGGGCGCATCGCTTCCGCCGGTGCCAGTGACAGCACCCGCGATACGGCCAGCACCGCGCCGAATATGGCGGACAGCGCTGCCACCAGCAGGGATACGGCAATGGCAAAGCCCGATAGCGAAAAATGCAGATAGGGAAAGTGATAAAACTTCGCATACAGATCGGCGAGCCCGCCGCCGATCCATGTTCCCAGTGCAATACCAAGCACGCCGCCAATCATTACGGTCAGCAGCGCAAACTTCAGATAGTGTGCGGCGACCTCAAAACTGCTATAGCCGAAACTCTTGAGCAGCGCGATCTGCGCGCGCTGCAGTGCCGTAATCCGTAGCAGCACGTTATGGATCAGGAAGGCTGCCACGCCAAGAAAAATCGCCGGGATGATGGTGCCGCTCACCTTGTTGGATACCAGCTCGTTGTCGAGGAAACTGTGCGAGAGCTGGTCCTTGCGGCCATACGCGCCGAGTGCGCCATACGGGGCAAACAGGCGGTCCAGGCGTTCGATCACCAGCGATTCACTCGCATGCGGCGCCAGGGTCACCGCGAGGTCGTTAAAGCCATCGCGCATGTTCATCGCGGCAGCCAGTGCTTCGCGCGGCATCCACAGCACACCGAAGCGGCGGTTATCCGGGAAGGTGCTTCCGGACATTTCATTGACGTATTCGGGCGAGATAGCGATGCCGGTGATATACAGGCGTTCCTTGCGGCCGTTGATGATCGCGCTCAGGCTGTCGCCCGGATGCAGCTTGTTGGCATCTGAAAACGCTTCGCTGCTCAGCACTTCCAGCCGATTGCCGGCTTCGGGCATGCGTCCGGAACGCAGGTGCACGCGATTGAGTCCGGTATCCGCTTGCAAGGGGAGTGATACCAGGCGCCCGCTGGCCGGCTCGTCCAGTCCCGGCACGTCAAGCGAAGCATCGAACACCACGCGGCCGTCCGCCTCGTTCACCCCGGGAATTTCGCGCACGCGCTCGATCATCGACAGCGGCGCATTCTTGAAGTTTGCAAATACGTCGGCAAAACGATACTGCTCGTAATACATCGCCTGCGATACGACCAGTGCCTCATATGAGCCGCGCATGGTGACGAGTGTGGCGATGCCGCACATTGCCACCAGCGCAATCGCGACTGCCTGGCCGCGCATGCGCCACAGGTCACGCAGCAGTTTTCGGTCCAGCGGCGCTACCACTCGATATCCTCCGGCGACAGCCGCTTCTCGTTGGTTTCGATACGAGTGATCTGGCCGCTGCTGATGTACACCACGCGATGCGCCATGCCGGCGATCGCGGCATTGTGCGTAATGACGGCGATGGTGGTGCCAAGGTCGCGGTTGATGCGGTCGAGCACTTCCAGTACCAGCTTGCCGGTGCGGAAATCGAGCGCACCGGTCGGTTCGTCGCACAGCAGCATGTCGGGCTGCTTGGCAATCGCGCGCGCAATCGCAACGCGCTGCTGTTCGCCGCCCGACAGTTGCGCCGGGAAATGATGGATGCGGTCGCTCAGGCCGACCATCCTGAGCGCTTCTTCCGGATCCATCGGGTTGGGGCTGATCTCGGTAACGAGCTGCACGTTTTCCAGTGCGGTCAGGCTCGGGATCAGGTTATAGAACTGGAACACGAAGCCGACGTGGTCGCGGCGGAATTCAGTCAGCGCCGAATCGCCGGCATCGGTCAGGTCATGGTCCAGATAGTTGATCGTGCCAAAACTTGGCGTATCCAGCCCGCCGAGAATGTTCAGCAGCGTCGACTTGCCGCTGCCGGATGCCCCGAGCAGTACCACGAATTCCCCTTCGTACAGGTCCAGGTCCACGTCCCGCAGCGCGTTGACCTGTACTTCGCCCATCGTATAGGTCTTGCCGACACCACGTAGCGTGAATACCGCCCTGCGATTGATGGGTGTTTCCATGGCTGTCTGTTCCACGGCGAACCGGTCATCACTGATTTGATTTAAGGGGGGCGTATGCATTGGTTGTGACCAACTCTATGAACGTTCTACCGTAATTGTTACACGGGGAAATTTGATTGATCCAAGTCAACCGACTCGAACTCAGGCAGTTGTTGCAACCGACTGCGGCAACTTGCAGCAGGTGTCCCGGCAGATGCTCCATTTCG
>DATFAZ010000274.1:0-4911 GCA_035254105.1 Noviherbaspirillum sp. | reverse complement strand
ATTTCCTAACAACCATAAAAACAGTGTGGGATAATCGCCAGACCTTCGTTGCATTTGGCGCCCACATGAACCGTCTCAGCGATGTTGTTTGGCACAAACTTACCGGCCTGATGCCGGGAGAGTTAACAGAATCCGAAATCACCTGGCTGGCATCGCCGGGCCAGCATCTGCCGCTAGTCACGCGTCGCCGGGCAACGCTAATAGTCAACCGGGTACGTCTGTTCGCATTCCTGTTTGCCGTGCTGACGCCCATGTGGAGCATCGTCGACCTGGTGGTATTTCCCTTTCCACTATGGGTGAATCTGGCACTGATGCGGTTTGCCGCGACTGCCGCATTCGCTACGCTGCCCCTGTATTACCGCCCCACTGGAAATCTGCTGGATGCCTATCGCGCGATAGCGATGCTGTTCGTGATTCCGACCACGTTCTACGTCGCCTCGCACATCCTGCTCTCCAATTACCAGCTCACCGGCATATCCGCCGCGATCGGCGCCGGCTACGCTTTTCTGCCATTCGTACTGCTGGGTGGATTGGCGATCTTTCCGCTGACGCTGATTGAAAGCCTGCTGATCGCCAGCCCTATCCTGTTGGCCCAGGGGCTGTCGGGCTATTTGAGCTGGGCCGTGCTGGACTGGCCGTCGTTCGTCGGCGCCTTCTGGCTGCTGGTGCTGATCACGGGTGTGGCAACGCTGGCGGGTATGAGCCAGCTGGCATTCATGATTGCGCTGGTACGCCAGGCGATCCGCGATCCACTGACCGGCGTATTCTCGCGCCGCAGCGGCGAGGAAGTCATGGAACTGCAGTTCACTCTGGCCAGCCGCAGCAGTGCGCCGCTTTCGGTCGCTTTTCTCGACATTGACCACTTCAAGAGCATCAACGACCAGTTCGGCCATGAAGCCGGGGACAAGGTGCTGGCCAATGTCACGGACACGATCAGCAATACCCTGCGCCGCGGCGATACGCTGGCGCGCTGGGGTGGCGAAGAATTCTTGCTGATCATGCCCAACACCGACATGTCGCAGGCCGAGGCCGCCATCGGGCGGCTGTGCGGAAGCGGCTTTGGCATGCGCCCGGATAACACGCTGATCACCGCCAGCATCGGCATTGCCGAGCGTACCGCCGATCAGGCGACCGAATGGAAGATGCTGATCGATCTAGCCGACCAGCGCATGTATCACGCCAAGGAAACGGGGCGTAACCGCGTGGTCAGCGGCACAAATTCCAGACAAGCAGCGATCAAAGCCGCCTGAGAACGCATGCCATAGCTGCTCGCATTCATCACATTCCGGGCGCGAGCGGCTTATTTCAAAGCAGTGTCTTCGCCAGCGCTTGCAGCTGGGCACGATACGCCGTCATGTCGAGCGGCTTGCGCGCCACCCCACTGTCGCATGCCGCCGCCGCAATCCGCGTGGTTACGCCGCACAGCAGCCGCTGATCGAGCAGGGTCGGCACGATGTATTCCTTGCCGAACTGGTCATCGCTGCGCGCCATCTCTGCCAGTGCCAGCACGCAGGCACGCTTCATCGCCTGATTGATAGTGCTTGCCGACGTATCGAGCGCGGCACGGAACAGGTAAGGAAAGCACAAGGCGTTATTGATCTGGTTCGGAAAGTCCGAACGGCCGGTGGCGATGATGGCGTCGGGCGCCACTTCACGTACCAGTTCGGGCCGCAGTTCCGGCTCCGGATTGGCCAGTGCAAACACGATCGGTCGGGCCGCCATCTTCTTCACATCTTCCTGCTTCAGCGCGCCGGGGCCGGACAAGCCGAGGAAAACATCGGCCATGCCGATGACGTCGGACAGGGTTTTCGCTTCGGTTTCCTGCGCCCATGCCTTCTTTTCGCCCGACAGCTCGCGCGCAGTGGTAAGCACACCGCGGCTATCGCAGACATAGACGTTTTCACGCTTGACGCCCAGGTCCAGCAGCATGTCGAGGCAGGCCAGCGCAGCCGCGCCGGCGCCGGAACAGACTACTTTCACCAGCGCGATGTCGCGCCCGGTCAGGTGCAGCGCATTCAGGAAGCCGGCACCGACCACAATTGCCGTGCCGTGCTGGTCGTCATGGAACACCGGGATGGAAAGACGCTCGCGCAGTCGGCGTTCTACGGCAAAGCATTCCGGTGCCTTGATGTCTTCCAGGTTGATGCCGCCGAAGGTCGGCTGCAGCGCCGCGATGATCTCGACCAGCTTGTCCGGATCGGTCTCGTCGATTTCAATATCGAAGGCATCGATGCCGGCGAACTTCTTGAATAGCACGGCCTTGCCTTCCATCACCGGCTTGCCCGCCAATGCACCGATGTCGCCGAGACCGAGTACTGCGGTGCCGTTGGTGATTACGCCGACCAGATTGCCCTTGGCTGTGTATTCATAGGCCTTGGCCGGATCCTTGTGGATTTCGATACAGGGCACCGCTACGCCGGGGGAATACGCCAGCGACAGGTCGTTCTGGCTGGCGACCGGCTTGGTGATCTGGATCGCGATCTTGCCGCGCTGCCCGGCAGCGTGGTATTCGAGAGCTTGTTGTTCCAACGTAGTCATGTCTAATTTTCTGCCAATGGTTGATCGGTTGATCGTCGATGTTTCTTTCGGAGCCAACGCGAAAACCGCATGCATAAACAATGCATAAGCACAATGCACGGCGTCGCCATGGGCTGGTCGAACCGAAGGTCGGCCGCATGGCGGGTTTTCAAACGGACTCTTGATGAACGCAGACAGGTCGGCTGCCGCAGGGCGGCAGCTGCTATCTACGGTTTTTCAGGCGACGAAACGCGCCTGACGTGGCAAAGAACATCCCGTTTCCGTTTCAGAAAAAACGGAGCAGGACGCGACACAGGGGATCTCTCGTGCAAACGTTCTTGCCATCGTTCGCGGTGTACGCAAAGACTGGTTAAGCCTCTGGCGTTCCGTGGGCAGGGACTATGTCGCGCATCTCGTTGCGACACTCCCGGTCTTTCCCGTGGATACAGGAAAGGATGCAAACAGTGTTTCCGGGCGGCCGGCTTACCTGAAATGTTCAGGCAAGCGCAAACCAGCGGGGAGGCGTAAGCCTAGCACACTATGGAATGAATCAGATTAATTGTGGCTGGCGAGTCAAGCTTTTTATGCCGCCGTTGTCACAGTCAGCGGAATGCTTCCGCGAGCGACATTACGCGCGGCGTGACAGGGATATTCAGGCCTGAAAAAACCTTCTCGATCATTTCGAGGTTGGCTGCCTTTTCGGCGGCTGTCCAGCCTTCGAAAATATCGGTGCCACCCTTCTGGAACTGGAGGTCGACGATTTCCTTGCCGTTATGGTGCTTGTACGACTTCGCGGAAATCTGCTTGAACCCCATGCCTTCGACTGCCTCGATAAACGCCGTTGGGAGGGTAGTGTCGACAGCGGCATAAATCATGAAGGTGTTTCCGGGCGGCTTGGCGGCAACATCGACTGCATAAACGCCGGGCGCAACCGGATCGGTGGTTTTTTTCAGAAATAACATATGCTTCCTTCGGAATGGCAAAGCTGGCGAGCGCCAGCCCAATAATTTCCGAGTAGCAATATGCCACAAATACCGCCGGATTTAAATAGCCATGTCGCTATCGGGGGAATGAAGCGAGCGGAGTGACCGTCGTGCCTTGCAGCGGAGGGGTCCGCGCGACGTTCATTACCATCGACACGGTATTGAAATAACCGATCAGCCCGATCATGTCGAGAATTCCCCGCTCGCCGAACACATCAAGCGCGCGCCGGTAGGTCGTATCGGAAACGCCATGCGTGCGTTCGAGTTCGTCGCATACGTCATAGGCAATTTCTTCATCCTGCGCCATGCCGGAGGGACGCCGGCCTTCCGCCAGCGCATCCAGTATTTCCTGCTTCATCCCGGCCTTGAGTGCCAGCGGATAGTGCATGCACCATTCGAACTGCTGGGTCCACTGGCGCGACACAATCAGCATCACGAATTCATTGATGCGCGTTTCCAGCGCGCTCTGGTAGCGCAGGTACTCGCCCACTTTCTGCAGCCGGTTCATCAGCTCCGGGCTGCGCAGCAGCGGAATGAAAGGGCCGAACACTGCCCCGCGCGGGCCGGCGATCAGTTCTTGCGCGGCGGCTTTTTGCGCGTCGTCCATCGCATCCATCGGCAGCGCCGGCATGCGTTCCGGCCCTGGCATGCAATTCTGTGCAGTGATTGTCTTGTCGTTCATTTCTTCTCCTGACGATTGGTATTAATGATCCTTGTTCAGCGCCAGTGCACTAGCCACCAGCAAAAGCGCAGCGACAACCAGCCCCGGCGCAAAACCACCGTTACCGCCGGCTGCCGCACCGGAAGTGACCGTCAGTGGGCCAATAATCTGCCCGGCAGCAAACGCCGACGTCATGGCCGCGATCAGGCCGGTCGCATTGCTGCCGGCAACACGCCGGGCTTCCTGCAACGCAGCCAGCGTAATAATCATGAAGGTGCCACCCACGCATAAGGCTGCCGCGAAAATCGCCAGCAGATGCTCGGAGATCACTGGCAACACAATGCCCGCCGCCATAATGAAATGGCAGAGCCGCCACAGGCGGCGGTTGCCCATGCGCCTGACCAGCGCCGCAACCGCCAGCGCAGACAATGCCGCCGCCAGTCCGAATACCGGCCAGGACCAGCCAAACAGCGGCGAACCTTGCAGCGCATTTTTTGCCATTACCGGCAGGAAGGTGGCGGGGATGATGTAACCGAATCCGAATACGCCGTAACAGCACACCAGCCGGATAGACTCCGCATTCCATTGGTAAGGACTGCGGGTCGCAGGTGCGCCTGCGGCTTCGGCAGGCGCATGCGGTCGGAAGAAACGCCAGACAATTACGCACACGCCGAGGGACACGATTCCAAGCATCCTCCATGCATCGGCAGAACCTGCGCCAATATCAGTCAATACCAGGCAAAGCAGCCC
>DATFAZ010000273.1:0-8146 GCA_035254105.1 Noviherbaspirillum sp. | reverse complement strand
CGCCGATGTGGCTTTCTTGATAGACAGAAAATCGCATGGGAATGATTAATGAGTTGTGTTTTGAATACTGGTATCGGCGGATTGGACGCCCTTACCTGCGCTGCTGAACAAACCACGCAGCTTGGCAGAAACCTTTTCCATAAAGTCCGCTTCCTTTTTCTCGGGTACCGGTTCGCGCAAGGCCTTTTGCAGCGCGAATACGCTTTGCGGACGCTCCAGCGGATCGATACGCAGGCTCCACCGAATCACCTGGATCAGTTCACGCGAATACATGCCTTCGAGCTTGCGGAAATGTTCTTCCATCTTATCGTTGGTCTTGCGCTGATCGGCAGGTTGCGGCGGTGCGCCAACCATGCAGGCAAACATCGACGCACCTATGCTGTAAATATCGGTCCACGGCCCGAGCGCGCCGTTCTTTGCATACAACTCTGGCGGCGCAAAGCCGGGCGTATACATCGGATACAGCTTCGGCATATCCGTCTTCAGAGTTTGCCGCGCCGCCCCGAAGTCCAGCAGAATCGGCGTGCCGTCCATACGCAGGTAAATATTGGCTGGCTTCAGATCAAGGTGCAGCAACTTGTTCGCATGAACTTCGCGCAGTCCATTCATCACCTGATTGAACATTTTCCGAATGAAGCGTTCGGACACCAATGGACGCTCGGCTTTTTCGCGACGGCGCAAGATATGCTCCTGCAACGAACGTCCGGATTCATATGCCATGACCATATAGACCGTGTCATTGGCCCGGAAGAAGTTGACCACGCTAACGACGTTTGGATGGGCAATCCGTGCCAAGGCCCGGCCTTCTTCAAAAAAGCACTTAAGGCCGATGCGGAACACCGGCAGGTTTTCCGTGGAAATTGCAGGAATCAGTTCACCGGGCTGGCGCAACGCAAGCGAACTTGGCAGATATTCCTTGATGGCGACGGCGTTGCCGTCTTCATCATAGGCCAGATAGACAATACTGAACCCGCCGGACGCAATCTTCTTTACAATGCGGTATCCAGCAATTTCGAGTCCGTCCGGCAATGGAGCGTTGTTTTGCGCGGCCATGTTTTCCTAACCTGTAAGTACTTTGGATTGTGTTGACAAATCACTGTTTTGTAAAGCAGAAGGACTGAACCTTGACTATTTTCAGCATGACCGGATACGCGGTCACCACACGCGAAAGTGCTGCCGGCACGTTGACCATCGAACTCAAAAGCGTGAACTCACGCTTCCTTGATCTTCAATTCCGCCTTAATGACGAGTTACGGGCTGTCGAACCGATGTTGCGTGAAGCCATTATGTCACGGGTCACTCGCGGGAAAGTCGAATGCCGGCTTAGTTTCGGCCGTAAAGCCAAGGCTGAATCAGCTGCCCAACTGAACACCGCGATGCTTGCCTCATTAGCAAAAATGCAACATGAGATCCGACAGAGCTTTCCGGAAGCTCCCAACATGTCGGTAAACGAATTATTGCGCTGGCCCGGCGTCATTGAAGAAGCCGAGATCGCGCAGGACACCTTGCAGGCCGACATCCTGAGCCTGATGAAGGACGCGCTCGACGCCTTTATCGATGCGCGCTCTCGCGAAGGTGCCGCACTGCAGGCGATGCTGCTGTCCCGCATCGATGAAATGGAAGCGATCGTGCAGCGCATTACTCCCCTCATTCCGCAAGCGATTGCGCAGTTTCATCAGAAGGCAACCGAGCGCATGAAGGAAGCGCTGGGCTTGGCTGTGCAAAACAGCACGTCATCGCCAACGGTGTCGCATGAAGAAGCACTGGAGCGCATCCGCCAGGAAGTCACCTTGTACGGCATTCGAATCGATGTTGCAGAAGAATTATCCCGCCTGTCCGCTCATCTTACGGAAACCCGCCACATCCTCAAAAAAGGCGGACAAGTTGGCAAGCGGCTCGATTTCATGATGCAGGAACTAAATCGTGAAGCCAATACGGTCGGCTCCAAGGCAGCCCTAAAGGAATTGTCGGACGCGTCGATGGCAATGAAGCTACTGATTGAGCAGATGCGTGAACAAGTCCAGAATCTGGAATGAAATATTGCAATCATCACTGTCAACCGAGAGTTCCATGACCGAAACCAATCTTTCTTCCGGCAGCCTGTTCATGGTGGTCGCGCCGTCCGGTGCTGGCAAATCCTCACTGGTGAATGCCCTGCTGGCACAAGAACCAAGCATCAAGCTGTCGATTTCATTCACCACCCGGCAACCGCGGCCGGCGGAGCAACACGGGCGCGAATACTATTTCACATCCGTCGAAGATTTTTTAATTCGACGCGATGCCGGGGAATTTTTGGAATCTGCTGAAGTCCACGGTAATTACTACGGCACCTCGCGCCTGCTAATCGAAAAAGAGATGAAGGCGGGTATCGACGTCCTGCTCGAAATCGACTGGCAGGGTGCGCAGCAAGTAAAAAAGCAGTTTCCGCATGCAGTCGGCATTTTCATTCTGCCGCCGTCAATTAATGCGCTCGAAGAGCGCCTGAAGAACCGCGGACAAGACGATCCGCATGTGATTACGCGCCGGATTCTGGCGGCGGGCGGCGAAATCGCGCACGCGCCAGAGTTCGAATATGTTATTATTAATCAAGAGTTTGCGTGTGCTTTGTCCGAATTGAGCGCCATCGTCAAAGCAACTCGTTGTCGCTTCGCGCAACAAGCCGCACGCAACGCATCCCTGTTCGCCCAATTGGGCATCCATGCCAGTTTAAGCTGATACCGAATTATTTTAGGAGCAAGTATGGCCCGTATTACGATTGAAGACTGCCTCAAGCAAATTCCTAACCGCTTCCAGTTGACGCTGGCTGCTACTTATCGCGCCCGCCAGTTGTTGCAAGGCCATACTCCGAAGGTCGATGCGAAGGACAAGCCAACGGTAATCGCCCTGCGTGAAATCGCAGCTGGCAAAGTGGGAATTGAAATGCTGAAAAAAGTCCCCAGCTAGTTTTTCGAAATGCCATGCAACTGATATGCTTCAAACATGAGCCTGATCCCTGCAGATTCAAATTTATCAGTTGCTCCAGGCAGCCGGGCAACACCTGACCGCCCGGCCGCCAAGAATACCGATTCAATCCTGAAGTCCGATCCCTCTACCGTCCAGAATACCGGCGTAGCCTCCGTCACGGACCTTAACAACAAGCTCGCCGAATATCTGACCTCTTCTGAAATGAAGAAGGTCAAGGAAGCCTATCGCTTTTCGGACGAGATGCACCTAGGCCAGATTCGCAAGTCCGGCGAACCGTATATTTCCCATCCGATTGCAGTTGCGGAAATCTGTGCCGATTGGAAGCTCGACGCCCAGGCCATCATGGCAGCGTTGTTGCACGACGTGATGGAAGACCAGGACGTCAAGAAGGAAGAACTGATCGAACGCTTCGGCGCGCCGGTCGCCACGCTGGTCGACGGACTGTCCAAGATGGACAAGCTCGAGTTCCAGAGCCAGATCGAAGCGCAGGCGGAGAACTTCCGCAAGATGCTTCTGGCAATGGCACGGGATGTGCGGGTCATCCTGGTCAAGCTCGCCGACCGCCTGCACAACATGCGTACGCTGGGTGTCATGTCGTCGGAAAAGAAGCGGCGCATTGCACGCGAGACGATGGAAGTATACGTGCCGATCGCGCACCGTCTCGGCCTGAACACCATCTACCGCGAACTGCAGGATCTGGCGTTTTCCCATCTTTATCCGGTGCGCTACCGGACCCTGTCAAAGGCAGTCAAGGCCGCACGCGGCAATCGTCGCGAAGTGGTCAGCAAGATTCTGGATTCGGTCAAGAACACACTGGCCGCCACTGGTATCCAGGCCCAGGTATATGGACGCGAAAAAACGCTGTACGGCATTTACCGCAAGATGCGCAACAAGCACCTGTCGTTTTCCCAGGTGCTGGATGTCTACGGTTTCCGCATCGTCGTCGACAGCTTTGCCAATTGCTATGTCGCGCTCGGCACACTGCACGCACTTTACAAGCCGATGCCCGGCAAGTTCAAGGATTACATCGCAATTCCCAAGCTTAACGGCTACCAGTCCTTGCACACCACGCTGATCGGCCCGTACGGCACACCGGTTGAATTCCAGATCCGCACGCAGGAAATGCACCGCGTCGCAGAAGCTGGCGTCGCAGCGCACTGGCTGTACAAAAATGAGGACGCCAGTCTGACCGATCTGCAGCAGCGCACCCATGCATGGCTGCAATCACTGCTCGATATTCAGAAGCAGACTGGCGACTCGGCCGAATTCCTGGAGCATGTGAAGGTCGACCTGTTCCCCGATTCTGTCTACGTATTTACGCCGAAATCGAAGATCATCGCGCTGCCGCGCGGTGCCACCATCCTTGACTTCGCCTATACGATCCATACCGACATCGGCGACCAGGCCATCGCAGCCAAGATCAATCACGAACATGCTGCCTTGCGTACCGAATTGCGCAACGGCGATATCGTCGAGATCGTCACCGCGCCGGCTTCCCGCCCGAATCCGAACTGGCTGACTTTCGTACGCACCGGCAAGGCACGCTCGGCGATTCGCCATCACCTGCGTACCATCAACCTGGCTGAATCGATCGAACTTGGCAAGCGATTGCTGACGCAGGCCTTGAACGCGCTGCAGATCGATTCCGCGCTGCCAGATACGCTGATCGAGAAGCTGCTGAACGAATCGAGTGCGAAGTCGGTGGACGAGCTGTACGCCGACATAGGTGTAGGCAAACGGATGGCAACTCTGGTCGCACGCCATATCCGGGGCTTAATGGAAAACGATACGGCGTCTCCATTGCCGCCGATAGCCAGTGAAATAAAAACAAGCAAGCTCGATCCGGTTGTCGTCAAGGGCAACGAGGGCATTTCTGTGCAATTCGCATCCTGCTGTTATCCGATTCCGGGGGACCGCATCATCGGACAGTTGAAACGCGACCAGGGCATTAGCGTGCACAGTACCGATTGTGAAACAGCGCGACGCCAATATGCAAAAGAACCTGATCGCTGGATCGAGCTGGTATGGGACAAGGAACTAAGCCGCCGATTCGACTGCCGCGTGAAGGTGCTGGTAAATAACGAAAAAGGCGTACTGGCACGGGTTGCGGCCGAAATTGGCGAATCCGATGCGAATATTACCTATGTCGGCATGGACGACGACCGGGATCAGCTAATGAAGCAGCTACGCTTCACAATCCAGGTCGAAGACCGTATTCATCTGGCACGTCTGATGCGCAATGTGCGGCGCATCCCCGGAGTTGCACGGATTCTGCGCGAGCGCGGCTAACTTAAACTGCGTGCATGCTCCGCCGCAGCCGGCGCAACCCCATCCATACACCTGCAGCAATCACCGGCACCAGCAATCCGGTCGTCACGTCCGGGTTGATAGTCCAGCCCACCGCTTTGAATGCCTTGCCGGCATAGTTGAACAAACCGGCAAGATAATAGGAGATTGCGACCACCGACAAGCCCTCCACTGCTTGCTGCAAACGCAATTGCTGGGCCGCGCGGGTATTCATGGATTGCAGAATCTGGCGATTCTGGCGCTCCTGCACAATGCCAACGCGCGTGCGCAGCAAGTCGTTGGTGTGGGCAATCCGCTCGGCCAGCGCTTCCTGCCGTCGTGCTATCGCCTCGCAGGTGTTCATGGCCGGCGTCAGTCGACGGTCCATGAATTCATCGACCGTCAGGATGCCTTCGATACGCATTTCCCGCAGCTCTTCGATACGCGCATTGACCAGCCGGAAATAGGCCTGAGAAGCGGAAAAACGATAGCTGTTTTCAAGGGATAGCTTTTCAATGCGTGCCGCCAGGCCGGTAATGTTACTCAATAGAGCCTGCTCATCATCAGCGTCGGAGAGCTGCTGTCCGTTGGACGTATCGGCACTGACCATCTCCGCAGTCAAGGTCGCCAACTCACCTTCAATCGCACTCAGAACCGGCGCCGCACGCTGCGCATGCGGCAAGCCGAGCAAAGCCATCATCCGATAAGTTTCAATTTCAAGCACACGCTGCACCAAGCGCCCCGCCTGCTGCTCATGCAAGCCAACGTCACGGATGACGAAGCGGCTAAAACCATCCGACTGGATCAGAAAATCGGTCCATATTTCCCCGCCTTCCAGGACATGGCTGCCGACCAGCATATTCCCTTCAAAAACCCGGCGCAGACTGCTTGCATATACGTCGGCCGGACCATGCGTCTGATCCAGCACAATATGGGCAGCGACCATGATCTTGCCCTTCAGGCTCAGCAGCCACTCCTGCGGTATCTGGCACAACGGTACGCGTTCGAATGCCTCGGTCAGCGCCAGCTTGTCTTCATGCCGTTCTGCGAAGGTATAGGTTGCAAACTCGGTATGGCACTCCCACTTCAGACGAAATCGACCGAAGTCATGGAAAAAATACTTTGCATCCTGCCCGGGTGCGGTCACCCCAAAATGGGTGCAGAGTGCGGCCAACACGGCATGCTGAACTGCCGCATTGGAACTGCCCGAAGCGGTACCGTCACCTGCATAAACCGCCATATGGGTCAGGCTTTCCGGCGCATCGAGACGCAGGAACGGCCGCGAATGGACTTCGGCGGCCAGCGGCACCCGCAATGCATGATTCAGACTGGAATAGATAATCGCCATGAAATGAAATCTCAGAAATTTTTACAGGGAGTACTGCCGCGGGTCTTCCGCCGTGAGAGTGACGGCAGCGTGACGATAAAGATATGCGACGCCTTAAGACTCGTGGTCGGAAGGCCATTTGAAACGTGTTGGAAATTACTTATTTTTCTGGGTAGCTGACTTTGAGGATCGTAAGCTCATCCATACCGGCGGGCGTCTTGAGCACCACCGAGTCACCCTCGCGCGCCTTGGTCAGCGCACGTGCCACCGGGGAAATCCAGCTAATCTTGCCATTCAAAGGATCGAGTTCGTCGATGCCAACAATAGTAACCGTATGTTCTTCACCTGCCTTGTTTTCGTACTCAACCGTCGCGCCGAAAAAAATCTGGTCGCTGCCATGATGCACGCTCGGATCCACGACTTCGGCAATATCGAGCCGTTTTGTCAAAAACCGGATGCGTCGGTCAATCTCGCGCAGCCTGCGTTTGCCATAAATGTAGTCACCATTCTCGGAACGGTCACCGTTGGATGCTGCCCATGAAACCACACGCACGACTTCAGGCCGGTCGACGTCGATCAGGCGCAACAACTCTTGCTTCATGCGCTGATGACCTTCCGGCGTCATATAATTTTTTGTCCCGGCCGGAATGGAGGGCGTTGCCGCATCCAGATCGTCATCGTCGTCGGATTCTTTGACAAATGCCTTGTTCATAACGCGTATTTTAACGATGCGACCGGATGTCCGCCGGAGCCAGCCCGGTTTTTAGAGGATGGGCTCGCATTGGTTTCATGCAAATGCACGTTCCCTTCTGCCAGCCCGACTCATTTTTGAGCGAATCGCCACCCGAGGAAAACGAATCACATTTTCCTGATGGGACGCGCCCCGCTCTGTGCCGCTACTGTTGCTCCAGTTTCCAATGTAAAACCGGCGTCAGCATCAGCTCCGAGCACCTGAACCAGATACGGCATTACCTCGCGCAACAATGGCTCAAGCGTCCACGGCGGATTAATGACAAACATCCCGCTACTGTGCAAACCAAAACCGTCCGGCGCTGGCCCGCTGATCGATAGAGTGACATTCAGCCAGCCATTGCCCGGCAGTTTTTTCAGTTTGTCCGGCAACTGCCGCGACTCCATACGTTGCAGTACCGGATACCAGACAGCGTAGGTGCCGGTTGCGAAACGCAACAATGCCTCAGTGAGGGTATCTTTCACGCGGCGATAGTCATCCTTGACTTCATACGGTGGGTCAATCAAGACCAATCCACGGCGCGACGGCGGCGGAAGCAAGGCTTTTAGGCCGAGAAAACCATCTGCTTTCTGGATCATTACGCGCTTACCGCGAGTGCTTGGATGGCGGCCCTGTTCTGCCGCATGCGCTTCCAGCTTCCGGAAATTTTCTTCCAATATCTTGCCGTCACTGGGATGCAATTCAAACAAACGAATCCGGTCTTCTTCGCGCGCGACTTTATCTGCGCAATACGGCGAACCCGGGTAGTAGCGCATTTTGCCGCTCGGATTCATGTCTTTCACGAGGCGCACATACTCAGCGACAGCTTCAGGCAGGTC
>DATFAZ010000272.1:0-12453 GCA_035254105.1 Noviherbaspirillum sp. | reverse complement strand
ACAATTACTTATAGCCTTCTTGCTTGTTTTTGGGTTGGTTTTAAAGCCAGTGTTATCGCTTTGAATCATAACATTGACTTGCATTTTAGTGAGTGGAATGACAATTTTTTACGGTTTTACATTCGCAGGAGTGTTGGAAGGTCTGACCTGCTTTGCAGGATAAGTACGGCAATGATGTAGAGTCTATTCTTGATAGACGAACCTGAAAAAAGATTTCAGTTGAACAAATAATCGGCATCCTGAAAGAAGCCCCAGCTAGGATAAAGAGACAACGCTTTGTCATAACTGGTACAGATTATCAATAACTTTCCATCACGATAAGCATGGATATCCAACTCGGAAATATAAGTCATATCATTCAGCTCGCGATTGCCCCTGTCTTCTTGTTGGCGGGGGTGGGTACGAATTTGGCGGTTCTTATTAATCGGCTAGCAAGGATTATTGATCGGTCGCGTATTTTGGAAGAGCGAATGCGTTCGGCAGACGCGACCGGCTGCTCCGAAATCCGCGACGAGCTCTCCACCCTTTATCGCCGGGCGCACTTGATCAATCGTGCGATTACCTTAAGTACTTCATGCGCCTTGCTGGTATGCGTAGTTATTGCAACGCTTTTTATCGGAGGAGCGTTGAACCTGGAGCTGGCGAAGTTCATCGCTCTATGCTTTGTGGTTGGTATGTTTGCGCTGATTGGAGGATTTGTGTACTTTTTGCGAGAGATATTTATCGCCACAAAAACCCTTTCTTTGCGGCATGTTCGATTGCTGAAAGTATGAGTCCGACTGGTTAAAGCCGCAGCAACGATAAGATTTATGGTTGCAAAATTCTCTATAGGGGATTTTTTAGGAGGGGCAAAAGAAAAAGGCCTAGTCTTGCGACTAAGCCTTTGAATTCTGTGGCTCCCCGAACAGGTCTTAAGAAGAACCCAAAAGACCGTAAAATTGGTCCTGCTTTTGCCTCTAAAATTGGTGGAGCGCCAGGCAGCGTAAAGGGCTACGCTCGTTTTTAATTCGTTCTCATCCCATGTTGGTGGGATAGTCTAAAGCAATCAAAGTGCTATACCATGTTGCAACCTAAACACGATTTGTGCTGAGAAAAGCGCAATATCGCCGCGCTAGGTTGGTGACGCATTTCACGTTTATTTATTACTGTGTAAACATACAGCATCGTGCCAAACGCAGGACTGGCGCGGCTTACGAGGGAGTAATCCAATGTGCTTATCAGCCTTTGTTCGTGCTTATCAGCTCACCCTGTCCGTATAAGTACCAGTTAGGGGTCTATGCTTCTGTGCAACGACCTGTATTGAAGAGGATTTCAGATGGACGCGTATGACCTGATATCTGGCTTAGTTTCGGTAGTGGGAGGGACTTATGCGTTCCTTGCTGGGACAGGCCGAGTCGAGATCAGCCCCAGCAATCCGAGCAAATCGAAGGCCTGGAGGGAAAAGCATGGTCGGTTTATGAAATGGGCGGGACCAGCAATCGTAGTTTTCGGCGTCGCTCATCTTCTCGGAATCTTATGAGTTCAGCTGGTTACCCTAACCTCTCATTCAAGCGGATGCGCTAACGCGCACCTCTTAATTTCAACGTTAGCCGCCTGTGTTCAGTTCGTTTCGCGTACCTTCTCTCGCAATGCTTGTGGTTTCGCTCGCGTCTTGCGTGACGCCGCCAGACGTAACTGTGTTTCCTGACAATCGGGGTGGGCACCGCGAGGGTGAGACTGGCATCACGTACTACGCGATGTTTACGTCGAGGGACTACTTGAAGCAATTTGATCCCGACGTAAGGCGCGCACTCGGGCAACTCGCCGAGAAAGAGGCACGCCGGCGAGACATATGCCAAAGTGGCGTCGATATCGTCGGCTTCAATTTTGCAGAGAGCGGAGGCGGAGTGTACGCACGATTTGCATGCAAACGGCCGAGTGGAACATGAAGTCGGCTAACTCGTTGATGAACACCGACAGCTACGCTGCCGGTTATCGTGGGCGTTATCAGTCATGATTAATAGGCTGTTACTTTGCACTTCAGTCTTTTTTTTCTTACTTTTTTTGGTGAATGGCACAGCCTCGTCCGATGACCTTATGGAGTCAGCAGATTGCCTCTCTTCAGCGCAGCAAAAAGAGATCACTAGCCGTTTGTTCGATATTATTAATGAGCCAGTTGATGGAACGCGTGAGCCGGGTATCGTAGCTTTTCGTGAGCGCCACAAGCTCGCTAAGGAAACTGTAATTTCCACTAAAGAGGCGCTCACGATTTGTCGAAGCACGGTGCCTGGGGGCGATGAAAGTAAGGATGCGCAATGCCGCGAACAAGTTAAGGACGCCCGTCGAGCTCAGGAAAACTTTGATGCGATTGATGACGAAGCAGTCTTAATTGGACAGAGATTGCTTAAACCAAAATATGAACGAATCAAAGCACTTCGTGCGGAATACCCATTGTGCGCACGATAACTCGGCAATCGACAATGACGCCTTATGGCGCCTGTCATCTCGACGTTAAAAGGTAAGCACAGATGAAAGAAAAGATATACCCGTTGTTAGCACTATCCTTGTTTTGCTCCGCTTCGATAGCTGCTTCTATGACTGGTGAGCCTGGTGTAGAGATGGGGGATTCTTATGAGAAGGTGCTTGAAACTCTAAAAGAGAATAACCGGATTACGAAAACTATCGAAGGTGGAGGAATTCGTGCTGAAGGATATTCGAAAACAACTAAAGACTGCAGGGTTAAGTACTTCATTTTCCAAGGCAAAGACGGATTACAGCAAGTGAAATTTGATCCAGCTCCGCACCTCTCAGTTGAAAACAAATGTCAGTAAATCTTTTAACTCGTCACTCAACGAAGCTGCCGCGTTGCGGCGCCTGTTAGCTCGGCGTTAGGTTTTTATGGCAATGACAAAACTGATCGCGTCACTGCTTCTAGCTGTACTCGGCGCAGTTGCAGCGTTCTATCCATTCGCCCCCAACATTCCGAAGTATTCAGAGTTGAGCGTCACAAGCGGAGTTTTGCTGTCAGCAGAATTCCGATCAAAAAAGGGCAGTGAAATTCAGATCGAGGGAGCAGATGGAACCTTCATCTATCGCTCACATGGCCGTGTATGCGGCAACGTGCAAGACAAATTGTCAGCAGAGATCGGGAACCCGATCTCAATCAGCCACTTGGCAAAGCCAAAGAAAGATTGGTTTGGCAATGATCGACCACTTGAGGTATTCGAGATATCCGTACAAAAAGGCACTATCTGCTCATTCGAGCAAATCTCTAACATGATTCATGGCGACTTTAGAGTGGTTCCACTCCTAGGCTACTTTATGCTGTTCATTGGTCTGTTTAGTGCCTTCTCCGCTATCTCCAAGGAAAGCACAGTACAAGTAGCCAACACAAAGAATTCGACAGAGCTTCGCAATGAACTCGAGATCGAAGAAGGCGAGAGAATAATCGGAGAGCAATGGAAAAATCCGCCAGCACCAACCGACACACTAAAGCGGTAGTGCCGTCGTGCACCAGCCTAACTGGTTGGTCAAGCCGACACCAACAAGCTTCGCTTGTTGGTTCCCTCCGTGCTTTGTACTCCGGTGCGGCTTACCGCGGGCGTGATGCCATGTGCCTCAAAATCATCACCGCTAGCCCTTGCTCAGATTCTTTGGATCAAACGTACTATTTGATTGATGGCGTTGACTCACGAAGTATTTTTGCTGTCGTAATTCGGGAATATCATCGCTGGTTTCAAACCCATGCTTGAGTTCAAACGTGAAGCAGAAGACTACAGGGGCATTTCGGCCAACAATTTGGTCCAGTGGGCAGTCAGCCAGCTGCGCTGTACGCTTGCCGTCGACCTTCGTCGTTAAAACTACTAGCCCCATCAATATGGCTTTGACCGGACGCTTTGGCCGGCTTCATGGTGGGCGAACGGCATTTGTTCGCCCACTCGCTGTCAGTTGAAGTGCAGACATAAACAATCGTATTGCCGCTAGACTGGCTATCAAGCTACTTGCCGCACTTGTCCTCAGGTTTCTTGAATAGCCGCTCTTGTATTTCTTTCCTGAATAGTCGTACAAAATCGGCTTCAATTCCAACAATCGTGTCGCCTTCGCGAAGATTATCGACGACCTTCAGGTTCTGAAAGAATTTTTGAGTGGGAGAAGAGCGCTTTGCCGGCTGCTTCGGAGATTTGGGTGGGTTCGCCAAGATGAGATTGCCTCCCTAACTGGACTCGAACCATAAAATATATGAATTAGGCCAATAATTCAAAGGCTTGTGATGCGTGATGGCTTTGGGTAAAAAAAATGAGTTACGACTATTCATCGTAACTCATTGATTTGCCTACTGGCAGTGTTCTTTGGCTCCCCGACCTGGACTCGAACCAGGGACCTGCGGATTAACAGTCCGTCGCTCTACCGACTGAGCTATCAGGGAACAGAGCAGCTATTATAGGCCGATCTTCATGGAAATGTCAAAAGTTTGAAGTCGGTTTTCTATTCTTTTGCCGCGAATGGGCTGGGTAACCCATTCACCGATTACGTCTGCTAATTACAAGACCTTTGCAATCGCGGCAACGACAGCATCGATGTTGCGTGAATTGAGCGCCGCTACACAAATGCGTCCGGTATCGACTGCGTAGATCGAGAACTCTTTGCGCAGCCTCTCTACTTGGGCTTTTGTCAGGCCGGAGTAGGAGAACATGCCTCGCTGCTTGATGACAAAATCAAAATCATGGCCAGGCGCCTTCTCCTTTAGTTTTTGTACCAGCGTCTGGCGCATTTCACGGATGCGTACGCGCATGGCTGCCAGTTCATCTTCCCACAGCTTGCGCAGTTCAGGCGTAGCCAATGCGGTTGCTACGACTTGGCCGCCATGGATTGGAGGATTGGAGTAATTGGTGCGAACCACACGCTTCAATTGTGACAGCACGCGTGCGGCCTCTTCCGAGTTTACCGCTACGATGCTCAATGCGCCGACGCGCTCGCCGTACAGCGAGAAAGATTTTGAAAAAGAGTTCGAGACAAACAGCGGGCCACCGGCTTCGGCAAAGCGGCGCACGACCTTGCCGTCTTCCGCGATGCCATCACCAAAGCCTTGGTATGCCATGTCGAGGAAGGGTACAAGACCACGCTGCGTCACGACTTGAATGACCTCGGTCCACTGTGCTTCCGTCAGATCGGCGCCGGTGGGGTTGTGGCAGCATGCATGCAGCAGAACGATAGCGCCGGATGGCATTTCTTTCAGCGCGGCCAACATCCCTGAAAAATTAACGCCACGAGTGGTCGTGTCATAGTAAGGATAATTGTTGACCACGAAGCCCGCGGATTCGAACAATGCACGGTGATTTTCCCAGCTTGGGTCGCTGATCCAGACTTGTGAGTTGGGAGAGAAACGTTTCAGGAAGTCCGCTCCAAGCTTGAGTGCGCCAGTTCCGCCCAGTGCCTGAACGGTGATTGCGCGCTTTTCCTGAACGACTGCGCTATCTGCGCCAAATACCAGTTCCTGCACCGCTTTGTCATAAGCCGCCAGACCTTCGATCGGCAGGTAAGTGCGCGGTGCGGCCTTTTCCATCAATTGGGCTTCGGCCTTGCGTACGCATTCAAGCAGCGGCACCTTGCCGTTGTCGTCGTAGTAAACCCCAACGCCTAGATTGACCTTGTTCGGGTTTTGGTCTGCGTTATACGCTTCCGTAATGCCGAGGATCGGGTCGCGCGGTGCCATTTCAATGGCGGTAAACAGGGAAGCAGGATGGGAGGTGGTCATCGTGATAACATGAAAATTGGCTGCAAAAACAAGCTCTTGCAGACGGGTTGTAGTTGGTTCCAGACTGAAAGGTTGAAGCTGATGTGCAACCAATTATTCTACCAAAGGTCGAATGCAGATGGCAGATTTATCCCAAGTTTCTAGTCCGCTTGACGAGTCCAAAATCGTCACTTTCCCGGATTCACCATACCGTTTGTACCAGCCGTTTCCTCCTGCCGGAGATCAACCGGTAGCAATTTCGCAACTGGTTGAAGGTATCGAGGACGGGCTTTCCTATCAGACGTTGTTAGGTGTGACCGGCTCCGGCAAGACCTATACGATGGCCAATGTAATAGCTCGTCTTGGCCGGCCTGCGATCGTGTTTGCGCCGAACAAAACGCTGGCGGCGCAGTTGTATAGCGAGTTTCGCGAGTTCTTTCCGCACAATGCAGTAGAATATTTTGTCAGCTATTACGACTACTATCAGCCGGAAGCTTATGTTCCGCAGCGCGACCTGTTCATCGAGAAGGATTCGTCGATCAACGAGCATATCGAGCAAATGCGCCTGTCATGTACGAAGTCGCTGATGGAGCGGCGCGATGTGGTGATTGTGGCGACCGTATCGGCGATTTACGGTATCGGTAATCCGAACGAGTACCACAAGATGATCCTGACCTTGCGTGCCAAGGACAAGGTCAGCCAGCGCGACGTGATTGCTCGCCTGATTCAGATGCAGTACACGCGCAATGAAGTGGATTTCGGTCGCGGCACATTTCGTGTGCGGGGCGACACCATTGATGTATTCCCGGCTGAACATGCGGAACTCGCTGTGCGCATCGAGATGTTCGATGATGAAATAGATAATTTGCAGTTGTTCGATCCGTTAACCGGCCGCGTTCGTCAAAAAATTCCGCGCTTTACGGTCTATCCGGGCTCGCATTACGTGACACCGCGTGCCACTGTTTTGCGCGCAATTGAAAGCATCAAGGAAGAACTGCGCGAACGGTTGGAATGGTTTCGCAAGGAAAACAAGCTGGTCGAAGAGCAGCGCCTGGAGCAACGAACCCGCTTCGATCTGGAGATGATGCAGGAAATCGGCTTCACCAAGGGTATCGAAAACTATTCGCGTCACCTGAGCGGGGCCAAGCCCGGAGAGCCGCCGCCAACACTGGTTGATTATCTGCCACAAGATGCGGTGATGTTCTTGGACGAGTCGCACGTGCTTCTGGGACAGCTCAATGGCATGTACAACGGCGACCGCGCGCGCAAGACGAATCTGGTTGATTACGGTTTCCGCCTGCCTTCGGCGCTGGATAACCGACCGCTGAAATTCGAGGAATTCGAAGGCAAGATGCGCCAGACAGTGTTCGTCTCTGCTACGCCTGCCGATTATGAAAATACGCATGCGGGGCAGGTGGTTGAGCAAGTCGTGCGTCCAACGGGTCTGGTTGATCCGGCAATTGCGGTGCGACCGGCCAGTACGCAGGTGGATGACCTGATGTCGGAAATTACCGATCGGGTAAAGAAGAACGAACGTGTGCTTGTTACTACCCTGACTAAGCGCATGGCCGAACAGCTGACAGAATTCCTTAGCGATAATGGCATCAAGGTGCGCTATCTGCACAGTGATATCGACACGGTGGAACGCGTCGAGATTATCCGCGATCTGCGTATCGGCACTTTCGATGTGCTGGTTGGGATCAACCTGCTGCGCGAAGGTCTGGATATTCCGGAAGTGTCTCTGGTCGCTATTCTGGACGCCGACAAGGAAGGTTTCCTGCGTTCCGAGCGCAGCCTAATTCAAACCATTGGTCGTGCCGCACGGAACCTGAACGGCATGGCGATTTTGTATGGCGACCGGGTGACCGATTCGATGCGTCGCGCGATTGATGAAACCGACCGCCGCCGCGCCAAGCAGGTCGCGTTCAACACAGCAAACAACATTACGCCGATGGGCATCAAGAAGGAAATTCGCGAGCTTATTGATGGTGTCTACAATCCGCACGAAGCGCGTGTGGAACTCCAGGTCGCCCAAGAGCATGCGAAGTATGAGGGCATGAGTGAAAAGCAGGCGAGCAAGGAAATCAAGCGGCTGGAAAAATTAATGGTCGACCATGCGAAAAACCTCGAATTCGAAAAGGCAGCACAGGTGCGCGACCAACTGCATATTCTGAAAGAGCAGTTGTTTGGTATGCCGGGCATGGACAATGTAGTGCCGCTGGTTCAAAAATAGAATTGTTGAGCGTGGTAGTACTGCTTGCTGCAGCAGGGATGCACCGCTTGGCAGCGGTACAATCGCGCTTTTTGTGACCCGTTATGGCCAAGCAGATTCCTCCAAATATTCTCGATGCACTCGAGGCAGCGCATGTCTCGTGGCGGCCGATATTGATCAAAGGGCTGGAAGCGGTAGCTGATGCGGATGACGCTTATCTTCACGTGCTGTCGTCGGACAGTTACCTACCGACGAACGGACGCATCTTTGCGGCATTTTCATTGCCACTCGACGCGGTACGTTATGTGCTGGTTGGGGAGGGGCCATATCCGAGAGAGCAAAGCGCCACCGGCGTGTGCTTCATGGATGGGGCAGTCGAGTCTCTGTGGTCTGAGAAGGGGCTGTCGAAGCAGGTCAATCGTGCGACATCATTGCGCAATTTCATAAAAATGCTTCTGGTCGCAGATCAGATGCTGTCGATAGAGAATACCGCCGGGGACGCATTGGCGCACATTTCGTTAAAGGCACGCGCAATTGGGTCGCCATTCATACAAACTCTGACGGAGTTGCAGGCCAATCTGATGCGACAAGGTTTTCTGCTGCTAAATGCTGCGCTTGTCTACCGCCCCAATGTTCCTCCGGTAAAAGAAGCGAAAGCGTGGCAGCCTTTCCTGCGTACTGTGTTGGATGCGCTGGTGAGCAATCTTGATCCGCAGGAAATGAAGCCGCCGACGCTGGTTTTATGGGGGAAAATTGCGGAGCAATTGAGTGCCTTGGATGCCGTCTCCCGCTTTCCCAAAGTAATCTCCGAGCATCCGTACAATTTATCGTTTATCGGTAATGAAACGATGCAGAAATTATTCGGGCCGATGCATTTGTTGCAAAGACAGGAACCTTCTCGAGCTGCATTGATGCGCGCATAAAATTTCGTCAACTTGAAGCGCTCCTTGGTTGGGCGGTTCTGTGCATTCCTACGGGCTCCCCAGTTGTGCCAGATCATGGCCGCAAATCGAAATTGCAGGAATATTCATAGGAAGTTGTGCCTCGAGTCGCAAGTTTGTTGTGGGACTGGATCTTTCCCTTTTATTGAAGCGCATGCTTCATGTCGAGGCCTCGCTGTGTTGGTGAAGAGCGTGTTTAATGACAGCAATGAGAATCCTGTTTGTCTGTATGGGAAATATTTGCCGCTCGCCTACTGCGGAGGGAGTCATGCGCAAACTGGCGGATGATGCCGGTCTGAGTGAGCGTGTGATAGTGGACTCGGCGGGGACGCATGATTATTTCGTTGGCGAGCCACCCGATCCCCGAGCCGTGGCTGCCGCTCAACGGCGCGGCTACGACTTGACGCCATTGCGTGCTCGCCAAGTTGTTCCTGCCGATTTTGAGATATTTGATCTGATTCTGGCAATGGACTTCAATAACATTGCGCATTTACATGATACCTGTTCCCTGCCGCACCGTTCGAAGATCGGCTTGCTGATGCCATACGCACGCAATCGCCGGGCGTCGATTGTTCACGATCCTTACAATCGGAATACAAAGGATTTTGATCGGGTGCTCGACTATATTGAAGATGCGTGCCGGGGGCTCGTTCAGGTGGTTTCTTCAGACGAGGGAAAACAAGCTGCCCACACAAGCTACCAACTCCCAGGGGCTATCCCGCTGGTCAATTGAACTGTTAAAGAGCATTTGAAAAGGTACGCCTTACCTGAAGATGTAAAAGATGCGTTGCTCGCCGCGATTACGCATCCTGTTTTCTTGAGATAAAGGATAGAAACCGCGAGCGGGTTGTGGAAAATCGTATCGCCTGGTGCCCGGTAACAGGGATTTTGGTCAGCGATAGATTCGCAAAATTTGGTATGAAAATTGCAACTGCGCGTATGGTCGGCGTCTCAGAGCGAGATCGGCATCATGAGAACAGTAGCAGTGACAGCATTACTCGGAGGTCTGATCACAGGAGGGGCTGGCGCACAGCCACTCGCGGGTAATACTGATCTCGAATTACATGCTGCGCGAACAGTAGAGGCAGGGGAGGATGCTTCTGTGTTGCCAGTGAATCGTCCGTTTAAAGGGGAAGCTGCAGAAGCCGAAGAAGGGAAGCCAGGTATTGAATTGCTCCACGATCGTATGGGGTTGCAAGACTGGCGCGGCGCACATCTTGATTATTCGCGCGATCCGTCTTCGACAAAAGCTTTAACGAGCAATATGCGCGTCTGGTTGCCCACTGGGCGTTTGGACGGCGGATTTTTCGGTTACATAGCATCAGGGAGCGCTCCGAACCTGCCCTCAACATTTTCCTATCTGCCTCAATACGCCGGAGCTAATTATTTGCACTGGATTCTTAACGGCCCCAGCTCGGAATCGGTATTTGAGCATTCACAAGCCTACGGCGTCGGTTATGGATGGCGCAGTCTAGAATTGGAAAGATCGGCTTCCTTTGGTACAGCACGCAATCAGTCAAAGCCTTCGAATGATGAATTAATCAAGTTCAGTTCCCGCTCCGTGCGTCTGTCTTTCAAGCCAACACCAAATTGGCTGCTCGGGATCAGCCGCGGCTCTATTAGTGGATTGGATCAGCTCGTTCCCAACGGCGGTGAACGGAGAACAGCCCTTTCTGCGAGCTATACTCAATTCTTCACGGATAGTATCTGGCAATCCACGCTAGGCTGGGGCCGGAGTTCCAGAAAATTCCGCGAGGCAACCACAGGGTATTTGCTTGATTCGATGCTCAAGTTTAATGGTGGCCACATTATTTTCGGCAGGCTGGAGCAGGTGGGAAGTGACGAGCTGATTCGGCAGGAAGAATCCCTTGAACGCCAGCTATTCAAGATAAAGAAGCTTACCATCGGCTACTCGCACAATCTTCGTGTGAGCGGCAGCGGTCCTGGCAATTTAGACCTTGGGGTTATGGTGAGCAGGTATTTTACTCCTGCCCAGATGACAAGTTTATATGGTGATAAACCCATTACCTACATGATGTTTGTGCGCTTGAATTTGCAATAATCCCCATCATGTTTCCGCGCACTTCCTGTTGGCATTTTATGGCGACACGGCGTTTTTTTAATTGTGGAATAATAACGGCCATTGCTTCTCAGCATTTCCTGATCATTGTTGATAGGTACCTGTGAGGACAAACGCCGTTTCTTTCGTAACTCGTACGACATAGCAACAATACCTGACGAATTTACTCAACTTTGATATACTTGACCAAAATCTTCGGGAATCGAGGATATTGAAGTGAACTTGGATAAAGTTTCGCGTTGGAGTTGAGATATATGCGTCTGACTACAAAAGGTCGTTTTGCGGTTACTGCGATGATTGATCTGGCGTTACGCCAGGATAAGGGGCCGGTCACTCTGTCCACAATCAGCCAGCGGCAAGAAATTTCCTTGTCTTATCTGGAGCAGTTGTTCGGCAAATTGCGTCGTCATCAAATCGTCGAGTCTGTGCGCGGGCCGGGCGGTGGCTATACGCTGGCAAGACGTGCGGAAGATGTGACGGTTGCCGACATCATCATTGCTGTTGACGAACCTCTGGATGCAACTCAATGCGGCGGCAAGGAAAATTGCCACAGCCCGGGCCATGAACATGGAACACGGTGCATGACGCATGATCTCTGGACTACCCTGAATGCAAAGATGGTCGAATATCTGGACTCCGTATCCTTGAAGGATCTGGTAGACCAGCAACGGCAACGGAATACCGACCACAACGTGGTGTTGATGCCTCGTCCCCACGTCGCTGCTTGATTGGAGTTATTTACTGTATGAACGCCCCCTTGGAAAAGAGCCTGATCGATACGATCAAGGCACCCCATTTCCCGATTTACCTGGATTATTCCGCAACCACGCCGATCGATCCGCGTGTGGCGGACAAGATGATTCCCTACCTGCGCGAGCAGTTCGGCAATCCTGCATCGCGCAGCCACATGTATGGCTGGACTGCAGAAAAAGCGGTGGAAGAGGCGCGCGTGCAGGTTGCTGCGCTGGTAAACGCCGATCCGCGCGAGATCATCTGGACCTCCGGCGCGACCGAGAGCAACAATCTCGCGCTGAAGGGTGCTGCGCATTTCTACAAGACCAAGGGCAAGCACATCATCACCGTCAAGACCGAACACAAGGCGGTACTCGACACGGTGCGCGAGTTGGAGCGCCAAGGCTTCGAAGCAACCTACCTGCAACCGCAGGCTAATGGCCTGATCACGTTGCAGCAGCTGGAAGAGGCGATTCGCCCGGACACCATCCTGGTTTCCGTCATGCTCGTTAATAACGAGATTGGTGTGATCCAGCCGGTGCCGGAAATCGGCGAGCTGTGCCGCTCGAAGGGCATCATTTTTCATTGCGACGCGGCGCAGGCGACCGGCAAGGTCAAGATCGACTTGGAAAAGTGGAAGGTCGACCTGATGTCGTTCTCCGCGCACAAGACCTATGGCCCGAAGGGCATCGGTGCGTTGTACGTGCGCCGCAAGCCGCGCGTGCGCATCGAGGCGCAGATGCATGGTGGCGGCCATGAGCGCGGACTGCGCTCG
>DATFAZ010000271.1:0-3393 GCA_035254105.1 Noviherbaspirillum sp. | reverse complement strand
TCGTCCAGATAGCGCTCGATCGTATCCAGATCGCGGATGCCGCCGCCGAGTTGAATCGGGATTTCGTCGGTGCCGTTTTCATCGGCGAAGTCGCGCACCGCCTGGATGATTGCTTTCACCGCCGACTCGTTCTTCGGCTTGCCGGCAAACGCACCGTTCAAATCCACCAGGTGCAAGCGCCGCGCCCCTTGCATCAGCCAATGCCGCGCCATCTGCGCCGGGTCTTGGGAAAATACAGTGGCTTGGTCCATATCACCTTGTTTCAGGCGTACGCAATGACCGTCCTTGAGGTCGATGGCAGGTATGAGCAGCATGGCTACTTTAGGAATGAGTGAAGAAGATTAGTAAGGTTATATAACTACGGTTTTTACACTGGAATTACGGATTCCAGTGAACGAAATTCTTATATAGCTGCAAACCGGAAGCTGCGCTCTTTTCCGGATGAAACTGGGTAGCAAATATATTATCTTTTGCAACGGCGCAGGCGAACAGCCCGCCATAGTCTGTCTCGCCTGCAATCTGCTGCGGGTCGGCAGGTAACGCGTAATAGCTATGCACAAAGTAGAAGTAGCTATTGTCGACGATGCCTTTCCACAACGGATGGGACAGCTTTTGTTGCACACGGTTCCAGCCCATCTGCGGCACCTTGAAGCGTGAACCATCTTCCTGAATCTTGTTCTCGAGTTGGAAGCGGACGACTTTACCCGGCAGCAACCCCAAGCCTGCAGAATCGCCTTCTTGGCTCCAGTCAAACAGCATTTGTTCACCAACGCACACGCCAAACAGCGGCTTGGAGCGAGCGGCCTCGAGCACCGCTTCTTGCAGGCCCGACTCACGCAGGCTGCGCATGCAATCAGGTATAGCGCCCTGCCCCGGCAAAACCAGCCTGTCCGCCGCTTTGATAACCGACAGCTCGCTGGAGATGCGCACATCCGCCTCCGGCGCAACATGACGCAGCGCTTGCGCTACCGAGCGCAAGTTGCCCATGCCGTAATCCACAACAACTATTTTGTTCATGACAGAGAATGAATCCTAATACGCCATCTTGCGACGCTTACAGGCTACCCTTGGTAGAAGGAATCGTTCCAGCCGCCCGCTGATCCAGCTCAGCAGCCATGCGCAACGCACGACCAAAGGCCTTGAATACGGTTTCGCATTGATGATGGGCGTTTTCGCCACGCAAGTTATCAATATGCAAAGTAAGCAGCGCATGGTTGACGAATCCCTGGAAGAATTCGCGCGTCAGGTCGACATCGAACCCGCCGATCATGGAGCGCTTGAATGGCACGTGGAACTCCAGTCCGGGGCGGCCCGAAAAATCGACCACAACACGGGACAATGCCTCGTCCAGCGGCACATAGGCGTGGCCGTAGCGACGAATGCCCTTCTTGTCGCCGATCGCTTTTGCAAACGCCTGACCGAGCGTGATACCGACATCCTCGACGGTGTGATGCGCGTCGATATGCAGATCGCCCTTGGCTTCAATGTCGAGATCGATCAGGCCATGCCGCACAATCTGATCGAGCATATGGTCGAGAAACGGTACGCCGGTGTTCAGTTTCTGCTGACCGGTTCCGTCAAGGTTGATCACAACGCGAATCTGCGTCTCGTTGGTATTTCGGGTGACCTCGGCAATGCGTTGCGTGGGCATGTTAAGTGGCACTAAAGTTATGAAGCGAGCGATGCCTGCAAGGCATCAAGGAATAATCGGTTTTCTGCCGGCGTGCTGACAGTCACTCGCAAGCAGTTTTCCAGCAATGGATGCATTTTACCGACATTTTTGACCAAAACCTTACGCTCTAACAATCTTGAAAAAACCGTGGCGGCATCAGGCGCCTGCGCCTTCATGCGAATCAACAAAAAATTCGCTGCTGACGGGAAAACTTCGATGCCCGGCAATGCGCTCAGCGCGGCCACCAGAGCAGCGCGTTCAGCCCGCAAGGAAGCCGCCTGATCATCAAGTACTGCGACGTGTTCGAGCACAAATTCCGCTGCCGCCTGCGTCAGAACATTGACGTTGTATGGCGGGCGCACCTTATCGAATTCTGCCAGCAAAGCGCCACTGGCAGACATGTAGCCGAGCCGGATACCGGCCAGTCCAAGCTTGGAAACCGTGCGCATGACGACCAGGTTTTCGAATTCAGCCAGACGCGGCATGAAACTCGTCTGCGCAAACGGCTGATACGCCTCATCAACCACCACGATACCACTGTCGCCAACCGCGCGGATGATGTCGACCATGTCGGTAGCGTCAAACAGGTTGCCAGTGGGGTTGTTTGGATAGGCAAGGTAGGTAATCGCCGGCCTGTGCTGCGCAATTGCGGCCAGCATGCTGGCCTTGTCGAGGCTGAAGTCGGGCCTGAGCGGCACACCAACAAATTCCAGTCCTGCAAACTTCGCCGACATCGCATACATCACGAAACCCGGAATGGGCGCCAGCACTTTTGCGCCTGGCTTGGCGCAGGCGACGGAGAGCAGCGTGATCAGTTCATCAGAGCCGTTCCCCAGAACGACATCAAAACCGGCAGGCACGCCCAGCTTGTCGCAGATTTTCGCTTTCAGTGCTGTATACGAAGGTACCGGGTAACGATTCATCGCAACCTCAGCCAGACGGCGTGCAAGTTCGTCGCGCAGGCCATCGGGCAGCATGTATGGGTTTTCCATTGCGTCGAGCTTGACGAAGCCGGCGGCATCCGGCACATGGTAGGCAGCGAGCGCCCGGACGTCCGGGCGGATGATATTTTCGATCAGGGACATAGGGTTTCGGGGCTTGGGACGGCGGCCGGTATCTCCAGGCTCGCCAGTCGGTTTTCAATCAGTTCGCAATACACCGGATTCAGTTCGAATCCGACAAAATTCCGGCCGCAACGTTTCGCAGCGGCTGCCGTGGTGCCGCTGCCCATGAACGGGTCGAGCACCACGCCGCCAGGCGGGCAGGATGCTTTGACCATGCGTTCGACGATTTCCAGCGGCTTCTGCGTCGGATGGTCGGCCCGCTCGCGGTGCTCACGATGCAGTCTCGATACGCTCCACACGTCTTTCGGGTTGTAACCAAGCTCCAGCCACTTTGCGCCGACGAAGATCGAACGCGAACGGGCCTTCTTGGTTTCGGCATCGTACGGAATGCGCACCGGATCGAGATCGAAATAGTAATCCCTCGCTTTTGCGAAAAAGCCGATGGTGTCGTGCACGGACGAAAACCTGCGTGTGCTGCCGCCCATGGACGGCACGCGCCGGTCCCAGATGATTTCATTGATCATCGTCATGCGCTTCTTCAGCATCACGAAGATTTCAGGCGAATAGCGCCAGGTCAGGAAGATATACAGGCTACCGCTGGCTTTGAGCTTCGGCAGCGCAGCGTCGACCCATTGTTCGGTCCAGTGCAGGTAGGCG
>DATFAZ010000270.1:0-4543 GCA_035254105.1 Noviherbaspirillum sp. | reverse complement strand
TCCCACTGCAGTTCTTTGCGGGTATTCGTTATGTTTGGTACGCGGTGCTGTACGTCCTGATAACCGTCGCCATAGTAATCGCCGGAACTGGTTTCCAGCAGCGTCACTTTTTGGGCCGACTTCGCGTATTCCGGATATTCGGCAGCCAATTTAAGCATCATTTCCGCCAGTGCCCGGATTGAATAGTTGTTGGCCGGATTGCCAATGTTATAGATCTTGCCGCTGGCAATGCCATTCTCGTTGGCGATAATTTGCATCAGCGCGTCGATGCCATCATCAATATAGGTAAAGGTGCGCTTCTGATGACCGCCGTCGACCAGCGAAATATTTTCGCCGCGTACGATATGGCCGAAGAACTGGGTCACAACGCGGGAGCTGCCTTCTTTCGCTGTATGGATCGAATCGAGGCCTGCGCCGATCCAGTTAAACGGGCGAAACAGGGTGAAATTCAAACCTTCTTCCATGCCATAGGCCCAGATCACGCGGTCCAGCAACTGTTTTGCACAGGAATAGATCCAGCGCGGCTTGTTGATAGGGCCGCAGATCAGCTCGGAGTTTTCCGGATCGAATTCTTCGTCATGGCACATGCCGTAGACCTCGGATGTCGAGGGGTAGACGAGATGCTTGTGGTATTTCACCGCAGAGCGGACGATGGGCAAATTCGACTCGAAGTCGAGTTCGAATACACGCAGCGGATGCTTCACATAAGTCGCCGGGGTCGCAATCGCGACCAATGGAAGAATCACGTCACATTTCTTGATGTGATATTCGACCCATTCTTTATTGATCGTAATGTCGCCTTCGAAGAAGTGCAGGCGGTTTTTGTAAGCATCATCTTCCAGCAATTCGGAAATGCGGTCGGACAGCATATCCATTCCGTACACATGCCAGTCGGTCGTCTGCAAGATGCGCTTGGAAAGATGATGGCCGATGAAACCGTTGACGCCGAGGATGAGGATTTTTTTCATTGTTCTCCAAATTCAGCTGAGTGATGAGGACAGGATTTCTTTTAATTGCGCCGGAGTGAGGGGAGTGCCTTTCTCCAGCAATTGATGAATCAGCAGCGCTCGACTATCGCCGCAAACGCCGACGATTTGGTTTTCAACAACGGCAAGGCCTGGATGTATAGGTGCTTTACAGTCTTCCGCAAGACGCGCTTTGCCGATCACGAAAATCCGTTCGCCGATCCTGGTCCAGGCGCCGGGGTAGGGAGGCGCGACTGCGCGATGCAGGTTGTATACGTCTTGTGCTGAGCGCGACCAGTCGATTCGGCCATCTTCCGGCGTGCGGGCACCGAAATAGCTGCCTTGGGATAAATCGTTCTCTCTCTTCGGCGATTTACCTGCGAGCATGGCTGGCAATACTTGCCACAAGGCCTGTTCCGCTGCCACCACGACTTTGCCGAATACTTCGAAAGCCGTGTCGTCGGGCAGGATGGGCACAGCGCTCTGTGCCACGATCGCACCCGCATCCGGTTTTTCTGTCATTTCATGCAGGGTCGCGCCGGTTTCGGTTTCTCCGTGAAGGATGGCCCAATTGACAGGAGCGCGGCCCCGGTATTTCGGCAACAGTGAACCATGCATGTTGTATGCGCCTTCTGGAGCAAGGCAGAGCAGCTGCGCAGGAAGAAGATGGCGATAATAAAAACTGAAAATGAAATCCGGCCGGGCATCGCGCACTTGTTCAAATAGTGCAGCGCTGTCCGGCGTATCGACAGTAAATGGAATCCCTTCTTCGCGACAGAGTGCAGCAACGGAGTCGAACCAGATGCGTTCCGACGGACTGTCTTCATGCGTGACGACCAGTGCGACATCAAGTCCGCGTGCGCGCAACACCTTGATGCAGCGCACGCCGACGTTGTGATAGGCAAAAACAACGGCGCGCATGTCTATTTAACCTTGCACTTTGCGGCGCGCTTTTGACTGCGCCGGCTGTTCGTTCGATTGCTCAAGAATCGCCTGTACAACATATCGAGGACGGCCCCTCACCTGCTGGTAAATCCGGCCGATGTATTCTCCAACCAGGCCGATGCCAAACAGGATGACGCCGACCAGGAAGAATTCGAGCGCAAAAAGCGTATAAATTCCTTGCACTTCCGAGCCCAGCAAGAAGCGGCGGGTGATCAGGACGACGAACAGCGCCGCGGACAGGAAGGATAAAAGGATGCCGAACAGGGAAAAAAGCTGCAGCGGCAGGAGCGAGAAGCCGGTGATCAAATCGAGATTCAGCCGGATCAGGCTGTATAGCGAATACTTGGATTGGCCGGCAGATCGTTCCTCGTGTTCGACAACCACCTCTGTCGGTTTGCGTGCAAAGGTATAGGCGAGTGCCGGAATGAAAGTGTTGACCTCGCTGCACTGGTTGACCAGATCGATGATATTGCGGCTATAGGCGCGCAGCATGTTGCCTTGGTCCGTCATCCTGATGCGGGTAAGTTTTTCGCGCAGGTAGTTCATCATTTTTGATGCATGCCGGCGCCATGCGACATCATGCCGTTCGCGCCGAACCGATCCAACGTAGTCGTAACCTTCCTGTGTCTTCGCAATCAGCTTTCCGATTTCTTCCGGCGGGTTCTGCAGGTCGGCGTCGAGGGTAATGACGATGTCGCCTCGGGTCGCCTGGAAGCCGGCCAGTACGGCCATATGCTGTCCGTAATTACCGTTGAACATGACAACACGCGTCACATCCGGTCGTGCCCGGAATTGATCCGCAAGAATGAGAGCAGAGCGGTCGCGGCTGCCATCATTAATGAACAGGATTTCGTAAGCAATGCCAAGTTTGTCGAGCGCGGGATAAAGACGGGCAAATAATTTGGAAAGCCCAGCCTCTTCGTTGTACACCGGAATGACGATGGAAATATCGGGTTTTTTCATCAGACGTTGGTCTTACTCTTTGAGAATGGATTTTGTTGCGCTGACGACGCGTTCTACGTCGTTCTCCGTCATTGAGAAAAACAGCGGCAAGCTGACAATATGCCGTCCGATACGTTCGGCTGCAGGAAACATGCCTTCCTTGAAGCCACGATCGCGATATAACTTAAACAGGTGAACCGGCGGATAGTGGCATCCGGTCCCGATGTTTTTTTCTTTCATCCGGGCCATGAAATCAGCGCGCTCCACATGTTGCGGCAGGAGAATCTGAAACATATGCCAGTTGGAATTTTCAAAGTCCGCCACGGGTAGCTCGGCGCCATACTGTGTTGCAAATTCAGAGCCGAAGCAGGAAAAATAATGCCGTGCCAAGGCGCGACGTCTGGCGGTTACTGCCTCGATCTGCGCGAATTGCCCCAGCCCGATGGATGCGGCGATATCCGTCATGTTGAACTTGCCGCCCAATACATCGACTTCCATACCGTCGAAACCGCTGCGCGTTACTCCCTGCAGTCGATATTTTTCCGCTAGCCGCACTTCTTCTGCATTGTTCAGCACCAGGCAGCCGCCCTCGGCCGTGGTGATGTTTTTGTTTGCCTGAAAGCTGAAGGAAATGAAGTCACCGAATGCGCCGATTCGACGTCCTTTCCATGACGAGCCAAGCGCCTGCGCCGCATCTTCCACGACGCGCAGATGGTGCTTGTTCGCTATGGCATACAGGCGATCCCTGTCTACCGGCAGGCCGGCAAGGTCAACCGGAATGATCGCCCGGGTGCGCGGCGTAATGGCTGCCTGCAGCAGGTCCAGGTCGATATTGCGCGTATGCGGATCGATATCCGCAAAGACCGGGGTCGCACCAACTTCCAGGATGACATTGGCGGTGGCTACCCAGGTAAGCGGCGTGGTAATGACTTCGTCGCCCGGACCGATCCCTGCAATGCGCAATGCAATCTCCATTGTGCAGGTGCCGGAGTTGAAAGTGCGCACGGGCCGCCCGTCGAAATAATTCGACAGTACAGCCTCAAAGGCTTCCACTTGCGGGCCGCTGGTGAGCCAGCCGGAACGCAGAACTTGTGAAACGGCATCAATCGTTGCTTCATCTATCGACGGACACGCAAAGGGCAAGAACGGTTCGTACATAAGATCAACAATAAAAAGCGATTTCTGCAGAAGTTCAGCTACGAGCCAGCAGTGCTACGCCGATCATAATGAATCCGATCGCCATTAGTCGCTGCATGGAAACGGTTTCGCCCAGAAAATACCAAGCGCCAAGCGTATTGATGATATATCCAAGAGAAAGCATCGGATAGGCAATCGACACTTCCATGCGCGACAAGCCGATGATCCACACTATCACCGACAGGAAATAGCAAGCAAGCCCCCCAATGATTGGCAACTGCGTCACAACTTTCATTCCGATAGAAAACCAGTTTTCAGCAGTGAGGTGAATCGCCCCAACTGCATTTGCGCCAACTTTAAGCAAAAGTTGTGCAATTGCATTGAGAAATATCCCAGTGAAGATAAATAACAAGGTGCCAAGGCTCATGACAATCTCACTCTTAATCGTTGGTGATGATGGCGCGGCGTGAATCTTGGGAAATAATTCGTACAGGAATGCCCCGGTTTTCTAATTCCGGTAAAAGTGCAGGCGGGATAATCGCGATCGCTTTGCG
>DATFAZ010000269.1:0-17630 GCA_035254105.1 Noviherbaspirillum sp. | reverse complement strand
ATTACTTGCTTTTCTTCGGGCGGCCAGCCTTCAGGGCAGGCAGCCGGGAGAGAATTTCTTTCAATTGCGTCGTATCGAGCTGGCGAATTAACGCCACACCCACGCGGAGCAATTCACTTTTTTTCACTTCGATACCCGCCTTCAGGCAGGCCTTCTTTACTTCACCAAGCACCGCATATTCCGCTTCCGGCATGGTGAAACTATCGCGAACCAGCTTCGCCTTTTTCGCCTTCTCTTTCAGCTCTGCCTGCGGCCTCGCAGGCGCTTCGGCCTTTGCTGGCGTAATCGGCTTCACTGCCGGCTTCACTGCCAGCTTTCCTGCCTGCTTCGCCGCCGGGGCAGGACGACGAATCGTTGCCTTAGGCTTCGATTCCGATTTTATCGGGCTCCCCTTGCTTGCTGGTTTGGTCGTTGATGGTTTTGCTGCAGGCGCCTTCACTGCCAGCACTTTTGCAGCCGGAGCTTTAGCTGATGCGGATTTGCCCGCGGTTTCTTTTGTCATGAGCGTTTTCCCAGATTAATAAGTATAAATAATATATATCATTTATCCAATTTAACAAAGAAAACGCTTCATCAAGCTGTCACAAACGGCATTCAAAATTGCAAAAGTACAACATTAACGGAGAGAACCATGAAGTTCCTGCTCGCCCCGATCGTCTCTCTTATGCAGCGATTGCGGCTCTTGCCAAAGTTTGCACTGGTATCCGTAGTCTTTGTGCTGCCACTTCTGCTAACGCTGTCGCTTTTGTATGTCGAAATGCACAAATCAGTCACAACCGCCGAACGCGAGCGTCTCGGCGTGCGATATGTCCGCGAACTGCAAGAAGTGATTCAACTGGTACAGGAGCATCGCGCGCTACGCCATATGGCACTTGCCGGAAATGGTGATGCGAAAGAACAGGCCGAGAAAAAACAAAAGGAAATCAATGCAGCAATCGCAACGCTAAGCTCGGCCAACAGGGCTCTTGCTGATTTCGGCGCTGCCCAGACATGGAACACTATTACCAGCGACTGGAATGCCATCCAGAAAACACTCGCCTCAGATAAAGCCAGGGAGAGCTACACCAGCCACAGTGCATTGATAACGAAGATGATGCAACTCAATGCACTGATTGCCGACCGCTCCGGCCTCAGCATCGATCCTGAAGTGGCGAGCCACCATCTCACGTCTGTATTGCTGCAAGGGCTTCCTAGCATCGCCGATACGCTATGGCAGATCGCTGGCCGTGGTGCGGCGTATATCGACACAGGCCTGCTGGAAGCAAACGAGGACATGATGCTGAATTCCGGCGTCCTGGTGGCCCGGCGGGATCTCGGCCGGGTGCCGACGCAATTCGATGCGGCATTCCGGGAAGACGCCACATTGCGCAAGCAACTGGAAACACATCTTGAGGCATTACCTGCAGCGCTCGGCTTCCTTGAGCGGGCGCAGAACGAAGTTCTCAATTCCTTCAATCAGACCTCCGGCAAGGAGTTTTTCGAGGCAGGAAAGAAAAGCATTGTCGGCATTCATAGCAGTGCAAATGCCGCCGCCTCCGCACTCGATGAACTGCTGGCGCAACGCATCGCACGCTACACCGCCCGGCTTTACCTGGTTGTTGCACTGGCGCTTGGCGGGCTCGCGGTTACCGCCTACCTTCTGGCCGGCTTCTATGCCTCCTTCTCTCAACAGGTGAAAGAACTGGAGCAAGCCGTTGAACGCGTTGCCACCGGCGACCTGAGCACGCAGATATCTTCTGCTGCGAAGGATGAGATTGGCGGGCTTATCAACGCCTTTGGCCGCATGAATGCAGGCCTCGCGCAAATGGTGGCGCAAGTGCGCGCAGGCAGCGAAGCCATCTCGCAGACTTCCAGCGTGCTCGCTGCCGACAATGCCGACCTCGCCATCCGAACCGAGTCACAAGCCAGCTCACTACAGCAGACAGCCAGCTCGATGGAAGAGCTGACATCGATCGTGAAACAGAATGACAGCAGCGCCGTCGATGCCAACACGCTCGTACTGTCAGCAGCCGAAGTGGCCTGCAAAGGTGGCCATGCTGTAAGCGAGGTCGTCGACACCATGGGCGTAATCAAGCAAAGCTCCTACAGAATCATTGACATCATTCGTGTCATCGATGGCATTGCATTTCAGACCAATATCCTGGCGCTGAATGCCGCAGTGGAAGCGGCGCGTGCGGGCGTACACGGTAAAGGCTTTGCTGTAGTTGCCGCAGAAGTGCGCGCCTTGGCGCACAACTCGGCCAGCGCCGCCAAGGAAATCAAAGGGCTGATCGAAAGCTCCGTGAAACAGGTGGAGCACGGCAATGCGCTGGCTGGAGCGGCAGGCGCGACCATGCAGGAAATCGTTACATCAGTGCAGCATGTGGCCAGCATCATGACCGACATAACGTCAGCCAGCCGTGAGCAGACCGCCGGCATCGAACAAGTGAACGTCGCCCTTGGTCACATGGATGACACCACGCAGCGAAACGCTCTACTGGTGGAACATGCAGCTGCGGCCGCAACCTCATTGCAAAGCCAGGCAAGCAGGCTGGTGCAAGCAGTCGCCGTCTTCAAGCTGGACAACAGCACGAACGAAGCCCCTGCAGTGGACAAGGTGAGAACCGCCGCGCCTGCCAGCAGGCTCACCCCACAAAAAACACCCCTGCTCAATGTTGCAAACAATAACCGAGACACCATCATCAATGATTATGAAATTGCGACATACGCGTAAGCAGGGAAGAAATCAGGAAACACCACCAGGACCAGATTCAAATATGCTTAAACGACTCACTCACCTTTTTTTCCGGATTGGCGCAGCACTTCTTCTCGCGGCATCATCGGCTGCACATGCGGACAATGACACGATCGTAATCGGCCAGGCAATCGATTTATCCGGCCCCAATGCAAGTATCGGGCGCGACTATGTCGCTGGCATCAAGACCTACTTCGACATGGTCAACTCCGTCGGTGGAATCAATGGCAAGCGCGTCCAGTATATTGTGCGCGATGATCAGGGGCGACCCGAGATAAGCGCCAGGGCAGCTAGCGAACTCATTGAACAGGAACACGTCGAGTACCTGTTCGGCAGCGTAGGCGACGATACGGTGCGCGCGGTGCTTGAAGCGCCGGCATTCAAGCGCAGCGGCCACATCCTGTTTGCGCCGTTGGCAGCAGCAGACTATGCAAGCGGTGCCCGTGTTCTATTCTGGCGTCCCGGTTACAAGCAGGAGCTTCGCCATATTTTTGACCATTTCAGCAAGCTAGGCATCAGCGATATCGGTATCGCGTATCAGGATTCACCGGCGAATCAGGAGGCGTATCGCAGCCTGTCCGCACTGATCCAGGAGCGACGCATAAAATTGACCGGCACTGCCCGCATCGCAGTGGATAATCAGGTCGCGAAGGAGGCAGCTTCATTGGCGGCGTCCAAACCCGGCTTTGTCCTGGTGATTGCCGACACAATCAGCACAGCACTATTTCTCAAGGAATTTCGCAAGCACAATGCGCAAACATTTGTTGCCGGCACCTCCCTAATTAACCTGTCCACATTGAACGAGTTGGCCGGAGCGCGCGCGGCGGAATGGACCGTCTTCTCCCAAGTCGTACCAAGTCCCACCTCTGGTACCACCTTGATTCAGCTCGAACACCTGAACATGATGAAGAAGTACCGTGATGAAGCGGTTTCGTCATTGACGCTGGAAGGTTTCGCTGCTGCCAAGGCGCTGGGCAAGGCAATCCAGCAAGCAAAGCGCGGCAACCGGTCCGCACTGCCGGAACTCATGGCACAACGGCGCACTATCGACCTTGGTGGCCTGACGATGGCGCCGGGCAACAATAATCGCCTGTCAAATTATCTGGACATCGCGCTGTTCAGGAAAGGAAGCGGGCTGGTGTTCTAGACGATGTTGAGCAGGATTCGTGCACGGCCTGCTCATCCAACTGCCTTCACATCCAAATCAATGCCAACTTCCTCCCACCAGTTGCGCTCCTTCTCGATCCAATAGGACAAAGTCGGATGCTGGCGGGTCCAGTCGCGCCGATATTCCAGCTCGATCCTGTTCTTCATCTTCAATTTCAGTGCGTCCGCCTCGCTGTCCAGGCGCGAGTGCATGAGCATTACCGCCAGTCGCAAAGCCAGTACCGCCTTGGCAAAATCGGCATCACCGATGGCGCTTTCAACCTTGCGCAAGTTTCCCTTGTGCGCAATGATCAATGTGCTCATCAACCGCTGCTCGCGCGTCGTGAATCCCGGCATGTCGGCATTTTCGACGATGTAAGCCCCGTGTTTGTGATAACCGGTGTGCGAGACTGTCATGCCGACTTCATGCATCAAGCCGCTCCAGAATAGACATTTCGCATAGGTGCTCGAAACAGGCTTTAACTGGCTGTACAGGGCAATCGCAGTTGCCGCGACACGTGCCGCCCGGTTTTCATCGGCATGAAAGCGGCGCAGGAATTCACGCACAGACTGCTCGCGCCGGTCGTGGCTGGTAGCGCGTAACTGCAAATCCCAGAGGACGCCCATGCGCAGGCCGGCATCCACTGCAGTAATGGTCTTGATGCCCAGTTCTCGCATGATGCCGATCAGGACCGCCAATCCGCCAATCACCGCCGTCAGGCGCTCTGACTTGATGCCGAGGAGATCCACATTGCTAACGTTGCCGTAGGCGATGAAGCGAGACTTCAGCGCCTCCATATTCTTCAGCGACAGCGTGCCGTCGCCTATTGCATTTTTCGACAGCGCTTCGGAAATCGCACGTATCGTCCCGGAAGAGCCGTAGGCATTGCTCCAGTGTTGCGAGCGAAATGGCAGCGCACCGTCTTCAAAAACCGAACGCGCAGACAATATCGCAGCGTCGAATCCTGCCGCATCAATCCGGCCATCGGGAAAGAACGACCGGCTTTGCCCGGCGGTGCCAATGCTGAAAGACTCGACTTCCCGGATTTCATAACCATGTCCGAGGATCAGCTCCGTAGAGCCGCCGCCGATATCCACCACCAGCCTCTTCTCCGTCGACGAGGCCAGTGCGCTGGCCACACCCATGTAAATCAGCCGCCCTTCTTCTTCGCCTGAGATGATCTCGATCGGATATCCAATCGCCTGCTCCGCCGCCGGCAGAAACTCTGCCGCGTTCTTTGCGACGCGCATGGTATTGGTGGCGACCACCCGGACTGCATCGAGCGTATAACCGGCAAGTATGGCTCGAAAATTTTTCAGGCACTGCAACGCGGATTGCATCGCCTGCTCAGTCAGATAACCGTTACTGTCGAGTCCTGCAGCAAGATAAACCGGATCGCGGGCGCTTTTAAGGATGCGTATCGTCTCGCCGTCATGCAAGCCGATATGCAGGCGAAAACTGTTCGAACCCAAATCTACTGCAGCAAACATGCAATTCCCGTTTCAACGTAAAAAATGCGGCATAACATCCAAATCGAAAACAACTTCAATCGAATGGCTACGCCCAATATTCCCGATCCCTCACGCAGAAAGACTCGCCAATCAGGAAATCCGAAGACCTTACTTTTTCATTATGACGTGTCCATGACATATCGGCGACATTCCTTTATGGAACATAGACTGCTGCCTATATCTAAGCCGTAAGCATGCGAACTTTAGTCGATATCAGGTGATCCAATCGCTTCCGCCAATGGCGCTTCTTGATCGAAATATTGGAGCACGACATGAAAAGAGCAAACACGATTTATTCACCAGCCACTCCATTTATGCCATGGGTCCAGCTTGCGGTGAAAACGACAGAAATGATGTTCGCTTCGGCGCAGGTAATTCATCACCGCACCAACCGCATTGCGGCCGCAGGCGCCAGTCCAGACGCACGCGACCGGAAAGAATTCATGCGGATGGGACAGGAAAAAATTGATGCCGTCAGTGAATCGGCGCAGTCGGTTGCCGCGCGCATGGCGACAATGCAGATGCAATTTGCGACATTGGCTTTCAAACAGATGTTGGGCAGCACCAGCAGAATCTTTTCCCTGGCAAGCGCACCAGCAATGTCAGCCAACATGCACAGCCAGCTGATGCATCATGCGTTTTCCAACTCTGCAGTGCTCGCATCCCAGTTATCCGGCTCGGTCGCACGCCTCATGCAACACGCGCTCAAGCCAATTCATTCGCGTGCAACCGGTAATGCCAGACGGCTACTCAAATACTGAGCGCAACTGGTCAGGATATTCGTCTTTCCGGAATAGCGGCAACACGCCAATCGGGCTGCTACTCCGGATCAGTGATGTTGTACTGGTCGCGCAATTCACGAATTACATCCACAGCACAGGCTTGACAGTTCAGAGCGCCTTGTCCCCCGCCAAGTGAGGCATTGACGTTCCAGTTGCAGCCAGCCTCGTCGGCAGGATGCCAATACACCTCGACACTTCTAACCGCCGTGCATTCGTGTTGCTTGCTGAATGCCTCTGCAATCAGCCACTCAAGTTCATATTTCGGAAAAATCTTTCGCTGCACCGTCACCTCCTGTTTTTTTGCATCCTATCACGGGGCATCGAAAAACCATGCTCAAAGCATGGGGAATTTTTTCATTCCCCTAGTATTGTGGTTATCTGCCAAACGACGGAGGAATCATGAACCTGATCGATACACGTCAGAGATTCGAAGAATGGGCCGCCGCTCATGACATGGATCTGAAACCGGGGAGATGCACCATGGGTGAATATCAGTATTCCAACTGCGATACTGATTTCGCGTGGGAGTCATGGAAATTCCAGCAGGCCCGCATCAACGAACTGGAATGTGAACTCGAAAAGGCAAAAAAGGCGTGACGCCTTGATTGGGTTGAGCGGAATTGTTTCTGGCACCGACCAGAAACAACAACGCCCCCATGAGAGGGGGCGCTATCGCAATATTTTATCTGGCGGAAAGGGAGGGATTCGAACCCTCGATACGCCTAAACGTATACTGGATTTCGAGTCCAGCGCATTCGACCACTCTGCCACCTTTCCGGAACCGGTCGTATTACGGCGATGGGTACTCGCCGCAAAGCACGAAAGTATAACAGACTCCCGAACAAGACGGAATAGTAGTGCATTCAATAAATATTCCCTCCTCCCGGTCGGTTCTTTAGTTTCTTTTCATCATCTTCCTGTCATAAATCCTGTTTAGCATTGCGCCATTGTTCCACCTTGGAAGAATCTACAACGCTGTGTTAAGTCCGTTTCAGTTTTCAGCGCCTCTATTTATGACGCGCCGCAGGAATCCTCGCTAATGACATCGATCGCTTTCAATACCGGCAATTCCTTCAGCGAATCTGTCATGACAGGCATCCTCGATACAGGCACTCGTCACTGGAGTGAAGAACGGGCAACCCAGCCCGAGAACAGGGAAGCCATGCTGTTGTCGCGCCTGATGGATATCCTGAACCAGCGCAAGTTGAACGCGCTTTTTCAGCCAATCATCAACATGCAGTGCGGAGAGATTGTCGGCTACGAGGGCCTGATCCGCGGGCCTTCCGACAGCCCGCTGCATTCACCGATGAATCTGTTTAAAGTGGCCCGGGCAAACAACCTGAGCGTGGAAGTCGAACACATGTGCCGACGCATCGTGCTGGAGCGCTTTGCCGAACTGAAGTTGCCGGGCAAGCTGTTCCTGAACGTTAGCCCGGAAATGCTGCTGCAACCACGGGCAAAGCATGGCGAAACACTGGGCTACATTCAGGACGTGGGGATCAATCCGGACCGGGTCATCATCGAACTGACGGAAAACCAGCCCACCTATGATTACGAGCTGCTGCGCGAAGCGGTCATGCACTACCGGGGAATGGGTTTCCAGATCGCCATCGACGATCTTGGCGAAGGCTTTTCCAGTCTGCGCCTATGGTCCGAACTACGGCCCGAGTATGTAAAAATCGACATGCACTTCGTCCAGGGCATCAACCAGGACCCGGTGAAATTGCAGTTTGTGCGTTCGATCCAGGAAATAGCAGAAGAGTCGGGCACGGTGGTTATCGCCGAAGGCATCGAGACACAGGCGGAACTCCTATTAATCCGCGACCTCGGCATCGCCTGTGGGCAGGGATACCATATCGCCCGCCCGCATGCTTCACCCGCGACGACGCTGGCATCCGATGTCGCCAAAAACCTGAACCGTAATGGCGTCGCAGTCTATCCGCACAAGAGCGCATTCGAACAAACAGTCGTCACTGCGCTAAAACTGTTGCGTGTCGTGTCGACAGCAACACCAGACACAACGAATGTGCAGGTCTGTGACATTTTCAGCAGCGATCCCGAACTACAAGTCATCCCTGTAGTTGAAAATGGCACGCCATTGGGCCTTATCACGCGGCGCGACCTTACCGACTGTTTTGCGCGCCTATATTCTCGCGATCTTTACGGAAAAAAATCCTGCACCATTTTCATGGATCCCACTCCCCTCATCGCCGACAAATCCACCAGCCTGCAAGACCTGAGCCAGATGATTGTCAATGCCGACCACCGGCATCTGTCGAATGGCTTCATCATCACGGATCAGGGCCGCTACCTTGGCATGGGCACCGGTCATGACCTGATGCGGGAAATTACGCAGATGCAGATCAATGCCGCCCGCTACGCCAATCCGCTGACGCTATTACCCGGCAACGTGCCGATCAACGAGCATATCGACCGCCTCTTGCAAAACGGCGCACGCTTTACCACGTGCTATGTCGATATCGATCATTTCAAGCCGTTCAACGACGTGTACGGCTATCGAAAGGGAGACGACGCCATCCAGCTCACGGGCAGGATTTTAGCTGCACAGTGCGATCCCGACCGCGATTTCATCGGCCATATCGGCGGCGACGACTTCATCATCCTCTTTCAGAGTGAAGACTGGGAAGAACGCTGCCAGGCCATCCTGCATGGATTCGCGACCACGGTTCCCGCGTATTACAGTGCCGAAGACTGCGAGCGCAGTGGCTACATCAGCGAGGACCGCCGTGGCCGGAAAGTCTTCCATCCGCTGATGAGCCTGTCATTGGGAGTCGTCCGGGCAGAGCCGGGGCTGTTTGAATCGCATCATCAGATTGCGACTGCTGCAGCCGAAGCAAAGAAGCAGGCAAAAAAAATCCCCGGCAACAGCTTGTTCATCGAACGCCGCCAGGGATTTGTTTCGCCAACGTGGCCTTGTCCTGCATGAGGACGGGCCACTTCCCCTGCTTTTATGCCGCGAGTGTCAGGCGTTTGATGCCGCCCATATAGGGTTGCAAGACTTCCGGAATATCGACGCTGCCGTCGGCCTGCTGGTAGTTTTCCAGAATGGCGACCAGCGTACGGCCAACCGCAAGGCCTGAGCCGTTCAGGGTATGCAACAGTTCCGGCTTGCCCTGCGCGTTACGGAAGCGCGCCTGCATACGGCGTGCCTGGAATGCCTCGCAGTTTGAAACCGACGAGATCTCACGATAGGTGTTCTGCGCCGGCAGCCAGACTTCCAGGTCGTAGGTCTTGGCAGCGCCAAAACCCATGTCGCCTGTGCACAGGGTGATGACACGGTACGGCAAGCCAAGTTTTTTCAGAATGTTTTCGGCGTGGCCGACCATCTCTTCCAGCGCTTCATAGGATTTCTCCGGATGCACGACCTGCACCATCTCGACCTTGTCAAACTGGTGCTGGCGGATCATGCCGCGCGTGTCGCGACCATAGCTGCCAGCTTCGGAGCGGAAGCATGGGGTATGCGCGGTCAATTTGATCGGCAATGCATCGGCTGCGACGATCTCGTCGCGCACCATGTTCGTCAGCGGCACTTCCGAAGTCGGAATCAGGTACAGCGCTTCGCCCTCTCCTTCCTGGCCGCCTTTCTTCGCAGCGAAGAGGTCCGCTTCAAACTTTGGCAATTGGCCAGTGCCACGCAATGAATCGGCATTGACGATATAGGGCGTATAGCATTCGGTGTAGCCATGCTCGCCGGTATGTGTGTCGAGCATGAACTGCGCAAGCGCTCGGTGCAGGCGGGCGATACCGCCTTTCATCACAGCAAAGCGCGAGCCGGTCAGCTTGGCTGCCACATCAAAATCCAGCCCAAGCGCGGCGCCGACATCGACATGGTCCTTCACGTCGAAGTCGAATGTTCGCGGCGTACCGACCTTGCGCACTTCAACGTTGGCCGACTCATCCTGGCCTGCCGGCACCGATTCATGCGGAAGATTTGGCACGGCCAACATGAACTCGCTCATCTTCGCCTGGATCACGTCCAGATGCATGGCAGAAGCCTTCATCTCGTCGCCGATGCCGGCCACTTCCGCCATCACGGCGGAGGTATCCTCGCCCTTGCCCTTGAGCATGCCGATCTGCTTGGACAGCGCATTGCGCTTTCCTTGCAATTCCTCGGTCCGGGTCTGTAGCTGCTTGCGTTCTGCTTCAAGTGCATTGAAGGCTGCGACATCAAGCTGGAATTTGCGCGTGGCCAAGCGGGTAGCGACGCTGTCAATGTCTTTGCGAAGAAGTTGAATATCGATCATGGAAATTGCCGGAAACGGATTGCGAAACCGCCATTGTATCAAGGGGCCATCGATTGCAATCCAGGCCCGGCTTGCTGGCGAACTTTTTATTTTTACAACATGCAATTACTTACGCGGGTTGCTATTCCGGGCGTATAGAAAAATCGCGCACGCAATAATTGCGGAAACAAGCGCGGCGTTCTATCTCTCCGAGAAAGCTATTTCTTTTCGTTCTTTTTTTCCTCGCGATCCAGAGACCGCAGATAAGCCAGTTTCTCGCCAATTTTCCCCTCCAGCCCGCGCGGCGTCGGCTGGTACCAGCCGGGTTCCTTCATGCCCTCGGGCAGATAGTTTTCCCCGGCGGCGTAGGCATTCGGCTCGTCATGCGCATAGCGATACAGCTTGCCGTAGCCCAGCTCCTTCATTAGCTTGGTCGGTGCATTGCGTAAATGCTCGGGAACCGGACGTGACTTGTCCTTCGCTACAAACGCGCGCGCGGCGTTATACGCGTTATAGACCGCATTGGACTTGGCCGCACAGGCAAGATAAACCACCGCTTCCGCGAGAGCCAGCTCGCCTTCGGGCGATCCGAGCCTTTCGTAGACCTCTGCAGCATCAAGGGCAAGGCGCAGCGCACGCGGGTCTGCCAGTCCGATGTCCTCGTTGGCCATGCGGATGATGCGACGCGCCAGGTAACGCGGATCGGCGCCGCCATCGAGCATGCGGACGAACCAGTACAAGGACGCATCCGGGTTGGAACCGCGTACCGATTTGTGCAGCGCGGAGATCTGGTCGTAGAACGCATCGCCGCCCTTGTCGAAACGGCGGAGATTTTCCGCCAGCGCTGTGGCGAGAAGTGCTTCATCAACTTCCTGCTGGCCGTTTGCATTGGCTGCGCGCGCGACGATTTCCAGATTGTTCAATAACTTGCGGCCATCGCCGTCGGCGCTGCTGATCAGGATCGACTTCGCTTCCGGCGTAAAGTCCAACCCCTCCAGTTCGTTTATGCAGGCCCGGTCGATCAGTTCATCCAGGTCCTCATCCGACAGCGACTTCAGCACATATACCGCAGCCCGCGATAGCAGCGCGCTGTTGACCTCGAAGGATGGATTCTCCGTCGTCGCACCGATGAAGGTAAAAAGCCCGCTTTCGACATGCGGCAGGAAGGCATCCTGCTGGTTTTTGTTGAAGCGGTGAACCTCGTCAACAAAAAGGATGGTGCGCCGCCCGGAATTGGCGCGCACGACCTGCGCACGCTCGACTGCCTCGCGGATTTCTTTTACACCGGACAGTACCGCCGACAGCGCAATAAATTCCGCATTGAAGCTGTCGGCCATGAGCCGCGCCAGCGTGGTTTTTCCAACCCCGGGCGGCCCCCACAGAATCATGGAATGCGGCTCGCCGGATTCGAACGCGACCCTTAAGGGCTTGCCGGGGCCGAGCAGATGCTGCTGGCCGATGACGTCATCAATGGATTGGGGGCGGAGCCGTTCGGCGAGAGGAATCGAAGCCATGCATTGTTCTTATTGCTGGAAGACGTCGGCGCCCTGCGGTATCTGAAACTTGAACTGGTCCTGCTTCATCGGGGGATTTTTCTGGAACTTCTGGAACGACAGCAGGGAAACCTGGCCAAACGAATCGCGCAGTTCCATTGCCTGCGGTACGCCATCCCTGAGGCCGATGAGAATGCGTTCGAAGGTCGTGTCCTTCATCTTCGGCGTGGCTTCCAGCCATTCCAGGCCATCTTTCGTGCCGGCGTCCCTCAGCGTGAAATTCTTTTCAAGGTCATTGCTGCCAAACAGGATCGCCGCTGGCGAAGAGCCGAGCGCATCGCCTAGCCGCTTGATCGTCACCTGATTCAGGTCCTTGTCGTAAATGAAGAGCTTGTCGCCATCGGCCTGCAGCAGTTGCTCGTACGGTTTCTGGTAAGTCCAGATGAACTTGCCGGGGCGCGCAAACATGAAGGTGCCGGTGGCCGTATTCGAGACTTTCGGAGCACCGTCCATCGTTTTTATCTGACGCTGCGTGAATTCTCCCTTGGCAGCCTTGGTGCTGCCAACGAAGGATTTGAACTGTTCCAGCGCCGATGCACTCGCCAGGCCCGGTACTGCAAGTGCGCATGCAAGCAGCACGCTGCTCAGGCGGCGGGCAGCAGGCAGAAGGAAATAAGGTGTTACCTGAGTCAAAATATCTTCCTATTCGGTTGAGTTACCTGCCGGCACAAGGATCTCGCGGTTGCCATTCGACTGCATCGACGACACAAGACCGCTCTGTTCCATTTGCTCTAGCAGACGGGCCGCGCGATTGTAGCCGATGCGCAGATGCCGCTGTACCAGCGAAATCGAAGCACGGCGGTTTTTCAACACCACGGCCACCGCCTGGTCGTACAGCGCATCGGACTCGCCACCGCCGGCGCCTTCACCGCCCGCCGCTGCATCCTCGCCTTCTTCAGCAACGCCACCTTCTAGGATTCCTTCAATGTAATTCGGTTCCCCCTGCGACTTCAGGTGCTGTACCACGCGATGCACTTCATCATCCGAGACGAAGGCGCCATGCACACGGTTCGGCAAGCCGGTCCCCGGCGGCATGAATAGCATGTCACCCATGCCGAGCAGCGTTTCCGCGCCCATCTGGTCGAGAATCGTGCGCGAATCGATCTTGCTGCTAACCTGGAAGGCGATACGCGTCGGTATGTTGGCCTTGATCAGGCCGGTGATCACATCGACCGAGGGCCGCTGTGTCGCCAGAATCAGGTGAATGCCCGCGGCTCGCGCCTTTTGCGCAATACGCGCAATCAATTCCTCGACCTTCTTGCCGACGACCATCATCAGGTCGGCCAATTCGTCGATGATGATGACAATAGTCGGCAGTTTCTCCAGCGGTTCCGGCGCATCCGGCGTCAGGCTGAATGGATTCGGGATTTTCTGTTCATTCTTCTCCGCCTCGGCGATCTTGGCGTTGTAGCCCGCAAGATTGCGCACGCCAAGCTTGGACATCAGCTTGTAGCGACGCTCCATCTCGGCCACAGCCCAGTTCAGTGCATTGCCCGCCTGGCGCATATCGGTGACTACCGGCGCCAACAGGTGTGGAATGCCTTCGTACACCGACATTTCCAGCATCTTCGGATCGATCAGGATCATGCGCACATTGTTCGGATCTGACTTGTACAAGAGCGACAGGATAGTGGCATTGATGCCGACCGATTTGCCCGATCCGGTAGTACCGGCAACCAGCAGGTGCGGCATTTTGGCGAGGTCGGCCACGACCGGGTTACCTGCAATGTCCTTGCCCAGCGCCACCGTCAGGGCTGAACTGCTGTCGTTGTAGACCTTGGAGCCGAGTATCTCCGTCAGGCGCACGATCTGGCGCTTCGGATTCGGCAATTCCAGGCCCATGTAGTTCTTGCCCGGGATTGTTTCGACCACACGGATGGATGTCAATGACAGTGAGCGTGCCAGGTCGCGTCCGAGATTGACGATCTGGCTGCCTTTCACGCCGGTAGCCGGTTCGATCTCATAGCGCGTAATCACCGGGCCGGGATAGGCGGCGACCACCTTTGCTTCCACACCGAAATCCGACAGCTTTTTCTCGATCAGACGGCTGGTAAACTCCAGCGTCTCGATGCTGACGGTTTCCTGTGCCGGTGGAGGTTCATCCAGCAGCGACAGAGGCGGCAGGTTGGTGTCCGGCATGTCGGAAAACAGTGATACCTGCTTTTCCTTTTCCACGCGCTCCGATTTCGGCACTGCAATCACCTGCGGCTCGATGCGAATCGGCGGCGACTCGACGATCTTGGCGCGTTCCTGCACCACGACTTCTTCGCGCTTGACTGCTGCAACCTGGCCGAGCTTGCGGTCTTCGCGGGCGGCGTACAGATTGCGCAGGATGGTAATGCCGCCTTCGATTGCGCCACCAATGCGCTCGGCCACTGTCAGCCACGACACATGGAAAAACAGGCTGAAACCGACACCGAACAACAGCAGCAGGAACAGCGTGGCGCCGGTAAACCCGAATGCGGTATGCGCCGCGCTACCGATCAGCTCGCCCAGAACACCGCCAGGTGCGCGCGGCAGTTGGGCCTTGAGCGTGTACATACGCAGGTATTCAATCGCCACACTGCCCATCAACATCAGTACGAATCCGATCGAGCGAATCCATACCTCATGGTGGTGCTCCGGCTCTGGCTCTTTCTCCAGCAGGAAGCGGTGCGACAAATGGCGGTAGCCGACCCATACCGAGCGCAGCAGATAAACGCAGCACCACCATGCCGAAAAGCCGAAAATAAACAGCATCAGGTCGGCAATCCATGCGCCGATCCGTCCGCCAAGGTTGCTCAAATGCGGCACCACATTGGCCTGCGACCAGCCGGGATCGGCCTTCGAGTATGTCAAAAAGATAAGAATCAGATAAACCGTGACGATGGTCAGGACAAACCAGCGCGCTTCGGATAGCAGGCGCACCAGCCGGTTTGGCAGTTGCGGCGCTTCTGGCGCGGTCTTGCGGGTATAGGCTTGGGTTGTTCGGGTCATAACTAGAGAAAATCGGTGTGGCGCCTTGTCGCCTCGGCCAGGGCAGCATTTTTTGGTTCGCCGCCCGGCCTCGCGTGGCAGGTTCGTCTATAATCTTAACCAGTTTTTCGAAAGCAATACCGAATAAAACGGGAGGCAGTTGAAATTTCGCCTTTTGGCGACATATATATCGTATTACCGTCCGTTCCATCGGTATTGAGCACCCTCTCCGATCAATTCCTTCATTCCCCCACTCACAGCTATGGCAACCACCAAACACGCCCATGTTCTGATCATCGGTTCCGGTCCTGCCGGTTATAGTGCGGCCGTCTATGCCGCACGCGCCAACCTGAAGCCGGTGCTGATCACTGGCGTCGAGCAAGGCGGTCAACTAATGACCACTACCGATGTCGAAAACTGGCCTGGCGATCCGATGGGCGTGCAGGGGCCGGAACTGATGCAGCGTTTGCTGCAGCATGCAGAGCGCTTCAGCACGGAGATCGTGTTCGATTATGTCCATACCGCGAAGCTGAATGAAAAACCGATCCGCCTGATTGGCGACAATGGCGAATACACCTGCGATGCACTGATCATCGCGACCGGCGCATCGGCACAATACCTCGGCCTGCCGTCGGAAGAAGTATTCATGGGCAAAGGCGTGTCCGCCTGCGCAACTTGCGATGGCTTCTTCTACAAGGGGCAGGATGTTGCGGTCATCGGCGGCGGCAATACCGCCGTTGAAGAAGCGCTGTATCTGGCCAATATCGCCAAGAAGGTGACATTGATCCATCGCCGCAACAAATTCCGCGCTGAGCCGATCCTGATCGACCGCCTGATGGCCAAAGTGGAAGAAGGCAAGATCGAGCTCAGAATCGACCATACGCTCGATGAAGTGACCGGCGATGACAGCGGTGTTACCGGCATCAACATCAAATCCACAGTAGACGGGAAAATCAGCAAAGTGGCGGTGCATGGCGTATTTATCGCAATCGGCCACAAGCCCAACACCGGCATTTTTGAAGGCCAGGTCGAGATGCACAACGGCTACATCAAGACTAAGGGCGGCAACGAAGGCATGGCGACGGCGACCAACATTCCGGGCGTGTTTGCCGCCGGCGACGTGCAGGATCATGTGTACCGTCAGGCGGTTACCAGTGCCGGCACCGGCTGCATGGCCGCGCTCGACGCCCAGCGTTATCTGGAAAGCCTGGAAGACTGAACAGGCAGCCGCAAAAGTAGCAAACCCGTTCGCATCACTCCCCTGCTAATGCGAACGGGATAAGGAAATACACCATGTCTGGCCCCATCAAGGATTTTAGCGCGCTGAAATCGCTGCGCGCACAAATCAAGGCGCAGGAAGAGGCACGCAAGGCAGCCGAAGCCGAACGTGCCCGCCGTGAACAGGAAAGCCGGCGCGAAGCCGAGTTATTCCGACGCACAGTAGGCGACATTTCACCGCTATCCCAGCCGGGGAAGGCCGTCCCCACACCCCCGCGCCCGCTTCCAATCCCGCGCCAGCGCATGGCGGACGAGCAGGCAGCGCTCGAAGAATCGCTTTCCGATGAATTCAATGTCGACACGCTGCTTGATACCGACCATGAGTTGAGCTATGCGCGCGTCGGCATCGGCCCGGATACGCTACGCAAGCTGCGGCGCGGTCATTGGGTAATCCAGAGCCAGCTCGACTTGCACGGCATGCGACGCGACGAAGCGCGCGAAGCGCTTGCCGACTTTCTGCGCAATGCCGTCAAGCGTGGCATACGCTGCGTGCGCATCATCCACGGCAAGGGCTTGGGCTCCGCAAATAAGGAACCCGTGTTGAAAAACAAAGTACGCAGCTGGCTGGTACAGAAAGAAGAAGTCATCGCGTTTTGTCAGGCGCGCGCTGCGGAAGGTGGATCTGGTGCACTGGTGGTATTACTGAAAGCATAGTCCGGCCGCATTCAATGCATTGACTCTGCACGAGAAGACTAATGCCGGCTCTTTCGTTACATTCCGTCTTCGCCGAAGTATCATGCGTAAAAACAACTTCGGTCCGCCGCATGTCGCTTATCAAAATCCTCGAAATTCTTGCAATTCTGGTTGGTGCGTTTTCCGGCTTCATCGAAGCGCGCACCAAGAAGATGGATGTTGCCGGCATTTTTACGGTCGCCTTCATCACGGCATTCGGCGGCGGCACCTTGCGCGATATCCTGCTCGATAAGCGTCCGCTGTTCTGGGTCACGCACCAGGAATATGCGATTCTCATTTTTCTGCTGGCACTGGTTGCAGTGCCAGCCATGCGTACATTGCGCAAGATTGTGTCGGAACGATTGATCGTTTTAGCGGATGCACTGGGGCTCGGCCTGTTCTCGATTGTCGGCGTTTCGCAGGCGCTGGAGGCCGGCATGCCGCTGTTCATTGCATCGATGATGGGTGTAATTACCGGAATTTTCGGTGGCGTGCTGCGCGACATCGTCTGCAACGAAATCCCGATGGTGCTGCGCGATGGCCGGCCTTATGCCATCTGCTCGTTCGCGGGATGCTGGATGTATCTCTTGATGCAAAAATCCGGCGTGCCGCCGGATTTTTCATTGTGGTCGAGCGCGCTGGTGATTTGCGTGCTGCGCCTGGTTACGTGGGCCAAGGACGTTCGCTTGGGATAAACGCCCGAACCCGGCAAAGACGATTAAACTGCGTCCGCGCCCGTCTCCCCGGTACGGAT
>DATFAZ010000268.1:0-4215 GCA_035254105.1 Noviherbaspirillum sp. | reverse complement strand
CCCTTGATCGGATAGACCGGAATGCGGATGCCGATATCACGCAGCAGCAGCGGCGAGTAGCTGCCAAGCGCGAGCACGTAGGCATCGGCCTTCAGGTCGCCGGCCGAGGTCTTAACTGCGGTGATCTTTCCGTTCTCCGTAACCAGGCGCTCGATCAAGACGTCGTATTTGAAGGAAGCTCCTGCCTGTTCGGCTATTGCGGCAAGTTGTTGCGTGAACTTGAAGCAGTCACCGGTTTCATCATTGGGCAAGCGCAGCGCGCCCACGAACTTTTCTCGCACATGGGCCAACGCCGGCTCAACGCGGATGCAACCGGCAGGATCGAGCAGTTCGTAGGGAACACCATACTGGCGCAAAACGGCAATGTCCTGCGCTGCCGCCTCGAGCTGCTTCTGGGTGCGGAACAACTGCAGGGTGCCTTGCATGCGCTGGTCGTAGTTGATGCCGGTGGCCGCGCGCAAATCGATCAGGCAGTCGCGGCTGTATTCAGCCAGCCGCACCATGCGGCCCTTGTTGATCCCGTAGCGCTGAGCGGTACAGTTCACCAGCATCCGGATTACCCAGCGCCACATGTCTGGATCATAACCGGGGCGGATTACCAGCGGACTGTGCCGCATCAGCAGCCATTTCATTGCCTTAAGGGGGATGCCGGGAGCGGCCCATGGCGCAGAATAGCCGGGCGACACTTCACCGGCATTTGCAAAACTGGTTTCCAGGCCGGCACCGGACTGGCGATCAATGACGGTGACATCATGCCCAGCCTGCGCCAGATAATAAGCCGATGTCGTGCCGAGAACGCCGCTACCTAATACGATGACTTTCACGAAAACCCCTTGGCTTAATCAATTTCTCATTTACATGGCAACATGCGTGCCAATACGGAGAAACCAATAAATTCAAGGAGTTAGCAATTTTTTAGTATAAAAGCAGAAGGCAGACTGTACACGAATATATACAATCCGACCGAGTCCCGTGAAAAATTGCAAAATATTTATAAAAATCAAATGGATATGGCGTGTATTTATTTATATACATCGTATGCAATTAAATACAGCCTATCTGCCCGACAACGTAAAGGAGCAGTTCTTATTCCGCATACCGTAGCCGATCCAGCCACTCGATCAGCGGGATAGTAGCCGGAAGCAAGGGCTCAACGCCGAGGCTGCCTTGCCAGGCAAAGGCCTGATCTTCTAGGCTTTGCGGTTCGCCCCGCCACTCACGGCTGATGTAGAAATGCAGCCGGACATGGGCATGTGGATAGACATATTCGACACCGCACCATGGATCGGCGGAGAGCACCTCCATGCCCAATTCCTCGACGAATTCGCGCTTGAGCGCATCGAGGATCGATTCGCCGCGCTCGACCTTCCCTCCCGGGAACTCCCAGTAGCCGGCATACGGCTTTCCTTCGGGCCGCTGGCTGAGCAATACATCGCCATTCGGTTTCATCAGAATGCCGACAGCAACATCAATAGGTGAAGCGGGAGCTAATGACATAAGAGAGGAGCTGCGCTTAGTTTCGAACTTTGCCCGCGTGGTCCCGGGCAAACTGCCAGGCCACGCGCCCCGAACGGGAACCGCGCTGCAGCGCCCAGCGCAAGGCATCACCACGCGCATCCTCGATCTGTCGCGCATCACAGCCGAAATGACGCAGCCAATGCGCGACAATGTCGAGGTAATCATCCTGCTTGAACGGATAGAACGACACCCACAGGCCGAAACGCTCGGACAGCGAAATCTTTTCCTCGACCGTCTCGCCCGGATGCAGATCGCCATCCTCGGTGTGCACATAAGTCGCATTGTCGGACATACGTTCGGGCATCAGGTGGCGGCGGTTGGAGGTGGCATAAATCAGCACATTGTCCGACTGGGCCGAAATGCTGCCATCGAGCGCCACCTTCAGCGCCTTGTAACCGCTCTCGCCCTCCTCGAAGGACAGGTCGTCGCAAAAGATGATGAAGCGTTCCGGCCGCCCCGCGACCAGATCGACGATATCCGGCAGGTCGCTCAAGTCATCCTTGTCGACTTCGATCAGGCGCAGGCCTTCAGCCGCGTACTGGTTCAGGCAAGCCTTGATGAGCGACGACTTGCCGGTGCCACGTGCGCCGGTCAGCAGCACATTGTTGGCCGGACGGCCTTCGACGAACTGCCTGGTGTTCTGTTCGATCTGCTGCTTTTGCGGCTCGATGTTGTGCAGGTCGGAGAAGGCAATGCGCGCCACGTGCGCGACCGGATACAGAAAACCGCGACCACCGGACTTGCGCCAGCGAAAAGCCGTCGCCACACTCCAGTCGGGCTCCCGGCTCGCGTGCGGCAGCATCAGCTCAAGCCGGTCCAGCAGCGACTCGGCCCTTGCGAGAAAACGGTCCAGCTCGGCCATATCAGGAACGGTAATCGGCGTTGATGCTCACGTAGTCGTGCGACAGGTCGCAAGTCCACACGGTTGCCGATGCATCGCCGCGAGCGAGTTTCACCCGGATCGTGATTTCGCTTTGCTTCATCACGCGCTGACCGTCTTCTTCCTTGTACTCCGGATTGCGCCCGCCATTCTTCGCGACCCACACATCATCCAGATACAGGTTCAGCTTGCTCACATCCAGGTCATCGATGCCGGCATAGCCAATCGCCGCAAGAATCCGACCGAGATTGGGGTCAGACGCATAGAACGCCGTCTTCACCAGCGGTGAGTGGCCAATCGAATAGGCGATCTTGCGGCACTCTTCAACGCTCGCGCCTTCTTCAACCGTAATGGTCATGAACTTGGTGGCGCCTTCGCCGTCACGCACGATCATCTGTGCCAGTTCCTGCGACAGCGCGGTGACCGCTGCCGACAGCTCGACATATTCCGCCGAACCGATCTCGCCGACTTCCAGTTGCCCAGCGCTGGTGGCGATCAGCATGAAGGAATCATTGGTCGACGTGTCGCCATCGATCGTGATGCAGTTGAAAGATTTATCCGCCGCTTCCTTTACCATGTGCTCCAGCACCGGCTGTGCGACTTTCGCATCCATTGCCAGAAAACCGAGCATGGTCGCCATGTTGGGCTTGATCATGCCGGCACCTTTGCTGATGCCGGTCAGCGTAACGGTCTTGCCGCCGATAGTGACCGTACGCGACGCGGCCTTGGGCTGCGTGTCCGTGGTCATGATCGCTTCCGCCGCGTTATACCAGTTGTCGGCTTTCAAATTCGCAAGCGCCTGCGGCAAGCCTGCCTTGATCCGGTCCACAGGCAACTGCTCCAGAATCACGCCCGTTGAAAAAGGCAGAATCTGCGACGGCTCGCACTCAAGCAGGTCGGCCAGCGCGGCACAGGTAGCATTTGCATTTGCCAGCCCGATATCTCCGGTGCCCGCGTTCGCATTGCCGGTATTGATTACCAGAGCGCGAATCGGTGAACTCACAAGACGCGAGCCCTCCAGATGCGCCTTACATACCTGCACTGGCGCAGCGCAAAAACGGTTTTTCGTAAAAACGCCCGCCGCACTCGCGCCAGGCGCGAGCTTCATCACCAATAGGTCCTTGCGGTTGGCTTTGCGAACGCCGGCTTCGGCGTAACCGAGTTCAATACCGGCGACCGGTTTCAGGTCAGCGGCAACAGGAAAGGGAAGATTGACGGCCATAGAAATCAGTTGTGTAGGTAAGGGGGATGACGGATAAGCTGGAACGCTATTGTAAACGCATCGATCAAGGCTGCGCTGCCGGCATGACGTCCGGCCCGAAAAACAAAAAAGGGCAGGATGGCCTGCCCTTTCTACTTTCCTGACGGATGCCCGATCAGCGCATCAGGCCAGCCTGCCGTGGCACTGCTTGTACTTCTTGCCGCTACCGCAAGGGCATGGGTCATTCCGTCCGACCTTCGGCATTGCGTTGACCATTGGCTGCTGGCGCTGCTCCTCGGCATCTGCCGTCGGCGCCAGCAATTCTTCAGGTGCAGCATCCGGATTAAAGTCTGCATGCTGGTAATGCACGTTCTCGACATGCGACTGCGCCAACTGGGCCTCGGCTGCATCGATCTCTTCGCGCGACTGGATACGCACCGTCATCACGATACGCACCACTTCATTCTTGATCAGTTCCAGCATCTGGCCGAACAGTTCGAATGCCTCGCGCTTGTACTCCTGTTTCGGATTCTTCTGTGCATAACCGCGCAGATGGATGCCCTGACGCAAATGGTCCAGTGCAGCCAGATGTTCGCGCCAATGGGAGTCGATGCTT
>DATFAZ010000267.1:0-3514 GCA_035254105.1 Noviherbaspirillum sp. | reverse complement strand
ACTTCATTACTCATGGATGCCCGACGCCGAGCTGTGCGAAACAGCCGCTTCATCACCGATAAGAAGGAGACACAAGATGGATAGACGCAAATTTCTGAAAGGCGCAGCGTATTTCACAGTCGTGAGTGCGAGCGGCATGCTCGCGGCTTGTGGCGGCTCCAGCAGTTCGTCGGAAGTGCAGGGCGCCTCAATGCTGGGAGGAAGCACAAGCTCGCTACCGAAGAAAATTTATTCATTTCCGCAGGGCATAGCGAGCGGCGACCCGAAAGAGTCGAGCATCGTGTTCTGGACACGCTGCATCAGCAGCGACCCGGCGAATGATCCGGTGGAACTGCGCCTGCAGGTTGCGACAAACCCTTCCTTCAAGGAACTGGTTGTATCCGTTCCCTTGATTGCTACCGCCACCTACGACCACACCGTCCGGGTCAAGGTGCGCGATCTGTTGCCGAATACCCGCTACTACTACCGCTTTGTTGCGGGCCAGGACGCGAGCCACATCGGCAAGGCCAAAACCGCGCCGGCCGCCGGGGCAGACGTCGCCCAGATGAAGTTTGCGTGGTTGACCTGCCAAGACTGGACCGTCAACCACTGGGGCGCGATGGAGCTGCTGGTCGAGGAAGAAGTCGATTTTCTGGTGCATCTTGGCGACTACATCTACGAGACGGTCGGCGCGTCATTCCAAGCCGGCAAGGCGGAACCGGCGCACGGGCAGATCACCTTGCCGAACGGGCTGACCTCTCCGTCCGGCGGCATCTTTGCCAACAGCGTCGAGGATTACCGCACGCTGTATCGCACCTATCGCAGCGACGAACGTCTGCAGGCGCTGCACCGCAAGTTCCCGATGGTGGTGATCTGGGATGACCACGAGTTCTCGGACGACAGCTGGCAGGATCACCAGACCTACAACAACAGCAACCTGCAAGAAACTTCGCGCCGCCGCAATGCGAACCAGGCATGGGCGGAATACATGCCGATCGACTTTGGCGATGTGTCCTTCGATCTGAGCAACGCCGCTTACGACAATATCCGCATCTACCGTGATTTCCGCTTCGGCAATCTGATGCATCTGGTGATGACGGACGAGCGCCTGTACCGCGATGACCATGTGGTGAACGAAGCCGCCTTTGCGCAAATGATCGGCCATGACCCGGTGAATGGCATCGATCATGTCGGCTCGCGTTACTTCGTGCCGCAGCCGCTGCTGCATGCCTTTGAAGAAAGCCTGACGGCGGTGCGCGGACGTGCGCCCAGCATTCTCGGCACCACGCAAACCCAATGGTGGAAGGACACGCTGAAAAACTCGAGCGCAACATGGAAGATCTGGGGCAATGAAGTCACGCTCAATCGCATGTGGCTGGACCTGCGCAGCATCGCGCCGCCGCCATTCAACAATCTCTACATCGTCAATGCCGATACATGGGACGGCTATCCGTCGCACCGAGGCGAGCTGCTGCAGTATCTGAAGACGGAAAACATCACGAACGTAGTTGCCATCACCGGCGATCTGCACGCATTCCAGTGCGGCGTGGTGCGCGACAACCCCGATCCTGCAATCGGCACGCCGGTGGCGGTGGATTTTGTTGCCGCGGGCATCAGCAGCTCGTCGTTCTATTCCTACCTGAAGTCTGGCGCCGGATCGACGCCGCTCGCAGCACTCGTCGTCAAGCCGGAAATCTTCGACCAGGTGCTGCGCCTGAACAATCCGGACTTTGCCTATGTCGATCACAACGCGCAGGGCTACGCGGTTGCCACGGTGACGCCGACCTCGTTCACGGTGCTGTTCAATAAGGTGAACCCGTTGACGGAAAACGGCACGAAGCCGATCGAGTTATTGGCCAAGCGTACGCGCATCACGCTGCAGGCGGGAAGTACGGTGCCGGTGGTGGAAGATAACGCGGTCTAGCTTGATAAGCTGCGCCTTGCACGCGAATTTAGGGTTTGTTTGACGCCCTTTTCCACGCTCAAAACATGAAGCAGGATGGCGGGGGCTATTGTGCGGGTGCGACAGCAACCTAAGTCTGTTCGCTTTATTCGGCAACCACTGAGTCTGCAAATAGGCGCTTCCTCCGTCGGTAGTAGCCTGACTATCCTGCTCGATGCGCTTCCAGAGCCCGGCTCTGGGCGCCTCGTTGATGCCGATTTGCTTGTCCCCCCGAAGGGAAATTATCCAGACGCATCCAGAATCGCAGTTGCAGTCGGATAGCCGGACTGGCGGCTGAATCTACCCGAATCCGGCCTTGCCTGACATAACCCGCCACGTGGTTTCCCGTATTGGGACAGCCGGCCGGACATGATATTGTTTCAAGTGAGGAGACTGGTACTCGCGTACCGTTCTTTCATGCAATATCTTGGGCGCCATGGCCCGAACGCGGCAAAGCACTTCTTTTTGTTCATGTTGGATTATTTTCATTCTCGGAGAATTCTCATGCAGTTCAGCAGCAAATTGATTCCATTGGCCGGCGCGATTGCGCTTGCCTTCGCCGGTGCCGCTTCGGCGCAGGAACAAGTGGTCCGGATCGGGCATGTCGGCGCAACCTCCGGCTCGGCGGCGCATCTGGGCAAGGACAATGAAAACGGCGCCCGCATGGCGATTGATGAACTCAATGCGAAGGGCGTGACCATTGGCGGCAAGAAGGTGAAGTTCGAACTGCTGGCCGAGGACGATGCCGGCGATCCGCGGCAGGGCGCATCGGCTGCGCAGAAGCTGGTCGATGCGAAGGTCAATGGCGTGGTTGGCCATCTCAATTCCGGCACCTCGATCCCGGCTTCTAAGATCTACAGCGATGCCGGCATCCCGCAGATCGCGCCGTCGGCAACCAATCCGAAATACACGCAGCAGGGCTTTAAGACGACCTTCCGTGTGGTGGCCAATGATGGCCAGTTGGGCGGCACGCTCGGCCGTTACGCGGTAGATCAGCTCAAGGCGAAGAAGGTTGCAGTGATTGACGACCGTACCGCTTACGGCCAGGGTGTGGCGCAGGAGTTCATGAAGAGCGCGAAGGCCAAGGGCGTACAGATCGTGGCACAGCAATACACGAACGACAAGGCGACTGACTTCAATGCGATTCTGACCGCCATCAAGGCCAAGCAGCCGAACGTGGTGTTCTTCGGCGGCATGGATGCGGTAGCGGGCCCGATGCTGCGCCAGATGAAGGCGCTTGGCATCGACGCAAAGTTCATGGGTGGCGACGGCGTTTGTACCGAAAATATGATCCGCCTCGCCGGCGATGCCCTGGGCGACGATAAGATGGTCTGCGCGGAAGCGGGCGGCGTCGAGGAATCCGAGAAGAAGGGCATGGACGAATTCCGTGTTGCCTATAAGAAGAAGTTTGGCATCGACGTGCAACTGTATGCACCGTATACGTATGACGCGGTGATGCTGATGGTCGAGGCGATGAAGAAGGCGGGTTCGGCCGAGCCGGCAAAATACCTGCCGGAACTGGCCAAGACCAACTACAAGGGCGTGACCGGCAAGATCGCCTTCGACAGCAAGGGTGATATCAAGAATGGCGCG
>DATFAZ010000266.1:0-6440 GCA_035254105.1 Noviherbaspirillum sp. | reverse complement strand
GTAATCGGCGGAAAATCACGCACCCCCATTTTCATGATCGGCCAGTTGATGCCCCAGCTCAGTGTTAGTAAAACCAGCAGGATCCAGTCTTTGCGTGATAAAAAGCTCATGCCGAAACGATAGCACGGCACGTTACAATGTGCATTCCCTGAAATATTGAATGCCAAGCCGTGACTTTCATCGATAAACTCTCTGCCGCATGGACGGCAAATAATTCCCTGCTTTGCGTCGGCCTCGACCCGGATATCGCCAAATTCCCGGCACATTTGCAAAAGCAGCCGGATGCAATATTTGCGTTCTGCAAGGCGATCATCGATGCGACCGCCGATACCGCGTGCGCGTTCAAGCCGCAGATCGCCTACTTCGCGGCGTTGCGCGCGGAAGACCAGTTGGAAGCGATCTGCAATTATCTGCGCAGCACCTACCCGCAGATTCCGGTCGTGCTCGATGCCAAGCGCGGGGATATTGGCGCAACCGCCGAGCAATATGCGCGCGAGGCATTCGAGCGCTATGGCGCCGATGCCGTGACGGTCAATCCGTACATGGGCTTCGATTCCGTCGCGCCATATCTTGAATGGAAGGATCGTGGCGTGATCATCCTGTGCCGCACCTCCAATCCTGGCGGCTCCGACCTGCAATTCCTGAATGCCGACGGCAAACCGATTTATCAGCATGTCGCAGATATGGTGGCTAACAAGTGGAATACCAACGGTCAGTGCGGCCTGGTAGTTGGCGCCACCTTCCCGGATGAGCTGGCGCAGGTACGCCGGATCGTCGGCTACATGCCGTTGCTGGTGCCGGGCATCGGCGCGCAGGGTGGCGATATCCAGGCAACGGTTGCCGCCGGCAAGACCGCGAATGGCACGGGCATGATGATCAATTCATCGCGTGCGATTCTGTATGCGAAAGCGGATGCGCAGGCTGGTGAGGATTTCGCGAAGGCTGCGCGGCGCGTGGCGCTGGAAACGCGGGATGCGATCAATCGTTTTCGCTAAATATCTGCGACGGGGATTAATTTGTCGCCTTGTGCCCGATTAATCGGGCTGCCTTGCATCCAGAAGGCTCTGATAGAGCGCTAAATTTTCCTCGGAATAGCAGCAAAAAATAATTTCCAGATCAGTGCTGAATTTCTGAACGGATGCAGCAACAGTGTTCATCGCCACATTGGCTGCCAGCCTCGCCGGGTAACCGTAGATGCCCGTGCTGATGGCGGGAAAAGCAATTGAGTGCAAGTCGTTGTCCGCAATAAGCTGCAGCGACTGACGATAGCAGGAAGCGAGCAGCTCGGGTTCGCCATGCGCGCCGCCATGCCATACCGGGCCAACCGTGTGGATAATGAATTTTGCGGGCAGCCGATAGCCTTTGGTCAGCTTGGCTTCGCCGACCTGGCATTCGCCAAGCTGAAGGCATTCACGTAGCAATTCCGGGCCGGCGGCACGGTGAATCGCGCCATCGACCCCGCCGCCGCCCAGCAGTGAAGAATTGGCTGCATTTACGATCGCATCTACCGCTAGTGTCGTGATGTCGGCTTGAATGGCACGCAGTATGGTTGGCATCGCGCGAGCACCCTGGATTATGCTGCCTTGTCGGTAACAACGATCATGTCGAGCTCAACCGACGCATTTTTCGGCAATTGATAGGCACCGACCGATGTTCTCGTATGTGCGCCGGCAGAACCGAAGATTGTATGCAGGATCTCGGATGCACCGTCGGCCACTTCGCTTTGCTGCGTGAAATCGGCGGCACTCTGCACATAGACGGAAATACGCAGAATGCGTTTTATGCGCGCCAGGCTGCCGAGCGATTGGCGCAGGATCGCAAGGGCGCGCATGGCGCAAATCTTTGCGGCATATCTGCCGTCGTCCAGCGAGGTTTCTGCTCCTACGCGCCCGGTCACAACCACCCTCGTATCGACTCTGGGAATTTGCCCGCTGATATAGATTTCATTGCCGTTTTCGACCGCCGAAGAATAGTTGCCGCCGATACGAATTTCCCCGTCAAAGCGATGACCGAGGCTGGCAGCCACCTGCTCGAATAGTGCGTCCCGCGATGTGGCCGTGCTTGTCATTGATATCCCGATTAGCTGTCTGGTGCGGCAAGTCTGACTGCTTATTTTTGCTCAAGGAAACGTAACAGGCCGCGTAAAGCATGTGCTACCGATTGCTCGCGGACGGCCTGACGGTCGCCGGAAAATACCAGCCGTTCGGTATAGGTGCGTGGATGCTTGTGATTCCCAAGCGACCAGCCGAAGCAGACAGTTCCGACCGGTTTTCCCGGCACGGCGCCGCCCGGCCCGGCGATGCCGGTGGTGGAAATGCTGATATGGGCATTGCTGTTGGCAAGCGCGCCTTCGGCCATCGCCCCAGCGATTTCCTCGCTGACGGCACCAAATTGTGCAAGCAGTGCCGCCGGTACATCGAGCATTTCAGTTTTGGATGCATTGGAGTAAGTAATGAATCCACAGTCGTACCATTCCGACGAACCTGCGATTTCGGTGATTGCCTGGCCAACCCCGCCGCCGGTACAAGACTCCGCAGTTGCCAGCAGCAGCCCTCTTTCCCGAAGCACGTGTCCAACGCGTGCAGCCAGGTCGATGATGTTGCTCATATAGCTGTCTCCTTGTCGCTGATTTATAAATATACGTCAGGAAGGAAATACGGGGGCCGGATGCAGACGCCTCTCTTTCGAAAGCATTGGATGCAAGGATGCCCGTTATACCTCTGTCGGACAGGCGAGCTTAGCGCGAGGTGGGCAAAGCCAGACTTGCCACTTTGGTGAAATATGATTTTCCTCAAGAAACGTATTAGAGGTGTGCAGCAGAATTGCTGACGCAGGCGCCGGATCAAATGATTTGGCCGTGCATTCAAGCAGTGGCGTGATTTTTCGAGCTTCGCGCGGTCATGTTTAGTGACCGCGCTTTTTTTTCGTCTGCTTTGGTACCGCAATCAGCCAAGCAAAACAGCACCGTCGCTTCTCGCCTCAGAGAGTGCGCCATACGGCAAACAACAGCAGGGTATAAAACGCGGCCAGCAGGTCGTCCAGCATCACGCCAAAACCGCCCTTGAGGCGGCGGTCGAAATACCCGATCGGTGCTGGCTTGACCATATCGAAAAACCGGAACCACAGGAACGCCCAGAACTGCGTCGAAAAACTGGCGGGCATCAGAAATAGCAGCACCAGCCAGAATGCAATGATTTCATCCCATACCATGCTGCCATGGTCGGCCACGCCCATGTCGCGCCCCGTGCGCTGGCACGCCCAGATGCCTACCGCGAAGCCGACGGCAATGATGATGGCCCAGTTCAACTGCGTGAATATATCCGGCCAGCGGGTTGACAGTACGCTGAACGACAGCCAGCCGAACAGGGTGCCCGTGGTGCCAGGAACGACCGGGGATAATCCGCTGCCGAAGCCTTGAGCCAGGATATGCGCAGGATGCGACAGCATGAAGCGCGAATCGGGTTTGGCGATGTAGGCGGCCTGGCCGGGTTCCGGAATAGTCATGAGGATTTGAAGTGGTCGAAGGAAGTCAGTTGCAGATTCAAGGGTGCGCCGTTGGCGTCGAGCAGGCGCAGTCTTGGCGCTTCTTCTATGCTGCCAACGCGGGTGACTGTCGTGGCCGCGGTATGCGCTGCGGCCAGTACCGCATTACGCATGGCAACGGGTGCGGTAAAGCACAGTTCGTAATCGTCACCGCCGGCCAGCGCAAAGCGACGGCGCAGTTCTTGCGGTTGGTGCGACAGTGCATGTCCCGTGGGAAGTGCATCCACCAGTAGCGTTGCACCGGTATTCGAGCGTTTCAGTATGTGCCCCAGGTCGCCAATAAGGCCATCGGAAATATCGATGGCGGCGTGTGCAATCCCGCACAATGCGCGCCCGAGCGCCACGCGCGGCGTCGGCGCGTGCATGCGCGTGGCGGCAATGTCCAGCGTTGCCGTATCCAGTCTTACCTCATCGCGGTAGGATGCCAGTGCCAGCCTTGCATCACCGAGGGTGCCGGAAATCCAGATGTCATCGCCGGGCTTTGCGCCGTCACGTCGCAGAGCCGTGCCGGCAGCCACTTCGCCAAAGATGGTGATGCAGATATTGAGCGGCCCCTTGGTGGTATCCCCCCCGATCAGTTCGCAAGCGTGCTGATCTGCCAGTGCAAGCATTCCTGCGGAAAATGGCGCCAGCCATTCGGCATCTGCCTGGGGCAAGGACAGGGCAAGCGTGAAGGCGAGGGGGCGCGCACCCATTGCAGCCAGGTCGGACAGATTGACGGCGAGGCATTTATGACCGAGCGTGAACGGGTCGGCGTTGGAAAAAAAATGGCGCCCCTCCACCAGCATGTCGGAAGAAATTGCCATTTGCATGCCGGGCGAGGGCACGAGCAGCGCACAGTCATCGCCGACGCCCAGCGCGACATGCTGTGCATGCGGTGGGCGGGTGAAATACTGCGCGATCAGGTCGAATTCGGACAACATGCCGCGATTGTACCGAATGGCGCTGCTTGCACACTGTGCGACGTGGGGTAATTGGTCGGGCGGTGGCTGCAACCTTGCTTTCGATCTCGGCAAGCAACTACGTACCAGCGTTTCCTGAAGTACTACAGCGCATACTGCTCAACAACTAACGATGTAAGTTGTCAATCTTTAAACTCCATTGTTTTCATTAGTTTAATTGTTGTCGGTTTTTCTAGCCTGGTGGCAGCTAAAAAACCAGCGGATCGCTGGGGTAAATACGTATAAATTCCACAGCTCCGGTCTGATAAAATCGTCAGTTTTCCGTACGCTAAAAAGGCAGGCCGCAACATGGACTCTCCCGTTGACCAAAAAGAGCAACTTCGCCAGCAATTACGCCAGGCGGCGCTCGAATACCATGAGTTTCCGACGCCCGGAAAAATCAGTGTTACCCCGACCAAGCAGCTGACTAACCAGCGCGACCTGGCATTGGCTTACTCCCCGGGAGTCGCCGCGGCCTGCGAAGAAATCGTGGTGGATCCGGCCAATGCCTTCAAATACACTGCGCGCGGCAACCTGGTTGCGGTGATCACCAACGGCACTGCGGTGCTGGGGCTGGGTAATATCGGCCCGCTGGCTTCCAAGCCGGTGATGGAAGGCAAGGGCGTACTGTTCAAGAAGTTTGCCGGCATCGACGTATTTGATATCGAAATCAACGAAAACGACCCGGACAAGCTGTGCGACGTGATCGCGGCGCTGGAGCCGACGTTTGGCGGCATCAACCTGGAAGACATCAAGGCGCCAGAGTGCTTTTATGTCGAGCGCAAGCTGCGCGAACGGATGAAGATTCCGGTCTTTCATGATGACCAGCATGGAACGGCCATCATCGTGGGCGCAGCCATTCTCAACGGACTGAAAGTCGTCGGCAAGAAAATCACCGAATGCAAACTGGTCGTATCCGGCGCGGGCGCGGCAGCACTGGCCTGCCTCGACCTGATCGTTGATCTCGGCTTCCCGATCGAAAACATTTATGTGACCGACCTTGCCGGCGTGGTCTACAAAGGCCGCACCGAGCTGATGGACCCGGACAAGGAACGCTTCGCGCAGGACACCGCGGCGCGCAGCTTGGCCGAGGTCATTCCCGGCGCCGATATCTTCCTCGGCCTGTCCGCTGGTGGCGTTCTGAAGCCGGAAATGGTTACCAAGATGAATGCCAGGCCGCTGATCCTGGCATTGGCCAACCCGACGCCGGAAATTCTCCCGGAAGAGGTGAAGGCCGTGCGCGACGATGCAGTGATCGCTACCGGCCGTTCCGACTATCCGAATCAGGTCAATAATGTCCTGTGCTTCCCGTATATCTTCCGCGGTGCGCTGGATTGCGGTGCGACCACGATCACGCGCCAGATGGAAATCGCTGTCGTCCATGCGATTGCCGATCTGGCGCAGGTGGAGCAGTCGGACATCGTTGCCACTGCCTATGGCAACAGCGAACTCTCATTCGGCCCGGAATATGTGATTCCAAAGCCGTTCGATCCGCGCCTGATGATGAAAATTGCGCCGGCCGTGGCGCGTGCAGCGGAGGAGTCCGGTGTGGCGACGCGTCCGATCCCGGACATGCCTGCTTATGTCGCCAGCCTGGAACGGTTCGTCTATCGCAGCGGCACTTTCATGAAGCCGATCTTCCAGATCGCGAAGAAGGCGCCGGCCGCGAAGAAGCGCATCGTCTTCGCCGAGGGCGAGGAAGAACGCGTCTTGCGCGCCGTGCAGGTGGTGATCGACGAGAATCTCGCCAAGCCGATCCTGGTCGGCCGGCCGGCCGTGCTGGCGCAGCGCATCGAGAAGTTCGGCCTGCGCATACGCCCCGAGATCGATTTCGAAATGATCAACCCGGAATACGACGAGCGCTATCGCGAGTACTGGCAGGAATACCTGGCGATGACGCGTCGCAAGGGCGTCACCGAGCAATATGCGAAGCTGGAAATGCGTCGTCGCCACACG
>DATFAZ010000265.1:0-8779 GCA_035254105.1 Noviherbaspirillum sp. | reverse complement strand
CAAGTACACCAAATGAGAACAGCAGTATCCCGACCAACGCTTCGATCAGAACAACGCCGCGTTCAATCTTTTGCAACTGCCCGGTTTTGTAAGGGAATGAAGAGATCATGGAATCGCCTCAACATTTACGCGTGTCGGTCGTAGAAACCACTGCGGGATCGCACATGCGGATTTGGCCGCTCGCGGATATTTGAAGTCGTAATGCCCGATTGGCGTTTGCCGGCGGCACATCGAAATCAATCTGCCGGATCCAGTCTGTCGCGGTCAGTACGCGCCCAAGGCCATTGAACACCACATTGGTACGCGCGTTCCCTGCGCCGTCGGTTGCCGTCACATTCACTCGTGCCGATCCTTCTTGCATGGCCAGAATCTGGCTGATGAATGGCTCGACCGTATCGGATGCGCCGATATCACATTTACCCGCAGGATTTGAGCGGCTGACTATCGCAATGGAACCTGTGTCAAGTAGCGCGCATGCATTCGTCATGTTGTCTACCAATGAAAAGCGCACGGTAGTATTGCTTTTCATTGCCTCGGCACGAGCAAGTTGCAACCCGCTGAGCATTTTTTCGGTAGCGCTACGAATTTGCAGATTGGTGAGCCAGGCCGTATAGCTGGGATAGGCAAGTCCAAGCAAAAGACTCAATATCGCCAGCGTAATGACAATTTCCACCAACGTTACACCGCGCTGTATTTGGCGAGTTAACATCCGCCCCCCTTCCTGATAATCCAGCATTTGGTCGCTTGGGGAGTAGTGCCCCACACAGTGGAAGGCACTGAAGTGGTTTCACGAACATTTGCCTGGTTGATCGTATACGTGAAATTGTTCATTGAGCCGGTGGCAACACCGGTAGCCTGAGCCGTAAAAGTAGTGGCTGTCAGAGTTGGGCATGAGTAGGTGAAGCTATCCGCGTCAGGCAGCGGTGCGACGGTTCCTGCAGTGCAGGCACCCACATACGTCCTGTTGTCCTGGTAATACTGTTCAAGCTTTACACGCAAGGTAGCGAGGTTTGTCGTTGCCTGAGGTATCCGCCCACGAATTAGATAGTCCCGGTAAGACGGCAACGCAACTGCAGCCAGAATCGCGACAATGGCGACCGTGATCATTACTTCGATTAATGTGAAGCCTGCGTTTTTATAATGAGCCATTTCCCCCTCCTTCTTGTGGGGCTCATATTATTTCAACTTTGACAAAACTCTAAAAAGACGCCGACGAACGGCCGCCTTTCGAAGATCAGCGGTTCGGCTTAGAAAGAGTCACGAGGGAGGAGCGATACAACAGCAAAGTTAGCAATAACTTGGCATGCCCTGCTAATGCGCTCAATGGATCGAGAAGTACGGACGCCTATCACTTTGATATGGCATCAGTTACGAAGAAGTGGTCGGTTAAATCGTATAGAAATTGAAGTTTTTGCCCGCACGGCTTGGTTCAAGGACAGCAAGGACGGTATGTTACCAATCTCTTTACCCCTGCTTCTCACCCGGCTCCGGCAACGGACATGCATTGACGATCTGCAGATCGTTGTCCTTGGCAAAATTGATGACGAAGTGATACGCGAGCGGCTCAATCTCGCGCAATCCTTCATTGACAATCACGGATTTGACCCCGCCGAGAACCGTGGGGCGCACATATGGTGAATACCGCAAATGGGCGTGCGGCCCGCCTGAGCCTTCCGGGCGAAAGCAAGACATCACGCCACACAATCGCTCAGCCCAGTCGCTGGGACGAAATTGCCGACCGTCGCTGGTAATGCCTTGGATAAAAAACTCGCCTGCGACAGGATTATGTTTAGTGGTATCGGCCATTTGTACGGCTTGCCTCTCTAGCGGTGGCTACCTCGAACCCAGTTGCGTACCAAGTTGAGTACGACTCGGGCTTTTTACCCGGCGCCATTATGCGGCGCTAAGCATTCTTACATATTATATCTTATAGAAGAGTTGTAGTGAAACAATATCCCGCGATATGAAACGAGCAAGAGTGCATGCGCCGATTCACTTCCCATGACCAGGAAGTGCTGGGAAGAGTCGAAATCGATACGGAAGAATAAGAGAGGGGAAAGCCGCCGACCTGCTTCGTGAATAAGAGGCCGGGGCCTGCAGCCCGTCAAATAAACAGCAATACTTTTACGACAAAAGGAATCAGCCGAGCCACACCGCAAGCGACAACAGCAAGAGCAAGAGCATCCACAGCAGGAGTGCGCGCCAGACCAAGCCGATTGCACTCTGCAAGGCACGTATCGTCGCTTCCTCACCTGGAGGGCTTTCAGGCTCCGCGCTGAGGATGTCAATGGTGGTGGCATCGGCAGGAGGAACATTGACAGCGACCTCCATGGCCGTACCAAGCCGCAGGCCGAGAGCACCGCCTCCGGCCGAGAGAATGATGCCGATCGCCTCATCTTGCCAGCGATGCGCAAAGTTGCGCCATGCGTAGATCGCATCCTCAAAATTGCCGACCACTGCAAAGGCAATTGCCGTCAGGCGCGCCGGAACCCAGTCAATCCAATAAAACGCCTTGACGGCAAACTGTCCAAAGGCTTCGTTTTTAAGATGTTCGGGCTCATTCCATGCACGCGCCAGATACTCCGCAACGCGATATAAAATCGCGCCCGCCGGGCCGAGCGGCAGCAAAAACCAGAAGAACACACCAAACACATTGCGATGCGTGGTCACCAATGCCTGCTCAACCGCGACACGTGAAATATCGCTGACGCTCATCCCTGTCGTGTCCTGGCCGCTCCATTCTGCCAGCAAGCTGCGCGCCGTCGCGTCATCGCCACTATTGAGGGCAAGCTGGATCGAGGTGAAATAATGACTGTAGTGACGAAACCCGAGAGTCAGATAGATAACCAGAATGTTCCAGGCCAGCGCAGCAAACGGGCTGATCCGGGCGCACAGCCAGTACACCAGCACAGTAGGCACCAGCAGGAGCAGCATCGTTATCACCCACGCCATGCGACCATGTTTTTCCTGCCCTGCGTTAAATGAGGCCTCCATGCGCATGGCCAATTGCTTGATGGCCGTATACATCGGATTGTCCGCGCGCAGCGGTTTGAGTTGCTCTAATAGCAGTGCAAAGAGAATGGAAAGAAAGGTCATCAGGCTGCCTTGATAATCATATAGTCGATACGATACCGCAGCACAACATTCGAATCAAACACCGTACTCCGCACTTTCCGGCTCATGCGCGTAAAAAATGATACAGATTACGCAGCATGCCTGCGGTTGCTCCCCATATGAAAAAGCGTTCATACGGCATTGCATAAAAGGTCCGGCGTCCAAGCGCGTTCGGCAAATCAAATGTGCGGCGCTGATGATTAGCGCCATCCATCAGAAAAGCTAGCGGCACCTCAAAAATCTCGGCGACCTCGAACGGATCAGCTCGAAGGTCGAATGGCGGACGCACCAGCGACACTACCGGGGTGACGCGAAAACCGCTGGCGGTCAAATAATCCGGCAGAGTGCCAAGAACTTCTATATGAGCCCGATCCAGACCTACCTCTTCTTCGGTTTCTCGCAGCGCCGTCTCGATCGCGGAACGGTCCGAGGCATCGACCCGTCCTCCAGGCAAGCTAACCTGCCCCGCATGGTCATTCAAATGCGCTGTGCGCTGCGTAAGCAGCAAGGTTGGCTGCTCTTCACGCATCACGATCGGCATCAGCACCGCTGCCGGCGTGGGCATGGCGAGGCCACCCGGCACCAGAAGTTCCTCATGTTTTTCCGGGGTCCAGAGCGGCGGATTGGAAAAGCGATCACGCAACCACGAGTGAGTCAACTGCTCGGGCCGAATCGCCGTCTCGCCAGCGATGGAATCAATCGGCAGTGCTTCTGGATCAAAAATCAGTTTCGACAAAACGTGTCCTGAAAAGTGCAGCGCGCTGCATAACTTGATTTTAACGTGAATACCGGTGCAGATCATGCGGTGGAACGGAAATGAAAAAAGGGCACCCGAAGGTGCCCTTTCGCTTCCACCGTACGGCAATTACTCTGCAGCTTTTGCAGCAACGCGACGGTTCGGCAGCTTTTCCTTGATACGTGCCGACTTGCCGGAACGATCACGCAGATAGTACAGCTTCGCACGACGGACGTCGCCGCGGCGCTTGACTTCGATCGATGCGATCAATGGCGAGTACAACTGGAACGTACGCTCCACGCCTTCACCGGACGAAATCTTACGCACGATGAAATTGGAATTCAGGCCGCGGTTGCGACGCGAAATCACGACGCCTTCGTATGCCTGTGCACGCTTGCGGGTACCTTCCACAACATTGACGTTGACAACGACGGTATCACCCGGTGCGAAGTCAGGAATGTTTTTGCCCAGACGGGCGATCTCTTCTTGCTCGAGTTTCTGGATCAAGTCCATTTTTAGCTCCTGAAACCATCTTGCCGGCGCCTTGAAAATTATTGCCCGGTAGAGGATGGGATTAAAACATGCGGATGAAAATTCAACCGCTCGATACTGCAAACTACAACTGCAAACTGCTCAAAAACTTTTCATCGGATCGTGATAACAACCCTGCTTCCCGCGCCTTCACGATCAAATCCGGTCGCTTCTTCAGTGTCGCCAGCAACGCCTGCTCACGTCGCCATTTCTCGATTTCCGCATGGTGCCCTCCCATGAGGACAGACGGCACTGCAGTGCCTTCATACACCTCCGGTCGCGTGTAATGCGGGCAGTCAAGCAAACCATTGACGAAGCTATCTTCTACTGCTGATACATCATCGTTCAACACGCCGGGCAATTGCCGGATTATTGCGTCCATCAGCGCCATTGCCGGCAATTCACCGCCTGACAGCACGAAATCACCAAGGCTGATTTCTTCATCAACGCAGCGATCCAGCAAACGCTGATCCACCGCCTCGTAACGGCCGCACAACAAAACCAGTCCCGACTCGGCCGCCAACTGCATTACACGCTGATGTGTCAGCGTACGTCCTTGCGGCGACAGGTAAATTACGCGCGGCCGAGGCAAGCCTTCCTGCGTCTGACGCACTTTTGCCGCATCAAGGGCAGCTTCCAGCGGCTTCGCCAGCATCACCATGCCGGGGCCACCGCCATAAGGCCGATCATCGACCGTACGATAATTGTCTGTTGTGAAATCGCGTGGGTTCCACAATGACAATGCGCATTTTCGCTGCTCGAACGCACGCCGGGTAATGCCGGACTGCGTAATTGCCGTGAACATGCCGGGAAAGAGCGTGACCACATCAAATTGCATCGTGCCCTCTTCCCACTATCCGGATTAGAAATCCAGTTCCCAATCCACAGTTATCTTTTTTGATTCCTGATCAACTGTTTTGACGAACTGATCAACAAAGGGAATCAGCCACTCTTTCGGCTTATCAGTGCCTTGCATTGCCGGCGCAACCACTCGCAGAATCGGATGGGCGCCATTGTCCATAAGATCACTGACGATACCCAGATGCTCGTCCTGAAGATTACCGACAGTCAGGCCAATCAGATCAATCCAGTAGTACTCATCGTTTGCCAACGGCGGAAAGTGACTGCGTCTTATCTGTACCGCTGCGCCTTTAAGCGCTTCAGCAGCATTACGATCGGCCACGCCCATCAAGCGAGCCACCACATCTTCACCGTGGATCTTGGCCTGCATCATTTCGACGTCATGCAGATCAGGCTTATCCAGCCACCACGTCTTGGCATGCAACATTGCGTCGGCATCGGCAGAGTAAGGCTTGATCCGTACCCAGCCTTGAACGCCAAAAGCGCCGGTCACATGACCGACCAGAACCAAATCGTCAGGGATAGTCATCCCCGATCCAGGCTTGACTGACAAAGTCAGCTATAACTTAGGCAGCAGCCTTTTTGCCCGCTTCTTTCACGAGGCGTGCAACGGTCGGCGACAATTGCGCGCCAACACCTTCCCAATGAGCCAGACGGTCTTGCGCAATGCGGAAACCTTCGTCTTTGCCCGAAGCAACCGGATTGTAAAAACCGAGGCGCTCGATGAAGCGACCATCGCGGCGATTACGCGAATCAGTTGCTACGATATTGAAAAACGGACGCTTCTTGGCGCCGGAACGGGATAAACGAATAACGACCATAATGTGCTTCCAAAAATTGTTCGAAGACGGAAAAAGCCGGGAATTATAGCCCATTTTTCGGCATCCCTGCAAGTTTAATAAGGATCCACAATATATCTGTCCATTGCACCGCCGCGCACTCTACTGCACACTGCTGCGCACCTCATCCTCGGCTAACAATCCGAAATCGCTGCTCAACTCTTGGAACCTACTTAGGCAATATGACTTCTTCCCATAAAAACAAGACCCTTGCCACCTTCCTGGCTACTACATTGGGAGGTGTGGGCTTGCATCGTTTTTATTTATGGGGAAAGAACGATTTGCCGGGCTGGCTGCACTTTCTCACAGTGCTGCCAGTGCTATTTGGCGCTGTTCTTTTGCCAACACTTCCTCAATTCGCATTGGCCTCACTCTTTTTCATCTCAATCCTGATCGGCTGGATAGAAGCATTGGTAATCGGATTAACGGCAGATGAAAAATGGGATGCCACTCATAATCGCGACTCAAGCTACCAATCCCAGTCCGGCTGGCCACTTGCAATCCTGTTGGTGCTTACCTTTGGCGTCGGGGCGATAGCGGTAATTGCAACCATTGCCCGAGCATTTGATCTGTTTTTTACAGGAGGTGCGTATGGTTAATGCAAGCAGCCATACTCTTACATGGAATGGACAGGCGGACGTTCAACGGACGGAGTACCTTCCCTAAACAATTGCTTGATTTGCTGACGCAATTCAGGGGTATCAGTGTGATGATGAACCGCAACAGCATGTTGCACTGCGGTGTCTAATAATTCCTGATCGGTATCGGCAGATAAAGCTACCGTGCAATTCATTTCACTCGGAAACTCGCGGCAATCAATGTATTTGCGGGTCATGATATAACCTCCTTAACACTAGCTTGCGACACAATGCTCATTTCGCCCTAAGCAGTTGAACTGAGCGTTCTACAAAGCAATACCCTTTTTATCCCCTACACTTATTTATTAGTTTTGCAGGCAAGAGTAATGACCTTTTCGCTATTATCAACGTAGCGATTTTCTCAACGGTTGATTCCTCTATCGCTACGCAGACCTTCTCAGATCGATATCGACGTGGTTTCAAGCAACTGGCAACCATCGATTTTCCAACTGCTATCTTCTCCTTGCTGCATCCAAAACACCGCCACCCATACCCGGCTATAGCTATCCGTAACGCGCACAATCTGAATTGCGTCGCCATTGATCACTTCCGGGCGGGAAAACAGAACGCGCTGGTAACGATAGATCGGGTCGTATTCTTCTTTTATGAGTCGCAGGAAATTATCTGGACTTCCGATCAGCATTCGCTTCTCCGGCGTTGTCAGGTCGAATGCGCTGGCGGCGTCATCCTTGGACAAGGCCTCAAGCTGGGACTGTACCGCCTCATGAATTGCAATAGCGTCGGCAGTCGTGATGTCGCCAATTGCTAACGCAACATTCCTCCAAGGCATGAAAAACCCGACAAGCAGGCTGACCGTAACCAGCATACGTCTCATGATCGCCTCCGGCTCTGAAACCAGAACTGATTATTTCAGTATAGAGAGGAGAGAAAAAAATGCACCAGTAGTTCGGCGACAGATAAAAATAAAAAGGCAGTCTTTTGACTGCCTTTTTTGCATGCCTTCAAGAAAATCGCGCTATCAGAACTGATCCTCTGCAAGAGCCATCACACCAGCACTACCTTCGACAATCGCTGTGCGATACCCGGCAGCTTGCGACAGGATATGGTCCGCAAAGAAGCGGGCTGTCGCGATTTTTGCCTGATAAAATTTGGCGTCGCCCTCGCCTGCTTTCAGCTTGCGTTCAGCAATAAGCGCTGCACGTGCCATTTGCCAGCCGCCCAAAACCACACCAGCAAGCTTGAGGTAAAGAACGCTTCCTGCGAACACACCCTTGATGTCCGATTTCATGTTGCCAACAACATAATTGACCACCTCTTCCAATGCCTTGGAACCGGCAGCAAGCTGCTTGCGTATGGCTGCCAGATCGCCTGATTCATACGCAGACAACTCCTCTTCCGTTTGGCGCACTTGCGCGAGAATGCCTTTTGCCGTGGCGCCGCCATCGCGCACGGTCTTGCGGCCAATCAGGTCGTTTGCCTGAATTGCGGTCGTGCCTTCATAGATTGTCAAAATACGCGCATCCCGGTAGTGCTGGGCAGCGCCGGTTTCTTCGATAAAGCCCATGCCGCCATGTACTTGCACGCCGTTGGAGGCGACGTCGATGGACATTTCAGTGGACCACCCCTTTACGATCGGCACCATATACTCATAGAAAGACTGATTTGCCTTGCGCACTTCAGCGTCCGCGTGATGATGTGCAGCATCAAATGCCGCTGCAGTCACATAGGACAGCGCCCGTGCGGCTTCCACATGAGCGCGCATGGACATCAGCATGCGACGCACATCAGGGTGATGAATGATGGCAACCGGACCGCTAGAACCAGCGAGGTCGCGCGACTGTAAACGATCGCGAGCATACGACACCGCCTTTTGGTATGCGCGCTCTGCTACACCGATACCCTGCATGCCCACGGCAAAACGCGCCGCATTCATCATGATGAACATGTATTCCAGGCCCCGGTTTTCTTCACCGACCATCGTCCCGATCGCACCGCCATGATCGCCGAACTGCAGCACGGCCGTTGGGCTGGCCTTGATGCCGAGTTTGTGTTCGATCGATACGCAATGCGCGTCATTGCGTTCGCCGAGTGAACCGTCT